>CAZSOF010000174.1:2222-5710 GCA_964607685.1 uncultured Acidimicrobiaceae bacterium | reverse complement strand
GTCACGACGTCGTCCTGACGGTCGTAACTGACCGGAATCGTGTACAGCCTGTCCGTCCTACGGCCCCTGAAGCTGAGGAGAGCTACTCCCTGGCCGACGATGCTCTGGATGAAAGGGGTGGTGAGCGCCCACTTCATCCACGCATTGGCCCAATCCGGTGGCTTGTCCCCGGGAAGCCGAACGGTCTCTGTGGGGGAAGCGGTCATCTGATTACCTCCAACCTGGATAGTCGATCCTATGGTCGGACTCGTCGCCGCTTCGTGATAGAGGCGAAGGCCCTAACGGGCATGGACTCCTTTCATGACCGAATCCGGTTTCCCCGAGGACAGCGGCGTCCTGGTCGCTCACCAACATCGCAATGCTCTCCGTCCAAGAGGATTGGAGCATGACGTGGAAAACTTGCTGGGATCCTGCCGGTCGTCGATGTCGCCGGACCGTACGTCGCCCGCCGCGCCGCCGGACGCGCCGCAGCCGAGGGCGTTTGATTGCCGACCGCTCTGTTGCCTCGTTACGGCGTCGAGTGGCGTGCCGAAGACGACCACCGAATCGTTGCCAAGCTCGCCGTGGGCGACGAACAGCTGGCTCTCCGAATCAGCATTGACGATGATGGGCTTGTCCGCTCGGTCAACCTCGACCGCTGGGGCGACCCGGCCACCACAAGACAGTTCGGTTACCACCCCTTCGGCATAGAGGTTGCGGGCTCTCACACTTTCCCGTGCGGAGTCACGATCCCCGCCCTAGGAACCGGTGGATGGTTCCATGCAACCGAGAGGTGGAACGACCGTGAGTTCTTCGGCTACTCGATCCTCGACCTCGCCCTGCTTCCCGATATCCCCGCCTAGCTGCACCTCTCAAACGGGGACGGGAGAGAGTGCGTATGCGTCGGTCCGTTCCTAGCGGTACTTTGCTGCGACGCGTTTGACGATGGTGTCCAAGTCTGCCTGAAAGTTCCGTGCCATGGGGCTTCTTATCAGGGGCCACATCAGCTTCATGAGACCGTGGGGCTCAACCTCCCAGCGGTGTGTGACTTTGGTGCCTCCATTCACGCTCTCGTGTTCAGCACGAAAGACTCCGCCCAGTGGACTCTCCAGAACGCGGTCCACCGTCCTGTGAGGAGGCTCGAAGAGGGTGTAATCGGATCGGTGGCTCACTTGTCGAGATCCGGCCAGGTTCACCATCACATACTCCGGGGTTCCGTCCTCTCGCATTCGATAATCCCTTACCTCGACCACCGCATCGGACAGCTCAACGAGGTCCTGCAGCTCATTGCCGTTGAACAGCTCCCAGGTTTCTTCAAGGGGCAGCGGGACGACTGCCGACCTCTCGATCAGCGACACGGGTCTCCTCCCTTGGGAAAACGAGAACCTACACGGTCACTGAGATCACGTAAGGGGCGTACGTCAGGCACATGTCTGAGCATGTCTTCGTGTGATGCCGGTGGTGGGGGATTGGAGCATTGGTGCGCGGCTGCCAAGATTGGTAGGTGCTCGCACCAGGTGCCCGCCTTCCAGAGTTCTCTGCGGTGGATCAGTATGGAAAGCCTGTCCGCAGCAAAGATTGGCTTGGCCGGTGGACGGTCCTCTGGTGGTACCTGAAGGCTGATACCCCCGGCTGAATCCGCGAAGGCGAAGAGCTCCGTGACCGAGCTCCCGAATTGGAAGCACTGAACGCCCATATCGTTGGCATCTCGTACGACTCTCCGGACGCCAACAGGGCGTGGGCTGAGCGCATGAGTTTCGACTTTCCACTTCTCTCCGACCCGGGTCGTGAAGTCGCCGATCTGCTCGAGGTGAGGCGGCCACCGCCACATCCGATGTCCGCCTTTCCCCGCCGGGTCACCTACTTGATCGATCCGGAAGGGATGGTGGCTCGTTCCTTCGACGTCGGCCGCCATATCAAGGGCCACGCCGAAGAAGTGTTCGAAGCCCTCCACTCCCTCGCCGGCCGCACATAACGACATCGAGCCGGTTCTGGGTTGAGTTACCACAGCACCTGTCACTCATCACGGTGCTTGACACTGGCGGTCCGACAACTCTCAATGGGATCAGGCGATCTGGGGTATCAGGAGGTGAGCCGGATCTCGAGGTCGGCGAGCACCGAGAGCCAATCCTCTAGGGCATCGCCTGCATCCTCCCACAGCTCGCGTAGCTCCGAGGCGTCCCCCCGTACCCTGGCAACGGCTGCGAGCGCCTGCTCCACCAGGGCAGGCGAGCGCAACATCCGATTCTGCTCGACCCAAGCCACAACTCCTGCCGCGTATGCGGAGTTCTCACCCCCTTCAGACCTGAGGCGCGCAACCACGTCGGCTGCGGCAAGGGCGCAGGCCCCGTCCGTGGCATCCAGGTACTCGGTGCCGAGAGCATTGGCCAATGCTGCTTCCACCGCGTCCAAGCCTCTGGCGGCCAGTTCGGCGACCCAGTCGGCGGCGTCGTCGTTGTCGAAGATTCCCGAGTCTCATGCACCCATGTCGGCACGATACTGATCCGCACCGATCATCAACTTCGGTGTGTTTGTAATCGACCCGCTGCGCGCATAGTCGGCGCGACCGGGTAGGCCCGTCTTGGGCTGTTGAGCGTCAGCGCTGGGAACGTTGGCGACGTCTGGCCCGTAGTGTTGGTCCTATGTGCTTCGATCATGACTCCGAACCGCCGGTAGCCGCCGGCGACCGGGCTGTCACTTCCCGTGATCTCACCCTCACCGCATCCGATGGCAACGAGTTCATGGCTTTCGAGGCGGTCGGGGACGAGGAGTCCGACGCCGCCGTGGTGGTGCTGCCCGATGTGCGAGGTCTGTTTCAGTTCTACAAGGATCTGGTGCTTCGGTTCGCCGAGGCCGGTCACGACGCAGTCGCCATTGACTACTTCGGACGCACCGCTGGGATAGGGGATCGTCCCAACGACTGGGAATACCCGCCACACGTAGCGGCCACCAGCCTCGAGGGGATTCGTGAGGACGTGGCTGCCGCCGTCGCCCGGCTCCGAACCAGGGATCAGGACCGGCCGGTGTTCACCGTTGGATTCTGTTTCGGGGGGTCCAACTCCTGGCATCAGGCCGCCAACGGGCTCGGGCTGTCAGGAGCTGTCGGCTTCTACGGCCGGCCCCGGCGCAGTGATACCGACGCGGCGATTGACCGGGTCAACGAGATGACATGTCCCATCCTGGCCCTGATGGGCGGCGCCGATCCGGGGATTCCCCAGGACGCCGTCGACGAATACGAGGAAGCCCTCCAGGCTGCTGGAGTGGCTCACGAGGTGGTGGTCTACCCGGGTGCCCCCCACTCGTTCTTCGACCGAAAGTACGAGGACTTCGCGGATGAGTCGGCCGACGCTTGGAGACGAGTTCTTCGATTCATCGCGGCCAACAGCTGACCTGCCTATGCCGACGCCACCGGCGGCGCCAGCCGGCTAGGAACCGGTGTCGGGTTGATGTTTCAGCAGACGGAAAAGTCCCTTGGATGGCTTGTAGACCCTGTCCGGATATCGTTCGAC
>CAZSOF010000174.1:0-2122 GCA_964607685.1 uncultured Acidimicrobiaceae bacterium | reverse complement strand
TACGATCTCGACGGCGACCTGTTCGTCTTATCCACACCACTGATTCCCCTAGGTGGAGAATCAGCCGTGTCAACCCTTCTCGGAGAGCCCATGGAACGCACCTGACGACGCATGCTGAGCGGTTGGCAGCTTGCGACTCCCCTATGAAGTAGTCTCCCGTCCGCCGGGTCCCCCGTTCCGATTGCTGAGATTTCGTCGCTTTTCCAGGAAATGGGTGGTCATCCGACCTTTGCCCTTGATTTCAACGAGTCCTCTCGTATCGAGAACGTATCGGTCTTTGAGTGCGTTTCTGACTTCGTCTGTTACTTGGATCTTTCCCGGGATCCCGTCGGATTCCATGCGGGCCGCGGTAACCACGGTGTCGCCCCAGAGGTCGTAGCTGAATTTCCTCTTGCCGATCACGCCGGCGACTACTGGTCCTGTGTCGATCCCGAACCTCATTTGAAGCTCTCCAACCTCTGGGTCATCGTGTTTTGCCAGCTCGTCTCTCATCCTGAGTGCCATCTCGGCGATCGCTTCCAGATGATCTTCTCTTGGGACGGGTAGACCCGACACGACCATGTAGGCATCTCCCATTGTCTTGATCTTCTCCACTTTCAGCTGTTCGGCAAGGTCGTCGAAGGGCGTGAAGATCGAATTCAGCAGCTCGACCAGTTTTCTGGGTGGAAGGGCTTCCGACATCGGCGTTGAGTCGACCAGGTCGGCGAACAAGACGGAAACGTTCTCCGCACGGTCAGCAATGACTGTCTCACCCGCCTTCAAGCGATCAGCAGTCTGCTCGGGAAGGATGTTGAGAAGAAGCTCATCCGATAGCGCCTTCTCACCCTGAAGGTCAGCTTCGGCGGTGTCGACGATGTCTCTGAAATACAGGGCTATGGCACCGATGAACAGTACCGCCATCGCCGAGCTGGCGAGGAGAAGCCACCTGTTCAGCGGACTGTTGACAAGCCCGGGAGGCGACTCGATATTGGCAGTCATCACCGCGGTGAAAGCCACGACGATGGCCGCCAGAAGGATGAGCTGCGTCCGTCTGTCGCCAGGCCGAGTTATCAGCACAGCGAAACCAGGAAGCACGAGAATGAACATCTCGCCGTGGACGTCGCTCCCCAGGAAGACCGCAGCAAGCACGGTGTTCCCGAGGGCAGCCGCGAACAACATCCACATGGCTAGATCGACATGACCAACGCGATTGATGAGAGGCACAACCACCGCCACGATCAGCGAGATCGTGTTCACCAAAACCACGCCGCTCATGTCCGACATGACGAGATCCCCGGCAGCAATCGTCGTCAACTGCATGGTGATGAAGAACGCGTTCACTGCGATTGCTATCGCCGAGACCGCGTTGATGACTCGAATCCGCCTGGCCTCTGGCGGAGCAGCGTCACCAACGCCAAGATTGATGAAGCGTCGCACAAGCATTCTGAGCGAACTCAACATCTCTCCTTCCGTCACATCTCGATCGGGGTCCCGCAGAACCTACCGAGTAACCCTTACCCGGAGCTCACTGATGGCTGTCGGATCCATCGGTCTCGAACGCTGAGCCTCCCGCGAGTGGCGTCTGCACCATCGGTTGCCACATCCTCCTTCAAGTACTGTCCTCGCCAGGAGGTGACCGTGACTACCGATGGAAGAATCTTCACGCTCGGGCCGAACGAAGGCGAGGCGATGTTCGTGTTGGGCGACGTAGTGACCTTCAAGATCACCGCCGCCGAATCCGACAACGCGTACTTCCTCACCGAGATCATCAGCGTGCCCGGCGGCGGCCCCGCGTTCCTGCACACCCACGTCCCACAGGAGACCTTCTGGATTCTGGAAGGTGATTACGAGGTGTACGGCCAGGACGAGAACGGCGAGAAGTACGCGATCCCGGCCCCTGTCGGTGCAACTGTGCACGTCCCTGGGAATGTCCCACACGGTTTCCGAAATGTCGGTCACACGATGGGCAAGCTGCTCGCCCTCTACGCACCAGTGGTCCACCAACCCGAGTTCTTCACCGAGATCGGAGTGCCGATGACGTCGTCACTCGACCAGATGCCCGTTGATCAGATGCCCAGCAACGTGCGCATCCTCGAGGTGCTCGCCAAACACGAGATGCGCCTGCTCGAACCCCTTCCCGAGG
>CAZSOF010000173.1:0-5734 GCA_964607685.1 uncultured Acidimicrobiaceae bacterium | reverse complement strand
GTGATTGGTCTTGTTGCCAACCTTCTGCATCCCCGCGAGTCGGGGTCCCTGGACGACGTGGAGGGGCTCCTTGAGGAGGTGTCGGGTTCAAGTATCTGGGTGGCCGACCACTTCGCGATCCTGGTGGCGTTAGCTCTGCTACTGGCCGCGTTTTATGGGCTTACCGAGTCGATAACCAGCGAGCCAGGTGCGGCATGGGCCCACTTCGCATGGGGAGCGGGAATAGTCGGAATCGCAGTAGGACTCCCCCTGCTTCTCGTTGACGGCCTCGCCACTAAGGCTGCAGCCGACGTCTGGGCGGAGCAAGGCTCGGACATCGCGGTCGCCGCCGGGAGCGCCGTGGCTCAGATCGACTTTGCTCTCTTCACTGGGATAATGCTGTTTCTCTTTGGAGCGGTCCCCATCCTTTACGGGGTGGCCATGCTGCAGAGCACCGACTATGCCCCCTGGTTGGGCTGGGTTGGAGTGATTTTCGGGCTGGTGGGGCTTGTGTCAGGAGTCATCCAGGTGTTTACCGGGATTACCACCGTGACCGCTTTCGTGCTCTTCCCGATCGGGTCCGTTGTTGTGACACTCTGGGTCATCTACCTCGGCGTGCTCATGTGGCGAAAGTCGGCAGCGGTCGCGGAATCAGTTACCCGCTGATCAAAGCGCTGCACTGATTTCAAGACAAGCCCCCAGCAAACCGTGTCGTGGCCTGGAATACCCCAAGCAGGGAAGGCTTCGGCCCCGTCGGGGTTCTTCGTTGAGCGAAGCACGTAGCGAGCGTGGCACCACTCGGTCTCGCCGGTCATGCGTGGGTGTCTTGGCGCGTCTGGGGGCCGGGTGACGAGCGTCATGCACTTGGCTCGCGGTTTTGGCAGTAGGTAGCACAGATGGTGTTTTGCCGCCGCCGCCAGCCTCGGCGCAGCGTTGATAGTCCACCAAAGTTACGTCCGACAGACCAAAGGCCGGCGATGGCGTCGAACCATTTAAGGCTCGGGCGTGGGGGTGGTGGGCGATGGTCGGGAGGGTCGACGGGAGGTGGTCTCGCCCATGTCGGCGACCTCCGACGGGAGGATTACCCGGCTCGTTGTTCGAATTCCGAGGTTTCCTCTAGACGAAGTACGAGGTAGTTCGCCACCAATGACCGTTGATGCTCCGGATTGGACAGAGACTGTGGCGGGTGCAGTCGGCCGAATGCGGTAACGACGTCTTTGGCGTCTCTGTCATCAGTTTTGGCGGCGATGAGGATCTCTCGGATCGCTTCCCCCAGCTCGTCGTAAGTTACCGCGGTGACTATTGCCTTGGCGGCTTCCCACACCTTTGCTTTGCTGTGACGTTTCGGGTTCTCCACCAGCCACATGTTGGCCCGGGCGAATAGCTCATCGACCATCCTTGTCATCAGTGAAGGCAAGGACTTGGTTTCGGTGGTTCTTATTTGGGAGTCCTGGTCTACACCCAACTCGACAGCGAATCGTGCCGCGTCGGTGACGTTGAGAACGAACTCTTCGACTTCGGACTTGACATGAAAGCCGTCGGACCAAACACCAACCTCTAACTCTTGTAGAGGCCAGTACGCCACCTCTTGGTCGCCGACGAGCAGCGTCATCTTCTCATCGGAAACGTCGACCTCGATGTCCAAGGGAATTTTGTTCTGGCCGTGAATGTGAAACCTGGCGGCATACGAAGCCATCGCGGTCCTCTCACCCCCAACCCGACCGCTAGCCAACAGGCTAATCCCCCCCTCGACCGGGACAAGCCGAGAATTCACATCCCGAAGAGAGCGGACACAGCCGGAAGACCCCGTTGGGAAGGACCCCCACAGAAGCCCCGGGGGGAGTCCCCGCCCAATCCTTTCCTAGGTTGTGTTGTGGAGAAGCCTGAACGCTCCGTTATTCACCGACTCGATAGGTGGCGAAGAATCCACGCTGGCCGGTGGGCCGGCCAGCGCCCGTCGAGAACAGGTGCGGGATAAATTCCACGCTCGAGCTGCGGTCGGCAATCACATAATTTGCGAAATCCCCATATACCAGGATGTGGTCGTCAGCGGTGGAGATTGTGCCGTCCATGGCTTCCGCTTCGTAGGTTGGGACTCCGAAGAGTCGGCCAGGGTTGCCCGCGGCGGCAGGGAACAACTGCGAGCCATTAGTCGTCTCAAATTGTTCGACGTCATGCCAGATGGCCCGATGAGCAAAGAACGCGGCGCCTGAACCTTGGCGGTATCGGGCTGGCAGATCCTCATCCAAGCTGTACACATCGACAGCGCCGAAGGTGCCGCTAGTCGCACAGGCGACAATCGACCCGGCGACCGTGTTTAGGGCGGTGATGATGCCGAACGGCTCACCGGTACCCGAGCCCGTCACGAACGCGGTGCTCGTCAACGTGTCCCTGCCAAATGACAGGAGCTTTCCCACTTCCTCTGCCACGTTGGCGGCATCCTCGAGAGCTTCCATCGAAATCGGCACAAACCCTTGCGCCTTGTGAATGGTTATCGACGGCTGAGCGAAGGTGGTCGCATCGTCGCTGACTTCCTCGGCTTCCGCATCCCACGACCAGGACACGGCCCCCGAGCTGACCGGGTTGTAGGTATCGCCGAGCGCCTGGACGGCCTTCGCCACACGCCTTATCGGGGCGAAGCTGCCATCGGAGGTGATGATGACCGCAGGGTCTAACTGAAACGGGATCAGGAACCCACCCGCCGAGTCGGTGAGACCCATCGCGCGGGCTTCGGTCTTGACACGCCTCACGGCCTGGATTTCGGACTCTGACAGGAGGGGGTTAGCGCCACCCGTCCGGGCCATTTCGGCAAAGGCGCTGACGTAATCGGGATCTGTTGTTAGCAAAGCAACCTTCGACAGGGTTCCGGCCTTGTCGTCCTCCTCGAGGACTTCGGCCATTCTCTCCCGGCCGGCGTCGTTGGCGCCGTCAGCGTGCTCCACCGCGGAGAGGGCCCGCTCTTTCAGCTCCTTGGGGCTTGCGGTGCGAAATCCCCATTCGTGCCGGAGAAGTTCCCAAGGCTTGCGGTACTTGGTTGCCGAGCGCGGCTCGCCAATCGGGTCGCTGTCCAGAGGCTTCGAGTGCGCCTGGCTTCGGGAAAACTCGAGGTGTTCACGCTCGAAGTCGGCGGCGAGCTTCTCAACTTGGGCAGCGTCGGCTTGTGTCAATTTCGGTTTCTCGGAGATTTGGCGAATGGCGTCGCCAAGCTCCTTGAGTCTGTTGAGTGAAGACATGATGGCTTCGCTCCTTGTGTGTCAGCGGAGTCGAAGCTCAGAACCGGGGGGATTTGTCGGCGTCCCCAAACCATCGCGCGGTGGCTTTGACACCTTCTCCCGAACGAGGTCTTTGTCGGCGACCGTCACCCTCACGCCGCCCGGGAGCGGGTTTCAATTGTGGGACATCAGTCTAATGAATGTTGAGCGTCCACTCAAATTCAATGAAGATTTGGTGTGGGACCCGGAGTCCTGCTTGGGGGGGAGCTGGCCTCGTTAGGAGGGGGGCGCCAGCCCTAACCCCGGGTCCCACGCATGAAACCTTTGGTCAGGCCAAGCCTACGCGACACCAGCATCAGACCCAAGCAAACCATGACCCCGGCTGTTTGAGGCTGACGACCTATCACCACAACGGCAGGGTTGCCGATATCGGAGGAGCCAGGAGGGGAGCCACTTTGTGGCAGTTCGTTCGAAGCAGTGATCCTCCATTGCTCACACTCGAGTCTGCGGGGGAATGGAGTGGCTCCCTCCTGCTGGCTTATCTGTCGTCAAGTTCCCGTTCCGGCGTGTGGCCAGGTTGCACGTTCGCCGGGGTCACGCCATCGAACGACACGCTGGCCAGGAGACAACTTCGTTCATAGTCTTTGCGCTGTTCGTCGGTCACCCGATACGCCAGACGCAAGGCGGTGAGCCGGCGCTCATCATCGGCGCTCAACTTCCGTCGACTAGCGATGCTGGCGATTTGAATGTCCAGCTTGTCCAATTCCTCGAAGTTGGCCTGATATTCGGCCACCTGTTCTTGTGTAATGGTCATTCGGTTTCCTTTCTGAGGGCCTCTTCGGTCTCCTCGATGAGCCGCTTACCCAGGATCCGGGCCGGGTAGTCGGGCCCCTCGATGATTTCCACGCCGCGGGCGTGGATAATCAACCCCAAGTCATCGGAGCGGAGCGCTTCAAGGGTGTCGGGATCCGCGGCGAATCCTTTGATCGCGCCAGAGGCCACCACTATCAGGTTCTCGACGAACTCCTCGTCAGTCAGGATTGTCGGTGGGGGTAATTGCATATTGTTCCTTTCCTTTTCTAAAGCGGGTAGTTGTCCTCGAGCCACCGAGCGGAAGCCCGAGCGGTGTCGATGCTTCGTTTCCAATCAATGCCTGTCTTCGGCTTCCTTGTCCGCGATAAATCAGAATCTGTCCGCGATATGTCCGCGATATCAGCTCGAGCGGCCCGCTTCCGGCAGGCGTCACGGCAAAACCTGGCGTCAGTCCTCGAGCTGCGAAACCCCTGGCCACATGCTTCGCAGACCCGGTGGCGGCGTCTAAACCTCACCGCCGACCCTCAGGCTCTGGAATTTCGGCTCTGGGGAAAAATTGGTCACTGGACTCGCCGGTACTTCTGGCGCTTGTGATTCCGAGGCGCCCCCCTCCCCCTGGGACTGGTGGGTGTTCGTCTCGGTCCTGGTGGAGCCGTTGCGAGGCAGGGTCACTCATCGGGGTCGAGGTCTTTCACGTGGAGACTTCAATGCTCGGTCATGGTGACCTGCTATGACCAAACCCTGGTCACGGCTGGTCATGATGACCGGGGAGTGTTGTTTCAACCCGATACCGACGTAGACATGGATGCGCTCGTCACCCTCATAGGGCCTGGTCTTGCTGACATTCGGGACGGCAGCCCTGAGATCGCGTCCGAACGTCTGAGCGGTAGTGATGCGGTTCATCCCTTGATGCTCGGCCCAGGACCGCCACGCCTTGTAGAGCTCCTCCACCTTGACCTCTCGCTCAGGACCGACCTCACACCAATCTCTCACGAACGCTGAGACGGGGCTGGCGAGGTCTTCGAGCTGGCGGATCGCTTCCTCTGATGATGCCGGCTGCACAAAGTGGCCGCGATCACGGAGATCTCGCCTGTTGGACGGGGCTGAGACGTGAGGAGCTATCAGGCCTCCAGTGGGGAGACATCGACGGCGATGTGATCTCGGTGCGCCGCGCTCGGGTGACCGTCCGTGGTGACGTCATCGAGAAGGGGCCGAAGACCGCAGCGTCCCGGAGGACCGTCGACCTTGATGGTGAGACGGTGGCCGTCCTGAAACGCTGGAAGGTGTCTCAGCTCGAAGAGCAGCTGCGCGCCGGGCCGGCATGGGCTGGGGGCGAATGGCTGTTCACAAACGAGATTGGCGAGCCCTACCGGCCCGACTACCTGTCGAAGACCCTGAGCAAAGCGATCAAGCGGCTTGGTCTTCCGGCCACCGACATCAAGGGCCTGCGTCATGCACATGCCACCGCGCTGTTGAAGGACGGATGCCATCCCAAGATCGTCCAGGAACGTCTCGGGCACGCCTCGATCAAGGTGACGTTGGACATCTACTCCAGCGTGGTGCCTGGCATCCAGAAGGATGCCATCGAGAAGCTGGCCCGGTCGTTAAGCGCCCGATAAGCGCCCGACCCCGCCATCAGCAAGCGGAGGTTTGACCGTTTCCCCTGGTAGAAGCTGGTGGAGCTGAGGGGATTTGAACCCCTGACCCCTTGACTGCCAGTCAAGTGCTCT
>CAZSOF010000172.1:2568-5749 GCA_964607685.1 uncultured Acidimicrobiaceae bacterium | reverse complement strand
CCCCTTCCCACCCGCGACGCCAGCACCCACATCCGGGAGAGCATAGGCCCGGTCGAGGTCGCCACTCGTCCGTCAGTCATCTCCCGGAACTCGGTCAGGCGCGTGTCGGAGAACGCTCCCGCGATCAAGCGCTGGTGAGCATCCAGGTCGTCGATCAGCTCCTTCAACGGCTCGACCAGACCATCGGTCTTCAAGTCGACCACCACCGAGACATCGGGGTACGTCGTGAGCACCTCCTCGAAAGTCGGCACTGCTATCCCCTGGCCGCGAAAGGTGAATCCGTCGGGTGTTGCGTGTCGGTAGCCGGCATCCAGGCCCTGGAGCTCCTCCAGGCTCAGGTCGGAGACATTGCCGGTGCCGTTGGTGGTCCGCTCGACGGTGTCGTCGTGAAAGCAGACCACTACACCGTCTGCGGTCAACTGCAGGTCGGTCTCCAAGTGTCGATAGCCGAGCCCGATGGCGCCACCGAACGCGGTCATTGTGTTCTCCGGCCACAGCATCCGGCTCCCGCGATGGGCAATTGCCACTGGAGGATTCCAGCGTTCCGCGTCCAGCTTCATCGCCGTCACGCTAAACGGTCATCCCGCTCCTGCATATAGACAAAAGCGGCGGGCCGTGACGGCCCGCCGCTCAAAACGTCAGGGATCGGCTTTAGACCGCTACCCGATCCTTGAGGCCCTTGGACGCACTGAAGTGTGCGTACTTCCGCGCAGGGATTGTGATGGTCTCGCCAGTGGCCGGGTTGCGCCCCAGACGCTCCGACCGGTGCTTGAGTGAAAAGCTGCCGAAGCCGGTGATGTTGACTTTACGGCCCGCGTCCAGCTCCACGGCGATGATCCCCTCTCCGTCCTTGGTGGAGAAGATGTGGTCGATGACCTCCGAGGCCTTGGCCTTGGAGATATCCGCCTTGTTGGCGAGCTCGTCCGCCATCTCGGATTTGTTCACGACGCCTCCTTGTGGGTCGATGATTTCGCGGCTCTTTCAGCTGCGACAATGGAGGTAACGATAGGCGATACTCCAATCGCCACCTGCGTTTTCCGTGGTTTACGATTCGCGAGCTCGAGGAAGCATCATGACCGTCAAGTATGAGGTCGAGGGCGATGTCGCCGTCGTCACCTTGAACCGTCCCCAGCGCTTCAACGCCATCGACGCCGAGCTCTCGTTGGATATCGTCGCCGCATTGGCCCGCGCCGAGAGTCAGGCACGGGCGGTGGTGGTCACCGGGGAAGGCAAGGCCTTCTGCTCGGGTGCCGATCTCTCTGCGTTCGTCGATGAATACGACGAAGGCCGTCCTGACCTGGCAAAACACCTCGACGAGGTGTTCCATCCTCTGGTCACCGCGCTCAGCGACTGCGCCGTGCCCACCGTGGCTGCCGTGAATGGGGTGGCGGCAGGCGCCGGCCTGGGCCTCGCCCTCGGATGTGACCTGCGGGTGATGGCCACTTCGGCCTATCTGACCTCGGCGTTCACTGCCATCGGACTGGCGCCAGATTCCGGTTCAACCTGGTTGCTTCCCCGTCATCTCGGGGTGTCCACGGCGTTGGAGATGGCCATGACCAACCGGCGCCTACCCGCCGAAGAGGCGTTGGCCCGGGGTCTTTGCGTTGAGGTGACCACCGACCACGGATGCGTGGAGAAGGCGGTCGAATATGCGGCGAGACTCGCCGACCTGCCGCCGGATGCCCTGGTGACGACGCGACGCCTGATAAGGGGATCCGGCAAGTTCAGCTTCGAGGAGGAGCTGGAGGAGGAGAAACGTGAGCAGGCCCGGTTGGGGAGGACGCCCGAGCACCGCGAGGGTGTGCTGGCCTTCCTGGAGAAGCGGGACCCGGACTTCCGCAACCCGGCCTGACCGCTGGCCCTCCGAACCTCCGGTTGTTAGCCCCGTATACGGGGTCAACTACCGGAAGTAGTTGACCCCACCTCTCAGGGTTTGACCAGGTAGATGTCGAGAGTGAGCTTGCCGCCGGCGCCGTGGCCAAAGGCCACGCCCACCTCGTCGTTCAGCCAGGCCAGCTCGTCGTTGCCGGTCTCGAAGACGATCAGCTCTCTGGGGTCGGCCGACTGATCCTCATTGGCGATGGAGACCCCGGTGGCCGTGTAGGCGACGGTCTCTCTCTTCTCGCCGATGGTGGCGTGGACGTCGAGGCTCATGTTCCCGTCGGCCCGCACGGTCGCATAATCGATGCCCCTCACCGCCCGTTCTCCCTGCCAGTGGTCGCTGGTGGCTGTGCCTTCGAACGGGAAGTCGATGCGCATACCCGATGGTGATTTGCCGATGACCCTCAGACCGAGATCGGCCTCAACGGTGCAGAACTTCTCCAGTGACGGCATGTCTTGCTCCGGCGTAGACGACGTGGGCCGTCACCGTAGCCGTGATTCGGCCAACAGGGCCCTGACCTCGTCGTCGGTGGTCTGGGTGAAGTCCTGATACCACAGACCGACCGCACCGAAGCTCAGCGGCCTTGACAGCACGACCACACGATCCGCGCTGCGCTCCAGCGACCTTATCGTCGCCCGAGGGGCCACCGGCACCGCCAACCACACTCCCCCGGCTCCTTTCTTCCTGAGCACCGACACCGCGGCCATCGCCGTGGAACCAGTGGCCAGCCCGTCGTCGACAACGATCGCGGTGTGACCCTTCGCCGGTATCTGTGGAACCTCGGACCGATAGACCGCGACCCGCCGGTCGAGCTCACGCCGCTCCGCCTCGACGACGTCGGCGAACTCGTCCTCTTCGATGAAGGCTTCGGCTATGACCTCGGAGTTGCGAATGATCACGTCTCCCTCGGCGATGGCGCCCATGGCCAGCTCGGGCTGAAACGGCACGCCGATCTTTCGCACCACCAGGACGTCGAGTGGGCAGTCCAGCGCCCCGGCTACCTCGAAGGCAACCGGGATCCCACCCCGTGGCAAGCCATAGACGACCGGGTCGGGAGGCTCCAGATCCGACACCTCCACACCAAGCAACTCTCCGGCCTGGCGACGATCGCTATAGCGCACGTCAGCCGTAACGCTCGACGTAACGCTCCAACCAAGGTATCACCCGGTCGATGAAGTCGGCTGCCTCGTCGGTTCGCAGTGTCCGTCCCGCGTAGTTCATGAGCATGATTTGACGGGCCGCGTGGAAGCCGTCGAGCTGACGATCATCCACGATCGGCCAGGGAAGGACGTGCTCATA
>CAZSOF010000172.1:0-2468 GCA_964607685.1 uncultured Acidimicrobiaceae bacterium | reverse complement strand
CATGAACGCTCCTTGCCGATGCCGTCGTCGTACTCGTCCACGATCAAACCGCCACCGGCGGTCCGGATCGGCTTCACCACCTCGAGTTGGGTGTCGCGGTGAAGAGCGTCCAGCCAGACCACTTCCAGCTCGATATTGGCTCGTGAGTTGCCATGCGGCGCCCCCACCCGGAGCACCATTTGCTCACCACTCTCGCTGACCACGCGAAACATCACATTGGAGTGGGTGGCCAGGTGCTCCACTTCCCGGGTGAGGAACGGGTAGCGCTTGAGCACCCGTTCGGCCAGCGGGAGGAGTCTGGTGGCTTCGGCCTGGATTCTCGATGCGTCCATGTCAGGTGGGCTCGGGGCCCCTTCATTGTGACTCATGAAGGGTCGGTGTGTTGGAACTTCCTCCAGAGCCTCCCACCCGATTAGGTGATCACCACGCCGACGATGCCACTCGTCCTACAAGGCAGACATCAACAACAGCACCAGAACGGCCGCAACAAGAGGAGGCGATGACGGGTCAGCCTGGGGAAACTGCTTCGTCCAGCACCTCGAGGAACCGTTGGTTCTCCTGGTCATCACCGATCGTGACCCGCACCCATCCCCGTGACATCCCGCGGGTGATCACCCCCATGGCCATCATGTTGGCCACGACCTGATCGGCCTGGTCACCGAGATGGAAGAAGACGAAGTTGGCCTGGCTCTCCGCCAGGGGGAGGCCCCTCTCGGTCAACGCTCCTGTCAGATGGTGACGGCGCGCCGCGTTGAGCGAGCGGCGTCTCTCCAGCTCTTCGTGCTGTCCCAACGAGGCCAGGGCCGCCGCCTGCGCCACCTGGTTGACCGTCAGGGGTGCCTGGGCTTTTCGGACCTCGGTGATCGTGTCCCGG
This sequence comes from uncultured Acidimicrobiaceae bacterium, assembly GCA_964607685.1. Taxonomy (GTDB): domain Bacteria; phylum Actinomycetota; class Acidimicrobiia; order Spongiisociales; family ZC4RG35; genus JANQRA01. The sequence continues at coordinate 1,594 of CAZSOF010000172.1, read as the reverse complement.
TGACCCACCGCATAGCCCACCCGGAGAGCAGCCAGGGAGTAGATCTTGGAGAAAGTGCGCAACACCACCAGGTTGGGTCGCTGCGTGGCCAAAGGGGCCTGTGTCCGATACCGGGGATCGGTCACGTATTCGTGATAGGCCTCGTCGACTACGACGAGCACGCTCTCGGGCACCGACTCGACGAATGCCTCGATGTCGTCACCGGGGATGATCGTCCCGGTCGGGTTGTTGGGGTTGCACAGGATGACGGCCCGGGTGTTGTCGTCGATGGCATCCCTCAGGGCATCGAGATCGATACGGAACTCCTCGTCGAGGGGCACTTCGACATGCTTGGAGCCGGCCCAGACAGAGGCGAAGCGATACATGATGAAGCTGGGCCAGCCGTAGACGAAGTTGGTCCCGGGCCCGCCGACGGCGCAGGTCAACTCGGCCAATAGCGCCACACTCCCGGCGCCGAACAGGATGTTGGAGAAGTCGACACCGAGCTCTCCGGCCATGGCGTGGCCCAGATCCCAGCAGTCCTGGTCCGGGTAGCGATTGGTGACCTCGAGCACACGGGCGGCCGCCTCGACCACTCCGGGAAAGGGGCCCTCAGGGCTCTCGTTCGCCGCCAGTTTGACGATCTCGGCCGGGTCGAGACCGAGCTCACGGGCGACCTCGTCCAACTGACGTCCGACCTGATAGGGAGACAGTGCGGCGATGTCGGAGCGGAACGTGGGCATCAGGCGAACATAGCCCAGCTGCTTGTTCGTGGAGTCGATGGTTGTGGCAGACTCAGCACATGGGCAAGTTCGAGACATTGCGGATCATCGACGCCCAAGGCGACCTCGTGGGTGATGATCCACGCCTCAACCCCGAGCTGTACCAGACGATGTACCGCAACATGGTCCTCGCCAGGACCCTGGATCGACGGATGCTGGCTCTGCAGCGCCAGGGACGTCTCGGCACCTACGCCATGCTCGAAGGCCAGGAGGCGGTCCAGATCGGATCGGCGCTGGCGCTGGAGCCGACGGACTTCGTGTTCCCCAGCTATCGGGAGCACGGTGTTCAGGTGACCAGGGGCCTCCCCATGGAGGTCCTCCTGGCGTATTGGAAGGGTCTGCCCAACGCCGCATGGGACATCTCCAGGTATCGAACCGGGATAATCACCGTCCCCATAGCCACCCAGATCCCCCACGCCGTGGGCTATTCGTACATGACCAAGCTTCGCGGGGAGAGCACGGTGACGGCCGCATACTTCGGCGACGGTGCCACCTCCGAGGCCGACTTTCACTCCGGGCTGAATTTCGCCGGGGTGTGGAAGACCCCGACCGTCTTCATCTGCTCCAACAACCTCTACGCCATCTCGGTTCCCTACGAGAAACAGACTGGCGCAAAGACCATCGCCCAAAAGGCCGCGGGATACGGGTTTGACGGGTTCCGGGTAGACGGGATGGATGCGATCGCCATATATCTGGCGACACGTCTCGCCGCTCGTCGGGCCCGGGACGGTCGAGGTCCAACACTGATCGAGGCCATGACCTACCGGTATGGCCCACACGCCACGGCCGATGACCCTTCTCTCTATCGCTCCGACGAAGAGGTCGCGGAGTGG
>CAZSOF010000171.1:0-5765 GCA_964607685.1 uncultured Acidimicrobiaceae bacterium | reverse complement strand
GAAGGGCGGCCCGATCCAGCGGGATCTCCTTGGTCACCTTCACCAGGGCGTTCTCGTGGATGAGCATCCTCTCGGCGAAGGACGCCAAATTCAGAAACTGATGAATTGGCTCACCAGAGGAGGAAAGACGGGCCGGCTCCCCCTCTCGACGCTGGGTCGCCTCCCGATTCGAGCACAGATTCGCTCGACCTGACACACACGATTCACAGGTCCCGCAGAAGACTGAGAGGAAGGTGATCACGTGGTCTCCAGGTGACACGTGGGTTACCCGATCGCCGACTTCTTCCACGACCCCGGCCGATTCGTGACCGAGCACCGCAGGCAACGGCACCGAATATGAACCCTCCATGAACCGAACGTCACTGTGACAGAGACCGGCGGCCACGACACGGACCATGACCTCGAGAGGCCCCGGATCCGAGACGTCCACGTCCTCGATGATCAGAGGCTCGTCGACGGCGCGCATCACTGCAGCTTTCATCACGACCTCTCTTGGGGACGCCGGGACTCTATCCCCTCAGGTCCTGGGCAGAGCGCCACCTTCGGCCGTCCGGCGCACGACATACGCCTCGAGCTCGCTCCGCACGCCATCTTCGAGGGCCGGCGCCTCGAACTCGGCCAGCACTTGCTTCCAAACCGGGTTGGCACGGTCCACGGCGGTGAGGGAGCCCGATTCCTCCCACTGCTCGAAGTTCGACCGTTCGAAAGTCATCGGCTCGTAGAACGCGCTGCGATATCTCTGCAACGTGTGATCGGTGCCGAAGAAGTGCCCGCCGGGCGCCACATCGGCAATGGCGTCGACTGCCAGCTCTTCCTCCGAGGTGTCGATCGGCTGGAGCGATTCGGCGATCATCTGCAGCATGTCGACATCGAGGATCAGCTTCTCATAGGACGCAGACAGCCCCGACTCCACCCACCCGGCGGCGTGAACGATCATGTTGGCCCCACCAAGGAGAGCCCCGAACGTGTTCATCATGGTCTCGTACCCGGCTTGCGCATCCGGGATGTTGGACGTGCTCACACCGGACGACCTCCATGGAATGCCTATGTGGCGGGCCAGCTGGCCGCTGGCGATTGCCGCCTTGAATGCCTCGGGAGTGCCGAAAGCCGGGGCACCCGACCTCATGTCGACGTTCGACGTGAACGCACCGTAGACCACCGGGGCACCGGGTCGAACCGCTTGGGCGAGGGTGATCGCTGCCATCGCCTCGGCGTGCTGCTGGGTGAGTGCTCCTGACAGCGCCACCGGGGCCATCGCCCCCGCCAGGGTGAACGGCGTGATGAGGAGGGCCTGCCCCTCGCGAGCGAAGTCGATGACCCCCTCACACATGGGCAAGTCGATCTGCCGCGGTGAGTTGGTGTTGATCACAGTCCAGCAGCGAGCGGCTGCGGAGAACCCGCCACCGCTCGTCTTGGTGACGATGCGGAGCATCTCGAAGCAGTCGGTGACTTGGGCACGACCCCGGGCGTATACGAATGGGACCTTGTCACTCAAGACGAGCTGCGACCGCGTCATGCTGAGATGACGCAGCTCGAGATCGACGTCCTGCGGCTCCACCATGGGGGTGAGGCTGTGCAAGACATCGAACGACTGAGCCAGCTTGACGAAGTTCTCGAAGTCCTCCAGAGTCCCGGCGCGTCTGCCTCGATCCAGGTCCAGGGCATGCGGGGGCCCGGCCACCGGCAGCATGGCCACCCATCGATTGCCGATGGTCAAATCCCGCTCCCCGGTCCGTGACACCAGCTCGAATTCGGAAGGAGCCGCGGCTATCGATTCTTCGACCAGACCGCGGTCGAATCGGACCATCTCGGTCTCGTCATCGGCGTCCGCTCCCGCTTGTCTCAGGATGTGCCGGGCCTCCTCGAGCATTACTCGCATACCGGCTTCCTCCAGCAGGACGAGCGCCGCTTCGTGGATGGCCCCGGTTTGGTCATCCGAGAGGACCCGCAGGGGCTCATAAGGATTCCGTAGTCTCCTGTAGATCGTCTGCCGCCCAGGTCTCATCCCCTCCCGCTTCTCACGTCGTGCTCGGGCTCGGGCGCGGGCGTCAGTCACGGCGCGGCTGATTCGAGGTCCGCCGGAGATCCGGCGCCGAGTGGGCCACGAGACCGGATCGCAGGACGAGTTGGATCTGCTCGGCATCGGTCAGGATGCGGACATCCTCGAGCGGATCCCCGTCGACGACAATCAGGTCGGCGAGCATGCCGTCGCCAATGCCACCTATCAGCCCGTCGAGACCCAGCGCGGCCGCGCCACCCGAGGTGGCCGCAACCAACGCATCCCGCGGGGACATACCCGCGTCGACCATCGCCTCGAGTTCCGACGCCGCCTGCTCTTCGGGTCGGGAGTCGAATCCCATCGCGATGTTGACACCGGCCGCGATGGCGGCTTGCAACGTCTTGTTGGCCTCGGCGACGTTGTACGTGCCTCGTGAGATGAGAGCCTGTGACCAGGCCTCGTGACGCTGATCGACGATGTCGTGGAGGAAACTGAGAGTGGGCACCAAGGTTTGACCCTTGCTGGACATGAGCCCGAGTAGCTCCGGTCTCTGATTGAGGTAGAAGCCGTGCTCGATGGTGTCGACCTCCTCCACGACGGCCATCTCCGTTCCCTCCAGGCCCTCGCAGTGGGCGGCAACCCGATAGCCCTGCCGATGCACCTCATCGACCAGGGCGGCCAGCTCCTCTCTCGTGACCTGTGACGGCTCCGGGTTCTCCAGTTCCACAGAACGAGCCCCGGTGACCATGATCTTGACGAAATCGGCACCGCGTTGCAGTTGCTCGCGAGCCGCCTTTCTCATCTCATCGGGCCCATCGGCCTGTCGATACATGCCGGAGAAGTGGCGGCCGCCGGCTGATGTGGCGCTGACGATGCGGCCCGAGGCCAGTATCCGGGGACCCAAGAACGCACCGTGTCTGATCGCCTGACGCAACGTGAGGACGACGTCGCCCCGGGCTCCGACGTCGCGGATGGTCGTGATCCCCATGCGCAGCGCCTTGCGGGCCTCGGCAGCGACCAGATGGCCGCGGACTCCCGGTCGTAGCGGCTCCATACCCTCCTTCAGGACGACCAAGGGCTGCTCGGCCAGGTGGGCATGGGCGTCGATCAACCCCGGCATCAGGAACCGTCCGTCGAGGTGGATCATGGTGGCGTTGTCGGGAGGAGTGACGTCCCTGATGCGCCCGTGATAAACCACCACGGCATCTACCTCACGAGGACTCTCCCCGGTGCCATCGAAGACCAGAGCCTCGGTCAGGACCAGCGTCGTCTCCGGAAGGGGCGGATCGGCGAGCAGGGACGGCAGCTGGAATGGGACATCCACCATTGGAAACGTAACCGACTACCGATAGTGTCCGCCAGCGTCGATAGAGAATCGAGGTAATGATGTCGCAATTGCCGGAGTCGGCCACATACGTCATCGTCGGCGCAGGAGTCCACGGCATGAGCACGGCCTGGCATCTCGCCATGCAACTCGGGACCGGTGCCGGCATCGTCGTGCTCGACAAGTCCCGTCCCGGTGCCGGGGCCACAGGCATCGCCTGCGGGTGTGTGCGCAACTTCTACATGACCGAGCCACTGCACGCCCTGATCAGGGAGTCCGTCGACGTCTGGAACTACGACCCCGTGCTGTTGGGGTTCCAGCAGGTGGGCTACATCTCGTGTGGGGAGGAGAACCAGATCCCGGAATACGAGAAGATCCACAAGAATCAGAACTCGGTCGGATACCCGTCCGATCTCTATGTGGGACAGGACGCTCGCGACTTCCTCACCGGCATCTGGCCCGACTTCAAACACCACACCATCGACGTGGTCATCCACGAGAAGATGTCGGGCTATGCCGGCACCGTCCAGGCGGTGAACGGGCTCGCCGAGCTGTGTCGGCGTCACGGGGTGAGCGTGGTGTCGGGAGTCGAGGTCACCGGGTACGACGTGGAGGGTGGTGAGGTGAGGGCCGTGGAGACGTCGGCGGGCTCGATCACCGCCGACGTGGTGATTCTGTGCATCGGGGCCTGGATTCCCACTCACTGGAGGATGCTGGGAAAGCCGATGACCCTCGACGTCGGCTACCAGGACGGTTCGTTCGTGGAAGAGAAGGACATGTGGACCTATTGGCGTCTCGAGGAGGGAGAGGTCTACTTCGATGGGCCCTACTACACCGCCGAGAATCTGAATCCACCGGTCCTCCACATCGAGCTCATGAACACACCTCTGGTGGAGCCCACCTCCGGGCGCGAGCTGATGGACAACGTCTACGTCTACTGGAAGAACGGGACGGAGAGGATGGAGCGACCCGGGATCCAGGGCGGCGGTCTTCCCAAGAAGATCGGGCCTGTGGCCTCGGTGGAGCCCTACGGGCACGCCAACGACGAGTACCAGGCCGATGACGAATTCGCTGATGAGTTCACCGCGGCGATGGGCATGTTCATGAGGCGCTTCGAGGGCATCAGGCCCCATTTCAAGGAGCGGCGCAACGGCGGTATCGGCGCCTTCACCCCGGACAACATCCCAATCGTGGACTGGGTCCTCCCCAACGTCTACATGGTCGCCGACTCCAACCACGGGTTCAAGATGACCGGGATCGGGAAGTTGGTAGCCAGGGAGCTCGCTTCTGCGCAGCCGGTCACCGAGTTGCAGCCGTTCCGCTTCTCCCGCTTCGCCGAGGGCAAGGCCTACGGGTCAGGCACCACTCACTCTCCCTGGGTGTAGGCGGCGCCATCTGATCTGTTGTGCAGATCAACCGGTTGAGCCGGTCGGGTTGCACAACAGACGGGGTCGGGTCTTCTGTTGTGCAGATCAACCGGTTGAGCCGGTCGGGTTGCACAACAGAAAGGGCTCGCCTCAGGGCGGGTCCGCCGGGTCCGCCTCTTCTATGGGACGCTCGGTCATGTCCAGGTGGAGCCCGTCGCCGGTGTAGGGGTGGGCCCGCGCCACTTCCTCATCCAGCTCGACACCCAGACCCGGCGTCGCAGGTGGGATGACATAGCCGTCTTCCCAGGGAATCGGGGCCTTCAAGATGGCGGAGTGAAATCCGCCCCAGTCGAGGATGCCCTCGAGGATCAGGAAGTTCGGCGAGCACGTGGCAAGCTGGATGTTGGCCGCGCCGATGATGGGGCCACAGTAGAGGTGGGGTGCCAGTTGCGCGTTGTGGGCTTCAGCGATGGCAGCGATCTTCTTGCCCTCCAAGATGCCGCCGGCCCTGCCCAGGTTGGGCTGGACGATGGAGACGGCACCCGCTTCCAGCAGACGGGCGAACTCGCTCTTGGTGGTCAATCTCTCTCCGGCTGCGATCGGAATGCTCGTGGAAACGGCCACCCGCGCCATCCCGGCCACGTCGTCCGGCGGAGTCGGCTCCTCGAACCAGAGCGGGTCGTACGGCTCCAACTTCGTGGCCAACCGGATCGCCCCTGACGCAGTGAACTGCCCATGGGTGCCAAAGAGGATGTCTGCCTCCGTTCCCACCGCCTCCCGGATCCCACGGACGAACTCGACGGACAACTCGATTCTCTTCAGTGAGGGCTGATGACCGCCCATGACCGTGTACGGCCCTGCCGGATCGAACTTCACCGCGGTGAAGCCGCGCGCCACGTACTCGGCTGCCCTGGCAGCAGCCAGGTCGGGATCTGCATAGACGTCGGTGACGTCGTCTTTCTCCGGGTACAGATAGCTGTAGGTGCGCAGCCGCTCGTGGACCTGGCCACCCAAGAGCCTGTAGACCGGCTGGCTCACGGCCTTGCCCACGATGTCCCAACAGGCCATCTCGAGG
>CAZSOF010000170.1:0-5768 GCA_964607685.1 uncultured Acidimicrobiaceae bacterium | reverse complement strand
TCGAGGCCGGAGCCACCGACAACGGTCTGCGCCTGATCGCCGCCGGCGACCCTCCGTCGGACGAGGACGCAGTGGCCCGGGGGCTCGAAGAGGCCAAGACCTACATCGGCGAGCTCATCGATCTGCAGTCACAGCTCGTCTCCAGCGTCGAGATCCCCTCCGTCGGGTGGGAGTCGGCAGTCGATTACAGCGACGAGATGCTCTCCCGTGTTGAGAGTGTGGCGGCGGCCAAGATCGGTCCGGTGCTGGAAATCATGGGCAAGCAGGAGCGACAGGAAGCCGAGGCGCGGGCCTTGGAAGACAGTCTGGCAGAGCTGACGATTGGCGAGGATGACGAGGAGACGCTCACCCAGGCGAAACAGGCCTTCAAGACGGTGTTCAAGAACATGGCCCGTGCCCGGGTCGTCGATGAGGGCATCCGTCTCGACGGGCGTGGCTGGACGGACATCCGCCCCCTGATCATCGAGGTGGGTCCCATCGAGCGGGCCCACGGTTCAGCGATGTTCCAGCGTGGCGAGACCCAGGTGCTCAATGTGACGACCTTGGGAATGCTCAAGATGGAGCAGATGCTCGACACCCTGGATCTCGCTGAGTCGAAGCGCTACATGCACCACTACAACTTCCCACCTTTCTCCACAGGTGAGGCGGGGTTCATGCGCGGGCCCAAGCGTCGTGAGATCGGCCACGGAGCCCTTGCCGAGAAGGCACTGCTCCCTGTCGTACCGACATCGGACGATTTTCCCTATGCGCTGCGTCTTGTCTCCGAGGTGCTGGCGTCCAACGGATCGTCGTCCATGGCGTCGGTTTGTGCCTCCAGCCTGTCATTGATGGACGCCGGCGTTCCGGTTTCGGCACCTGTGGCGGGCATCGCCATGGGTCTGATCCATCAGAACGGCGACTACGTGACCTTGACCGACATCCTGGGTGCCGAAGACGCCCTGGGCGACATGGACTTCAAGGTCGCCGGCACGGCCGATGTGATCACCGCATTGCAGCTCGACACCAAGATCCAGGGTCTCCCGTCGGACGTTCTGAAGGGAGCGCTGGATCAGGCCCGGGACGCCAGGCTGACCATTCTCGAGGCCATGGCAGAGGTCATCTCAGAGCCACGTGCCGAAATGAACAAGTGGGCGCCGAGGATCGAGTCGATCGAGATCCCCAAAGACAAGATTGGTGAGGTCATCGGGCCCAAGGGTGCAGTCATCCGCGAGCTCGAAGAGGAGACGGGAGCCAACATCGAGATCGAGGAGACCGATGGCGTCGGAATCGTTCGCATCGCCTCCAACGACGGGGAAGCGCTGGCTGCGGCCAAGGAGAAGGTCACTCAGATCGCCTTCCCGCCCGAGGCCGAGGTCGGAGCGGAATACGACGGGAAGGTGGTGAGCATCACCAAGTTCGGTGCCTTCGTCAACATCCTCCCCGGACGTGATGGCCTGTTGCATATCTCACGACTCGATGGGTCGAAACGAGTGGAGCGTGTCGAGGACTACTTGTCCGAAGGTGATCAGCTGAAGGTTCGAGTTCGTGAGATCGATCGGGGCAAGGTCAGTCTGGAGCTGGTGGAGGCACTTCCCGGCGCGACTCTTCCCAATGGGGGAGGCCCTTCCGGCGACAGAGGGGGCGGTCGCGGCCGTGACCGCAGACGTGACCACGACCGTGGCGGGGACAAGGGTGGCCGGCGTGACGACGACCGACGTCGCAAGGACGATGAGGGTGCGAAGACCTCCGGACGACGCAAGGCAGCCAAGAGCTTTGCCGAGGCCTTCGAGCAGATGGAAGGCTGATCTCGCGGTGTTCGAGGTCTAGACGAGGAGACCGATGACCATCGGTCTCCTTCTCTGTGATTCCCTAGAATCGCGGGCGACCGCACCATCACTGGGGGGTCCCATGGCTGTCGAGCTGGACGGCAATGTCAGGATGAGGGGCGACACCGGTCCGGGAGTAGACGTGAGTGTGTTCGCGGACGGGGGTCGGCTTCGGCTCGTCTGCGGAAACGAGCTGGTGGGTGAATGGCCGGTGGCCGAGATTGGCGTATACGCCTTTCAGGAGGGCTTCGTCGTCAGGGTCCAGGGTGAGGAGTTCCTGCTGAGAACGGCGGACGATGTCGCCTTCGCCGAGGAGCTCAATGTTGGCGCCGCCTCCCCCATAATGGCACGACGGCTGGCCACTCGGCGCAACCGCCAAACCCGCCCGTCGCCTCCGGGCGGCGAAGGGTCGCCTGCGCCGAGCACTCTGGCAGCCATCGGCTTTGCCGTCGCCGGGGCGTTGGTCGTCCTGGGAGGCACTTTGCTGAATGTGACCCAGGGTGTGTCGAACATGACCGAGTCGAACCTCTGGCTTGCGTTCGTCATTGGCGGGGTGTTGATCATCGGTGTCGCCTACGTCATGTCGATCGGGGCGACTGGGGCACGTTGGATTGGGATGGGGGCTCTCCTCCTGGTGGTGGTTGTCTTCGGCCTCGCGGTCAGCGGGTCGCCGGCCAACGCCCGCCGGCTGACGGCGTTCGGGTTCATCGCCGGTGGTCTGGTAGTGGGAATCGCAGTGCTCTTCAGCGGGAGCGTGGCCCCTCCCGAGTGATCGTTAGTTTTGTCGGATGCCCGAGCTCCCCGACATAGTCGTCTACATCGAGGCGTTGCATCCTCGAGTCATGGGGGACAAGGTGACCGGAGTGCGCATCTCGTCTCCGGCGGTCATGCGGACCTACGACCCCCCATATGACGCCCCGGTAGGCAGAACCGTCGAGTCCCTGGACCGGGTGGGAAAGCGGATCGTCCTCGGTTTCTCCGACGAATTGTTTCTCGTCATCCATCTGATGGTGGCCGGACGCCTTCGCTGGGAGGCGGCGGGAAAGCCCATCCCGAGAAAGGTGGGTCTGGCAGCCATCGACTTCGAGAGGGGCTCGCTGATTCTCACCGAGCAGGGAACCCACAAACGTGCGGGCATCTGGCTCTTTCGCGACTGGGAGGGCGTGGCCGGTCTGGACCGTGGGGGACTGGAGCCCCTCGAGGTCGGTATCGAGGAGTTCACCGCAGCGCTGCGGTCGGAGAATCGGACGCTGAAACGCGCCCTCACCGATCCCCGAATCTTCTCCGGTATCGGTAACGCATACTCCGACGAGATCCTGTGGGCCGCTCGACTCTCACCGGTGAAGCGGACCCTTCAGCTCTCCGATGACGAGGTCGAGCGTCTGCACCAGGCTGTCGTCGCGTCACTCGAGGAGTGGTCCGACCGGCTTCGCCGCGAAGTGGGGGAGGGGGGCTGGCCCACCAAGGTCACGGCTTTCCGGGAGGACATGGCGGTCCATGGCAAGTTCGGGGAGCCCTGCCCCCGGTGCGGTTCCAAGGTGCAACGCATCGTGTACTCCGCGAACGAGACCAACTACTGCGCTATCTGTCAGACGGAGGGCAAGTTGCTCGCAGATCGCTCGTTGTCCAGATTGCTCAAGGACGACTGGCCGAAGACCCTCGAGGAACTGGAGGAGGGGTAGGAGCCGAGATGGCTTACAACCCGCTTGTCAGTCGAACATATGTTCGATAGAGTTTGTTGTCCTCGTCTTGATCGGAGTCGCTTTTGGGCCTCGAGGGCAACACGGCTGCGAACATCGCAGCACCCGTCCCCGGACAACTCGGCCAGGGGTTGCTCGACCTGCAACCGGGCCGGATCACCGAGTTGGTCGGTGTCCCCGGCACCGGCTTGACACGTCTGGGCCTCAAGCTCCTCGCCCCTCACTCGCATACCGGTCCAGTGGTGGCTCTCGACTCGAGAGGCTGGATCTCACCTGAAGCCGCGTGGGAGTCAGGAGTCGTTGCCCAGCGCTTGGTGGTCGTCCGGTGCGAAGACCACGTTCTCTGGCCCAGGGTGACCGCTGCTCTGCTCGAAGGTGTCCAGGCGATGTATGCCGAAGTTCCGGAGAGAGCTTCCGCACGCGTGATCCATCGTCTGGCTGCGCTGGCCCGGGCCCGTCGAGTGGCGGTTGCAATGAGGTCGATGCGCAGCGGGCTGCCCGGTGGCGTTGCCTTTCTCCGGCTCCGAGCCATCGGCGTCACCTGGGAAGGAGCCGATCGCGGTCATGGGAGGTTGACCAGACGTCGTCTCCTCCTGGAGGCGACCGGAAAGGGGGCCGGTGGGGTGGCACGACGATTCGAGGTGGAGGATGAAGGCACGGACGCTGTGCGTGTGGTTTCCGATGTGGTCGTTGACCAGGCCAGACAAGCCATCGGATGAGCCTGTACTCGTAGTCGACGATCGAGTCACCGGGGCAACTCGAGATGTCCTCGTGGCAGGGGTGAGATTGGGGATGCCGAGAAGGGAGGCGGAGGCCCTGGCACCGTTTGCCAAGGTTTTGCCCAGGGACTTGGGGGATGAGACTCGCAGGTTCGAACCAGTCGTCTCCGCAGTCGAAGAACTGGTGCCACGGGTAGAGGTGGTGGCCCCCGGGCTCATGTTCTTGCCTGTGGACGGGGCCGTTCGCTTCTATGGAGGTGAGAGGGCCCTTGCCGAGCGGGTGGTCGAGGAACTGGAGCGAATCGCGATAGGCGACGGACATCGAGATGTGAGTTCCGAGTGGGACGCTCTGGTGGGTATTGCCGATGGGCCCTTTGCCGCCAGATGGGCAGCTGCAGAGGCCATCGTGGGTGAGCCACGGATCGTCACCGACACCACCGGGTTTCTCTCCCGTCTCGATCTCGGCGCGCTTCGAGAGTCGATGGGAGGCGAAGAGATGATCGAGACCTTTCGTTGGTTGGGTATCGCCACCCTCGGTGATCTCGCCCGGTTGCCACGAGACACCTTGGCATCTCGTTTCGGGAACCCCGGGCTCCTGGCGCATCGGCTCGCCAGTGGCGAGGACCGTCAGGTGGATTCCAGGGAGATACCCCCGGTGTTGAGCGTGGAGATGGTCTTCGAGGAGCCGCTGGAGAGTCTCGATGCAGTGGCCTTCGCCGGTCGCAACCTGGCCGGAAAACTGCTCGAAGGCTTGCGGGTCCACGGTGTGGCGCCTCACTCGGTGACCATTGCCGCCAGCCCGGCTCATGGACCACTGCGTGAGCGTGTTTGGCGGTCGGCAGACCCCTTCACCGAGAAAGCTCTCGCCGATCGGGTCTGGTGGCAGTTGCGGGCCTGGGTGGAGACGGCAGGTGTGCCCGGCGGCATCGTCGGCCTGAGCATCATCCCCGCCGATCTCTCCGGTCAGGGTCGTCAACTCGGCTTGCTGACCGATGAGTCCTCGATACTCGAGGCGGAGAGGGCATTGGCCCGTGCCCAAACACTCCTCGGTCCCGACGGTGTGCTCCAGGCGAGGTCACAGGGTGGCCGTATGCCCTCCGAGCGGGTTGTCTGGTCACGATGGGGCGAGCCCGAGATAGAGGAGGATCGAGATCCCAGCGCACCTTGGCCGGGGACAACACCTGGGCCGTCACCGGCGTTGGTGCCACCTCATCCCGATCCCCTGGAGGTGGAATGGGATGGAGGCATGCCCACCCGCCTCCGGCTCGGCTCGAGGTGGGAGCCGGTGCTCACCTGGAGCGGACCCTGGCGGCTCTGTGGCCGCTGGTGGGCTGGCGGCCGTCACGCCGACCGTTATCAACTGGTCACCTCGGCAGGTGCCTTTCTCTGTGTGGTGTCAGAGGGAAGGGCCTATCTGGCCGGTGTCTACGACTAGTGGTCTATCGCGCAAGTCCGGCAGTCGGTGGACCTACGAGATGGGCCACCAGCGCTCCGGCTCGTGAATCGGGCGCATGTATCGGGCCGCCGAGAGTGTGAGTCTCCTG
>CAZSOF010000169.1:0-5788 GCA_964607685.1 uncultured Acidimicrobiaceae bacterium | reverse complement strand
ACGGAGCCGCCCTATTTGAGAACCGCGTCCAAGCCCAGGTGGACTCCGCCATCCATGGAAAGGACGTTGCGCACAGCTAGCAAGGCGCCAGCTGCGAACGACTCGTAACTGGTCGACAGATGCTCGATCGACAACACCTCACCGGCGTTGGACAACGCCACCTCCTGTTGGGCGATCAGACCGGGCAGCCGGAGGGAGTGAACCCGGATCCCCTCGACCGATGCCCCGCGGGCACCCTCCACCATCTCCTCTGAGCGCTCCAGCGACCGGCCTCCCGCCTCCGACACCCCCATCGCCGAAGCCAACGACGTTCCGCTCGGGGCGTCCGGCTTGCTGGCGTGATGGCGCTCGATGATCTCCACTGCCTCGAAATGGGGTGCCGCCTCGGCGGCGAAACGCATCATGAGAACGGCCCCTATGGAAAAGTTGGGCACGACCAGACATGGCGTGTCGTCTCCCCAGAGCGACCTCAGGAGCTGGAGACGATTGGGCGTGAACCCCGAAGTCCCGATGACGGCGGCGGCTCCCAGGTCATGCCAGGCCTCGAGGTTGTCGAAGACGATGTCGGGATGGGCCGTCTCCAGAACCACCTCGGCCTTCACCAAGGCCGGGTCCCCCACCACCTCGATGCCCTCGATCGTCTGACCGGCGCGGTTGGGGTTGTAGAGCGACGACAGCTCGAGATCGCCGGCCGCTGCAACCCCCCGGATTATGGGAGAAGCGAGTTTGCCCCCGGCGCCGGAAACGGCGACTCTGATCACGTCGCGGCCAGTGCCTCTGACAACGACTCCTCGAAGACCTGCAGCGTGGTCGCCACGTCCTCATCGGAATGGGCGGCACAGACGAACCATGGCTCCAGAGCGGCCCTCGAGGCGCGCCCGGGCCGCCCCACGCTTCTATCTCCCTGCAGACCCATTGCTCACCTCATTGCCACGGATCGACAACACTACAACGGCAAAGATCAGTGAACCCAGGGTGCGTCAGACGGTCAGTGGCACGATTCTGCTCGAGTTGGGTGACTTCGGTGCGTATGGCCCAAGATTCGACGCTCTTCGTCGGCGGGGAGTAGACCGGTGACGATCACAATGTGGTCAGCTCCCCAGTCACCAGTTGAGCGCTGCTGGAGGATGGCCAACGTTAACGAGAATGCCGGCCCCAAACGTCTTTCGGCGGTTAGCCCCGAATATGAGGGTGTGCTACCTGAGGAAAGCGTCAGTCCATGGTGGACGCCACTCCGGCAAAGCCGCCGGCGAACCCGCCGAGGAGGATGCCGGGGAGGATGGCGGTGGTGAACGAGTCACCGAGGTCGAGATCGGTGATCAACCACACGGCCAGAGTGAGCCCGATGATGCAGGCCGGGAACCCGATGGCGACGCCGCGGACGATGGCCTTCCCCACCCGGGCGTCGTGGGTGACTTCGGTCGCTTCGCTGTGCTCTGCCATCGACAACAATCATGCCAGATCATCGTCGGTCGCGACAGGAGCAATGCGCCGCACTCGATCTGCGTCGAGATTCATGCGGCGCACGGCCCACACGAAGGGCAACTGAATCACGGTGAGGGCCCCGGCGACTAGGTAGCCGATGCCCAACGAATAGACATCGGAAACTCTGCCCAACACCGGTTGGGACACCGCGCCTCCGGCACTGGACATCAAGGACGAGAACGACAGCACAGTGGCCCTCTGCTGGGAGGGGATGACGTCGTTGATGAAGGCTTGCTGGATGGGGCCGGACATCGCCCAGCCCAGCGTTACCACTGCCAGGAGTGCAGTGGCCAGCCAAAAGCCGATGGGGACCCTGAGCCACGAGGCGGCCCCCACACCGACCAGGGCCAGGGTGGAGAACACGACTTCTGCCATGACCACTGCAGTCCTCGTTCGAAAGACGCGACGCGCCCAGTTGACCAATGTCCCGCCGATCATTCGCGACACAGCGAACAAGGCGGCGGCGATTCCGGATAGATAGAAGGCGTCGGGATCGCCGAACAGCTCGAGGAGGTAGGGCTGGAACGCGTAGAAGACCCAAATCCCGATACCCAAGCCGAACGGCCCAGCCAACATGAACATGCGCACCGGCGGGTTGCCCCACCCGTGCCTCAGGGAGGCTCGGAAGATGGCTGACACCTCGCCACGCAGCGAAGCCCCACGCCGCGGGGTGTAACCGATGTCCTGCATCCAGATGTATGCAGCCGCGATGACGGCCACCAAGAGCAGTGACCGCATCAGGTAAGGGACGGCGATGCTCAACTGGGCCATGAAGCCGCCGGCGACGGTGCCGATGAGAGTGGCCGCCCCGTTGACGCTCTGGCCCCGGCCAAAGACCGTCTCCACCGCCCCGTCGAAGCCAGTGGCCTCCAGTGCGTCGACGAGCCAGGCCTCGGTCGCACCGGAGAAGAACGTGAACCCGAGACCGATCAGGGCTGAGGCTATGACCCACCACACGATCCCAGCTTCGACATACCAAAGCCCCAGGTAGGCGAGGGTGGTCAACAGCAGGGTCACCGCGCCGACGATGAACGAGATCCTCCGCCCGGCGGCGTCAGCCACCACACCGGTGGGGACCTCGAAGAGGACCATCCCGGCCGAGTAGGCGGCATTGGCCACGAATGTCTCCGTGATGCTCAGCCCGGCCTCGAGAAGGAACAGTGTGTTGATCCCCCAGATGAGCGAGGCGGCCAGGGTGTAGAGGAGAGTCAGTGTGAGGTAGGTGCGCTGGACACGCTGCGGCGACATGCCTTCGGTCATGCTGAAGGCGGGTTAGCGTAACCACCCGATGTACACCCCCTACGATGAGCGCAAGACGGAGATCCCGTTCGCCTCGGCCGAGTACATCTCATTTGCCTCCCGCAACTCGTTTTTGGGGTGCCCGGCGGTCACCATGGATCAGTTGGGGGACGGCGATGTGGTGATAGTCGGCGCCCCCTTCGACTGGGGCACCACCTACCGTCCCGGGGCTCGTTTCGGCCCGTCAGCCATTCGCAACGCCGACTACGGAGCCATGGACGGATATCGGCCTCACCTACCCACCGGCCTCGACCCCTTCGAGGTTCTCGGTGTTGTCGACATCGGTGACGTCTATGTGCTGCCAGGCCAGTTGGAGGGTTCGATCGACCGCATTGCCGACGTGGTTACCCACGTGGCGCAGGCCGGGAAGGTCCCCATCGTCCTCGGCGGTGATCACACCATCACCTGGCCCGACGCCACCGGGGTTTCCCGGGTTCACGGTTTCGGCGAAGTGGCTCTCATCCACTTCGATGCCCATGCCGACACCGGCTTTGTGCAGAATGGCTCGCTGATCGGCCATGGCACGCCGATGCGAAGACTCATCGAGTCGGGCGCCGTCCCCGGTCACCGGTTCGTACAGATCGGGCTTCGTGGCTACTGGCCCGAGCCCGAGGTGATGGAGTGGATGCGAGAGCACAAGATGCGCTCCTATCTAATGTCCGAGATCACCGAGCGGGGACTGAGAGAGGTGGTGGACGAAGCAGTCGACTACTCGCTGCGGGGTGGGGCCAAGGGTGTGTTCATCTCCGTCGACATCGACGTCGTCGACCCCGGAATAGCACCGGGAACCGGCACACCCGAGCCCGGCGGCCTCAATGCGCGCGAGTTGCTGGACACCGTCCGCCGACTGTCCCGTGACCTCAAACTGTTGGGAGCGGACGTGGTCGAGGTCTCCCCTCCATACGACGGGCCCGGCGAGCAGACTGCCTACCTGGCCAACCGTGTGGTACTCGAACTGCTCAACGGCATGGCGGAGCGCAAGACCAACACCTGAAGCCACCCGATCCGCTGTCCTGCCGATGACGAATGGCATGTGCCCTCAGGTTTCGCTGAAACCCGGGAAGCGAGCCCTCACCCGGGCCCAAGCCCGACGCACGGCTCGCCACAACCAGATCGTGAGTGTGGTGGCGGCGACCACCAACACTCCCACCACGATCACCGTTGCCCACGGATAGCTAACGGCGAGAACCACCAACAATGCCACCCCGAAGTCTTCGAAGAGCGACAACGCAACGTTGCTGACAGGCTCGGGGGAGGCGTTCACCACGAGCCTGGTGCTGGCCTTGGCGGAGTGGGCGTCGAAAGCGAGGGCACCGGCGACGATGGCACCGATCGCGGCACCGATGCTCTCCGAATCCCCGGCGATCACCGCGCCCAGGGCCGCAGCTCCCAGCGGCCGGACGAAGGTGTGGATCGCATCCCAGAAACTGTCCAGGAAGGGAATCTTGTCGGCGAAGAACTCCACCACGAACAAGACGCCGGCAACGATCATCACATCGACCCGGGTCAGCACCTCGGGGATATCGGCCCAACCGGCACGTCCGGCGATACCCAGCATCAGCGTGACCAGGTAGAGGTTGATGCCCGCAGCCCAACCCGAGCCCGACAAGACTCCGACCGTCTCGATCACGAATCGTTCTCCCAGACGATCAAGGCGGCCCAGCCGTCATCGGCCGGATCATCCGTGTAGGCCTCCAACAATCCCCTGACCTGAAACCCGTTGCCTAGCTGGAACGTGAGCGTCGGATCGACCAACTCACCGGCGACGACTGCGTCCACATACTCGGCCGCACTCATCGATGTCTTGTACTCGAAGAACCCGGGAAGGGAGGCACCGGCGACGATGCCCCGCTTGCCATCCCGTTTGACCAAGGCTTTGCGGGCGTCGTAGAGCGCTCGCCCGACACCACGACCCCGATGGTGAGGATGAACGCTGATATCGGTTCCGTAATACCACCTCCCCTCGGGCTGGTGGTTGCCACACTGATGCTCGCCGGTGATGCCGGACAGGGTGTGTTGTGGGTTGTCGAAGTCGAAATCGAGGTAGATGCCGGCGCCTTGTCCCACCGGTCGCCCATCCAGCAAGGCCACGAAATAGCCCCCGGGGAAGACCTCGGCGTAGGCGCGAATGTCGTCGACCGTGAGAAGGTCGGCCGGATTGGCCATCGGAAAGGAGAGTCGTTCGATCTCCGCCAGATCCTCCGCCATGGAACTCTCGAGGTTGACGATCTCCAGGCTCAGAGTCGGAACGTTTCCCACGGGTGATCACCTGGCAACCCCCAAACGGCTCGCATCGTCCTCGTCCCCGGCTCCATGATCACCGCTCCACAAGTGCCGACTTCTTGGGGCTCACTCGCGCTGCGCGAGATGGCGGGGTCGGCGAAGAATGCCTCCAGGTCGTTTGCCTTGTCGACACCAACACGGAGCCGTTCTTCGCTGTTCTCGACCAACACCTGCTGGCGTTGGCCCTCCTCGGCAGCGGTCTCCGGGTGGAGACAATGATTGGTGTGGACGATGGGCTCGCCATTGGTACGCGTCACCTTCTTGTTGACCGGCATCGCCTCGATGGTGGCCCCGTCACCGTCGGGCCCCATGACGAAGAAGTTGTGCCCTCCGGCGAGGTCGGTGTCCACCACCACCTTGATCGCATCGTCGAGGTCGGTCTGCTCCAAGACCTTGCGCACCACGAATGGCCAGGTCACCCCGGGTTTGCCCATGGCGGTGAGGTTGTTGATGCCGATCGCGACGCCAGCCTCGTTCATCCCGATCTGGCCCAGACACCCAGCAGTTGTCTGAACGAAGGCAGCAGGTCCCATCAGAGGGTCGATCTTGAGCATGATCACGAACTCACCCGCCGACGCGTGCATGTCCCAGGTTTGAGCCAGGACGCCAAGACCTGGGTTCACCATTCCGGTGCAGTTGTGTTCCACCGGAGCCGACGTCGCCCTGCTGCGGACGACATCGACGAGATCGGTGAATCCGCCCACGGCCACGGCCTCCTGAG
>CAZSOF010000168.1:0-5848 GCA_964607685.1 uncultured Acidimicrobiaceae bacterium | reverse complement strand
TAGAGCAGCTGATTTGTAATCAGCAGGTCGTCGGTTCGACTCCGGCACGCGGCTCCGAGAAACAGGAAACCTCCAACTAGTTGCTAGTGATTTCGGCTGTTACGTCTTCATCTGAGCGATTCGACTATGCCGGCACAGCGCTAGTACAGCGGATAACGATGACAAGCGAATCCCTCCCCATTTCCGATCTCGTCGCCTCGTTCGAGCTCCACCTACGCGCCAAGAACCGGGCAGACAAGACGATCCGATCGTACTTGGAGGCTGTGACACAACTCATCGACCATGCCGGGGATCGGCCGGCAGACCAGATAACCAAGGCCGACATCGAGGCCTATCTGGCTTCGGTCCTCGAGCGAAACGCTCCCGCCACTGCCCGTCAACGGTATGCGTCATTGGTGCAGTTCTGGAAGTGGGCACACGAGGATGGTGAAGTGCCCGAGGACCCGATGGAGCGGATACAACCGCCCCAGCTTGTCGAGCAGCCCGTCCCCGTGCTCACGCCCGATGACCTTCGCGCGCCCTCATCAAGGCATGCAAGGGCAACAGCTTCGAAGAACGTCGAGACGAAGCCATTATTCGGCTCCTCGCCGACACCGGGATACGGCTAGGAGAAATGGCCGGACTCCGAGTCTCCGACGTCGACTTGTCGCTGGCCGTGGCCGTCGTCACTGGCAAGGGCTCGAGGATGCGAACCGTCCCATACGGCGATAAGAGCCGCGAGGCCCTGGACCGTTATCGACGTCAACGGGTGAGACACGAAGATGCCCAGATCGACGCGTGGTGGCTCGGTCGTAAGGGCGCTCTCACTGATTCCGGAATCACGCAAACCCTCCGACGCCGCGCAGCGGACGCCGGCATCGAAGGCCTACACGCCCATCAGTTCCGTCACAGCTTTGCTCATCAGTGGTTGGCAGCCGGCGGCAACGAAGGGGACCTGCAACGCATCGCTGGATGGTCGAGCCCTCAGATGCTGCAGCGGTACGGGAAGTCGGCGGCTGACCAGCGTGCAAGGGAGAACTATCGGAAGAATCCGCTCTGGGGGAATTTGTGAACGAACCTCTCCGATTTGAATTCAAATATGCCGCTCCAAAAGGGAAGGGTCAAGTGTGTGGAGCGATACTGGGCTCAGCACGAGCCACGTCTCGTTATGCCCTCGAGTTCGAAGGAGGCTGGCTTTATCCGAACGCCGATATCAAGGAGGTTTTCCGCTTCAAATGCAAGATTCATGGAGCTGGTGATATTGAACCTCGAAGACTCTGGACCTACGAACCAAGGGCGAGGCCATATGTCGTCATGGTCCACCGATCCGAGATATGAGCGCTATGCTTCATGTCGTCTGAGTTAACGCCCGTGGCCAAGAGCGTCACGAAACGACGGCTCCTTTAGGGCAGGAGCGGTTACGGAGGTAACCGCCTAATGCCCAAACTCTCGCCCTCCGAGAGGATTCTTCGCGCCCGACTAGCAAGCTCACACACTGCACTCGAAGGTCGATCCGACCGAACACACCGCACCGGCTCGCACAGCGTTCATGAAGCGGTTCCTCGATGAGGTAGATCCTGACGGGAAATTGTCGGACGCCGAACGAGCCCGCCGAGCCGAGCACGCGAAGAAGGCCTATTTCACGCGACTGGCATACAAATCGGCCACGGCCCGCCGGAAGGCGGCAGCGTCATGAACCCGCCGGACATAACGGAAGCCCCGGCCCCCACAAAGGACCGGGACTCCCACAAATCGGTTCACACCGACAGTCATCCCAACCCGAGTGGACCGACAAGGGCCGCATGGCCCTTACGAAAGCTCGGATGGCTCTCAACAAGGAAGAGATCTGATGGGCAGAAAGCAGGTGAGTACCGATTACGTCCGGATTCCTCGTGACGTCTTCAGAAAGATTCTTGGGCTCGGGAGACTTGTCGAAGACATCAGCGAGGAAGAGCTAGTAGCGATGAGGATTGGCCACATGGCTGTAGGTTTAGTGGTTACCCCTGATGTCCTCCCGGGAGACGGGAAGGGGAACGTATCGGTGAAATGGGAATACTGACCGTGGGAGTCCCTGATGGGTAGGGGGGCACCACGGAATCACAAACCCGGCGGTCGGAGGTCCGCGGAGAGTAATAACTCCTATTTCTTGCTGGGCCAGGAGTTGATGCGTGACACGTAGACGATGGAAACGGCACCGCCGACAGTGTTCGTCCTGTTCAGCGACGTCTATGGCATCCCGCCGGGACGCAGAGTATTGCTCGGCGCGGTGCCGGCAACGGGCTAGGCGTGACAGATCCGTGACCGAATCTGTGACAACGGCCTTCGTATCTGTGACACCGGATGACGAGGAGACCCAAAAGAAGGGGCGGGGCATCGCGTGGGAGCGGTCCATCGCTTCGGCGCGGGCCAGCCGGGAATGGTTGGAGGACCACCTCCTGTGAAAAGGAGGAAAAGAGGATGAGTGAAGAACGATTCGCTTGGCCAGGAACGTCGTCTGTGGATGACACACACTGGGTCAGGAATCCAATAACGGACCCGATTCCGGAGACCGGATTAGTCGAGGAGGCCAGCTGTGCGCATATGCTGCTCGAGGATGGCGCGGCGTTCAGGATCGCGAAATGGGAGCATGCTCAAATGACTGGAAGAAGCCATCTCTGACAGCGTTTCGGTCAGTCTTGAGACGACCGCTGTGGCCTCTTTGTTCCTACCGTCGCATGCGAGGGCGCATCCGAGTAGGAGGCGAGTGACCTCCCAAGCGTCATACATAGCGATCGACGCCGCGGCGAACTCAGAGGCTTCAGCACAGCGTCCGGCCAACAGGTGGGCCATCGCCAGCCCGCTTAGAACGAAGAATTCAGCCGGATCAGAGCGGCTGAGAGCCCGCGCCCGCGCCAAGCTGGTCAATGCGATCTCGAGATCTCCTGCGAATGTATTCGCCCAGCCATGATTCATCAGAACAAGAGGGCTGTTGGGGTTCAGCTCCACGGCTCGAGCAAGCGCTGCAAGTCCGACGTCATACTCATGCCCAACCATGACCAGGACCGAGCCGGCGATGGCTATGACGGTAGCGTCATCGCTGTGGTCGGCGATTAGGCTCCGGGCCAGTTTGACCGCTGCTGCAGCGTCGGCGTCGCGGGTGTCCGACCAACCCTGTGTGACACGCTGTTCATAGCACCAGGCCGCGAAGGCAGCCCCAGGGCCGTACTCGGGATCGAGGCGCATAGCTTCCTTCAACAGTTCGAGTGCCAAAGCGTTCTCCCGAGGACGCATCGCGTAGGCGTTTGGGAGGGCCTTGAGGAATAGGTCATAGGCATCGAGATTCTCGGGTGGTTTACGCCGAGCCCGTTCGATCTCGGCCTTTCGGATCCGCGGTTCGATGGCGCTGACAACTTTCTCGGTTATCCGATCCTGCATCTCGAAGATGTTCTTCAGGTCGCCTTCGAACCGATCGGCCCAGAGGTGGATCCCGGTGGAGGCGTCGACTAGCTGTCCGTTGATCCGAATCTGAGATCCGGCCTTCTGAACACTTCCCTCGAGGACATAGCGGACGCCAAGATCCTTGGCGAAATCCCGGACGTCGATGTCGTGATCCTTGTAGGCAAACGTCGATGATCGGGCCACCACCGCGAGTGCTTTGAATCGGGACAGAGCGGTGATGAGGTCCTCAACGATCCCATCTGCAAAATAATCCTGATCGGGTTCTCCTGAGAAGTTGTTGAACGGGAGCACGCCAATCGAAGCACGGCCACTCGGGATTGGCACTGGAAACCGTGCCAATGCAGCGGTATCACCGGCAGATTCGCCATCCCCTTCATAGAACCGCTCGGTCTCAGGACAGCAAGATCCTCGGTCAACACCGCGCCCAGCTCGTGAGGATCCTGGAATCTCCGATATGAGACCTGATCGTCGGCGATGTTCTGAAGCAGCTCGTCCAAGCGGGCATCTCGCTCGTCGGTGTCCTTGACGTAGATCAGCTTTGGTCTCTTTCCAGCCAGCCGATATTCGTCCTCCAGCCCGGAAATGCTCATACCAGGAGCCACCCAGCCGTAGCTGGTCCCGTATATGCCAACGGACACGTCGCTCTGCGCCAGATACGCCCGATACAGGTCGCGTGGGGGATGAGCCCTCGCCCCCGCCTCAAACATCACCGGGGACAACCGAAGCGACTCGATCGCTCTCTTCGCTGCTTGGCGTTCGTCCCCAGCTCACGCAGGGCAGAACTCACGAACACCCGCAGCCGCTGATCCGGAGTGCGGATCGCAGTTTCAATGAGGTCCCTCGACGAGGAACTGGCCATCGATATCCGCCGTGAGCAAGGTTCGGGTCCACTCTACCCAGACAGCCCAGGCCGGCCCCGATCGGGTCTTCTGACAGCCCGTCTCCTGGCCCGCGGATTTGAGCGTTTGGTTTCGCGATGTGGGACCTTCGCCTCTGGACTGGCTGGCTGATCCGATCCACGATCACGACATGATTGTCAGCGCGACTGGGCAAAAGATCCAACACGATCCGGTGGCACCCAGGCCGTGCTCTGATTGCGGAGGGATGCTCCTCCCGACTCGGGTGGTTCCCCACCTCTACGTGAGCCGTCGAGGCGACAGTCCCCAACATGCGTGGTCGACCGCCCCGCTTGATGCGTGGACATGCCAAGTCTGCGGACGAACCGATCTATACGCCTACAACCTCGACGCCCTGGACCGATGACAGAGAAGCGGGCGGGGGGCCCCATGCCACCGGCGGCGACTTGTGACATGACTGGACCCCCGAGGCATACCCGCTTGTCGCCGGCCGCCGCGGGTAGGAAGGCGAACGTCCAGCGGAATCCGAACATACACCAAATCGCTTGCGCACCGAGCCGGACAACAGCCCAGTAGACTCCAGCGGGTCGAGCGGTGAAATGCACGAACAGCCATCCCGCTCATCACGAGAGCCCCGGAAAGTCCAAAGCCTTCTCCTCCTCCAAGGGACCGGGTGACGATTAGCCGGGGCTTCTCAAATGTGTCAGCCAGGAATCAACCCGTCCGGCAGGTCGCCAACATGGGCGATGCCACCCACGGTCAGTTCAGGCCAGGAGGATCGCAGCCAACGTTGCGGCCCCTACCCCCATCATCACAAGACCCCACAAGACCCCTCTGCGTTTACCCCGCAGCAACGAAACCAGTACCAGAAGCAATCCACCACCAAGAAGAATCGCCGGTACTGCCACGACGATAAGCCAGGGGGACATTCACCGAGTATCGCAGCAGCCCCCATCGGCTAAGGCAGACCATTCCGTTGATAGGTCTCCGCCACCGGAGTGGGTGCGGTAACCAGGCGGGCACCCAGCCCTCACACGGTGGCAGACTGGACCCCTCCAGCAGCATGGTCAAAGCGGGGACCCAGCGCATACCCGAAGGAGAGAGGGTTGGAATCCCGTCAATAGCGCTGAGTCCCCGTTCTATCCGCTTACGACTAGCAATATCTAAAGAGATGCCTTAGTTGGAAGATTTCGTTAGAGGCGAATGGCCCCTTTTCGAGCTCTCGCGTCCGTCGGGCGTGGCGTTCTCCGGTTCCCGGCGGGCCGAGGCCTTTACTCCTCTGGGGGCCAGTAGGTCGGCCATCTCCTGTGACAGGCGTGCAACTCATCCCCGGAAGGTAGAAGCCGCCGAGGACAGATTTAGTCTGTCAACCGGGCCTGCACGAGCCGGGGTGGCCGCCAGGCCCACCATTAGTGCCCGACCTGAACCCGTCAGCCGCCCCGCCGGCTACCCGGCTGCTCGTGGGGCGTACATGATCACTGCGACACCTATCAGGCAGATGGCTGCTCCGAGGATGTCATAGCGGTCGGGTCGAAACCCGTCGACAACGACTCCCCAGATGAGGCTGCCAACAA
>CAZSOF010000167.1:0-5880 GCA_964607685.1 uncultured Acidimicrobiaceae bacterium | reverse complement strand
TGGTCGCGTCGTCAGTTGTCCGCGACCTGTCGGCTGGATCAGGCCTGGAATTCGCCGAGCGCGGCACTCATGAGCTCAAAGGTGTTCCCGGACAGTGGCATGTCTATTGGGGTGACCGCGTAGACCCGGTTTCCGACTCGTGTCAAAGGTGTTGACCGGCGTGAGCAATTCTTTTCTCGCCCGGTACCCTGCGTGGGTCGGGCCCGTAGTTCAATCTGGTCAGAACAGCGGACTCATGGCACGAATACCGCTGTGGCTGTGCCCATCAGGTATCGCCAAGCCGAACCCACGCGTCAGCCAACTCGGTTGAGTATGATCAGATATCCCCCGGGGGCGGGGATATCACGCCTCAGGGCGGCGATCTTTTGAATGAAGGGCGGGAGACCTGATGAATGGAAAGATACAAGTACGACTGGCAGTGCTCAGCGCGCTGGCAGCACTCGTTGCGCTCATAGCTGGTGCCACGGCGGCTCAGGCGGATTCGGAGAAGTACTTCTCCATAGATGTGCAGCCCGCGATTGTGGCGGGTGGTTCGGAGACGACATTCGAGATCACGATCACAAACCTCGACAACAACCAATTGGGTGCCGTCGAAGTCACCAGTCCCTTCGATTTCGATGCCAATTCAGATGCCGAATTGACAGACCACCCGTCTGGGAAGAATTGGACGCTGACCGCTGATCCGGCCACCGACACGTTCACGCTGACTGCAGACAGCCAGTCTGATCGGCTCACAAATGGTGAGTCACTGGTGGTCGAACTGACGGCGTCCGTACCCGCCGCTACCGAGTTCGACGTCATCTTTGATTTCGACGCCGATGGTCGCCAGGCAAACAACTTCAATGACACCTTCAACGGCAATGCGTTCACCAGGCAGGACGTGGAGGATGGCTTCTTCACTGGTCGCCTGGACCCGGAGGAAGACGGTGTCTATGAGTTGATCACGGTACAGGCATACTCGCATCAGGTGCTAGTGGTCAACGGGTCCTCCGAGGAGTGCACTCCGGACGATGGATGCTTCGTGGCTGCGGGCGAAACCGGAGAGATTCAGGCGTGGATTTCTGCCGATTGTGGTAACGGCACCGTCGTGATTGAGGCCGGGGAGTCCGTGATCGCAGGGACGACCGTTTCAGGGGCGTTCTATTCCTATTTCGATGGTGATTGCGACGCCAACACGGTCGTCACACTTACGATCGTGTATCCGAAGTCGTTGGACAAGAAGCCCGGGCAATTGGAGATGTTCCTCGACTATGGCGGGAAGCCGGGACTTCCCGACGGAACCGAACCCTTGGACGACTGCAAGCAGGATGCCGATGGTGTCGATTGCGTGCAATCCATCACAGGTGGGTCTGATGGGACGGTCGTTGTTCTCAAGGCACGGCTCACCGATCCTTCAGGATTCAGTTAATCGGCACTTGGGATGGGGTCGACGTGTAGGACCTGGCACAGGTGGCCCACAAGCTGCAGGTCAACCGGGTCGGGGGCGGCCCCGGCCCGGCGACGTGTAGCGACCCTTGCTTCTCGGTTGAGCAATTCTTCATAGATCGCATTGGCTTTTTCTGCCATCGAGGTTCCCTGCTGAAATAGAAGGTCAGCCTCTTCGAATTCGCCGGCCTCAGCCCTGGCCAGTCCTCGAATTCGGTAGATCCCCGCCCGGATCTTGTCGCCAAAGTCGGGCACTTTGGCCTCGAGAGCGTCAATAATGACCAGGGCCTCGTCGGGATTGCCCCCCAGCACATGGGCTTGCGCAAGGGCTATCGCGATCTCTGCTGTCCACTCCGTACCACTACCGGCGATTTGACCGTGAAACAGCTCGCTGAGTCGGCGGGCACCTTGCGCCGGGTTGTCCAGGGCAATGTCCAGGCGGGCTCTCAGAAGCTCCACGAATTGCAGCTCCAGGTGAGCTTCGGATGCCTGTAACACGCGGATCGCCTCATCAAGCAGTACAGATCCCTCTTGGTAGCGCCGCTGGCCTATGAGCACTTCTGCAATGTTCGCTCGCATGACAGCTGCTGAAATCACATCTCCCGCTCGGTCGGATTCCGTCACGCTCTTCTCGTACCACTTCACGGCCTCCTCCCAATCGCCCCTGAAATAAGCGAAATACCCGAGATTGCTCATCGCCTTGGCGGCCCGCTCCAGTAACCCCAGACGCTGATAAATCTCGACGGCGTCTTCCGTATACTCAGGTGGAGCATCGTTCAAGAGAGAGTTGGAAAGGTCGAACACCAGATAGGCCCGGGCAAGCGCCTCTTCTTCGTCCGAATTGCGAGCCAGTTCAATCGCCTCCCTCGCCGCTGCCATGGCTCGTTGCTGGTTACCTGCTTTCGTCTGAACTCGCGATTCAAAGGCTCTCACACGTGCGCGTAGTCTGGAAGACAACCAATCGTCTGGTTCCGGGATGGTTCTCTCGGCAAAAGTGAGTTCGCGCTTGGCCTGTGCAATGCGGTTCGAGTTGAGCCACACGTCGGCGCGTCGGATGCGAAGGTCGACTTGCTGTTCCGGGTTGTCACCGTTCACCCTGAGAGCCTGCAAGTAGGCGTCCCGGGCCTTCTCGAACTGGCCGGAGTAATCACGCACCACTCCGAGCTGTTTCCACGTTTCCGCTAAGGCATCCTTGTCGACCTGCCCGAGTTTCTTGGCGGCTTCTATTGCCAACGCGTATTGGGACGCTGCTTCTGTGTTTGCATACGCCTTCTTTGCTTTGGCCGCTGCGACCCTGGCATATCTCCAAACCTTGTCGTTGTCTCCAGATTTCGAGTAATGAAAGGCGAGATATTCGGCGACAGAATCGGGATGTTCATGGTTCATCTTCTCGAGGACCGCGCCGGCCCTGGCGTGAAGTTCACGGCGTCGCCGATACGAGAGTCCCTCGTATGCGACGTCATGGACAACTGCGTGTTTGAACTTCAGCTTGGCCGATCCGTCTTGTTCTAGAAACTTCTCCAACTCTCTTCGAGTAGCCTCGTCTATCTCGATTGTCTCGGGTGCGAGGAACTCGTCGAACACCACCCTTCGGAAGCTTCGACCGAGAACCGAGGAATATCGGAGAAGCTGGCGAGCTAGTGGCCCGAGAGTGTCGATCTCACTCGATACGAGGGCATCAAGGGACTCGGGAAGCTGATCCACGTTGCCGGTCTCGCGGATCATGTTGATGATCTGGGACAGAAACAATGGGTTGCCGCCAGATCTGGCCACCACGGCGTCTAATTCATGGGGCCGGAGAGGTGCCGCTGCGGTGGCTTCGATCACGATTGTCCGCACTGCATTCTCATCGAGTGGCTTGAGCGGAATCTCCTCACCCAAGGATTTGAAGTCGGATCGTTCCTTACGGGCGGTGAGTATGACAGTCCACGGATGCGATCGGGCGGTCGTGCCGAGACGATCGAGCAGGGTGAGCGAGGCTTCGTCCATCCAATGGCCGTCTTCGGCAATGATTGCCAATGGTGTGTCCGTATGCATCGTCAGGAGCAGCTCCATTAAGGCGTCGGCGGCACGTTGGGGCCTGAACTTGGGGTCGATCTGAGCGGTCTCTTTCGTGTCGGGCACATCGATGTGCATCAAATCACCGAGCAGTGGCAATGCCCATTCGAGGCTCGGCGCTTCTCTCTCGATCGCGGCTCGCAATTCCTCAATGCGCTCTGACTGCGGTCCGTTGGGGATCTGCAGGAGTTGCCGCAATGGGTCGCGGATAGCCCAGTAGGGGTTCGTCGAGCTGGCAGGCTCGGCCTGTATCAGAATTGTGTCGAGTCCGGGGCATTCGTTGAGGACCTCGGTGATGAGCCTGGTCTTGCCTAGCCCGGTGTCTCCCGTGATCGTCATCATGCCGCCTTGGCCGCTTCGGGCGCAGGTGACGACGATCTGGACGATCAGGTCTAACTCCGTTTCCCGGCCGTGGAAGGGAAGATCCTGCGCCATCTCTGGTGGGCGGATGCCCAGCTCCTCGTGGACGGCGTAGGCCTGCACCGGCTTCTCCTTGCCCTTGACGAAGAAGGGTTCCAGAGCCTCGGTGCGGAAGAGAGTCGTCGACCGGTCCAACACTGTGGGGCTGGCATAGAGTTCCCCGTCCGGCGCGGCCGCCATCAAGCGTGCGGCCAGATTGACCGTGTCTCCCATCACAGTGTAGGTGCGTCTGTAGACCGTTCCGATGTCCCCCGAGAAGACATGGCCCCGATTGACGCCGACTCGAATGCTCAGCTCGCTTCCGATATCAAGGATCCTGCGAGCCGTACGCACCATCCTTCCTTCGTCGTCAGGCTGGCTGATCGGGACTCCGGCGGAGAGTATGAGCTTCCCGCCGTCGGTGTCTATATCCGAAGCCAGGAAGGTCACCCCTTCGTTATCCGCTGCCTCCTGAACCGAGCTAACCAACTGATCGAGGGCCTGGCCGACATGATCGGGACCCGATTCAGCGATGAGATCGTCTGTTCCCTTGAATTTGATGAACCCGATTGTGGAGATCCTGTGCTCAGGCTCTGAGAGCCCGGCCGACAGGTGGGTTCTGAGGCCTGTGGAAACAAATTGCGACATCTCGGTCTCAGAGAGGGGGTCTCTTTCGATTAGCCCACACCGTGGATGGTCGACCTTATGCTTCCGCAGCAACCAGCCGTTTCCCTTTCGTTGCGAAACGAAGTCGGACGGCAGCGCCTCTTTGACGGTATCGCTCACGACGATCTCATTGGCGTCGGCTGCGTCCTCCATATCGGTTGTGACCGATGCTGTTGGACCAGTGACAATCAGTTCCCTGTGGGAACTCCCCACCAAGAAGAAGTCGATTGGCCCTGTGTGGATGCCGGACGACATCTTGAGATTGATACGCCCCACGGAGCTCGGCTCCTTTGAAGCACTCCGCAACGCTGCCCGCATCTCAACAGCTGCCGCCGTGGCCTGCATTACATGGTCGGACGTCTGGAAGACGAGCAGAAGGGCGTCGCCTCCGAACTTCAGCAGGGAGCCGCCTCTTTCATAAACGACGTCGAGCATTGTGCCGAAAACCCGATCCAGAACTGCTGTCAGCTCTTCGGATCCGATCCTCCCCTTACGTGCCAGACGCTCGGACAGGTTTGTGAAGCCAGACATGTCAACGAATAACAGGGTGCCAGCAACAGATCTCCACAAAGAGCCTGGAGCCTCGCCATCCCACTCTGAGGCGATCCGCGGAACATAGGAGTCGAACGACGTCGACGCCTTGTCAAGCACTACCTGCAATCTTGCCTCACCTTATGACAAACAGTAGGCGATCACAGGACGTCGAGATGAGGCGGGACCGTGACGACCATCGTCTTTCCCGCAGTTCAGAACACTCTCGGGAGCAGTGGATGCTCTCTCGCTCTGGTTGCGATTCAGCCGAGGTTGCTCCTCGCCCTTTGTTGAAGTCTCTGGAGGAGGACGGGAGTGTGGGGCCGGTCTCCTCTTTGTCCTCGCTTGGCTCAGGCGCGGAAACAGTCCCCTCATGCAGTCATTCACCCGAAGTAAGAGATGCACCGAGGGCATGTCAAAGGTGCGAGATGGAGCAAACCGGGGAAACTGCGCCGAAACGTCCCGAAGCGTTGGAACATCGGAGCGGCAGCTAACGTCTGTTTGCTCAGGGTTTCTCTTTACGGGCCCGTAGCTCAATCTGGTCAGAGCAGCGGACTCATAATCCGTTGGTTGCAGGTTCAAATCCTGCCGGGCCCACCATCTGGAACTGACGGGCCTTCTAGAACTGACGGACGTAACTCGCTGTTATGGGGTGGACCGGAGGACGGTGCACCGGTGGCTGGTCCGTTATGCCAATGAGGGGATGGCGGGCATGGTCGATCAGAGTTCAAAACCGGATTCTCGTCCGTATCAGATTCCGCCGCAGGCGGAGGGTTGATTGTTTCGTCTAGACGAGACACG
>CAZSOF010000166.1:0-5975 GCA_964607685.1 uncultured Acidimicrobiaceae bacterium | reverse complement strand
AACGTCACCGTCGAGGAGGTGGCTCGCGTCGCAGGGGTTTCGCATATGACGTTTTTCCGCAATTTCCCCACCAAGGAATCCGTGGTGCTCGACGACCCCTACGACCCACTGATCGGTGACAGCGTTGCGCGCCAAGACGTGCTGCTCCCGGTGCTGGAGCGTGTGCGTCTGGGGCTAGCAGAGGCGTGGTCTCGACTCCCCGAGCCCGACGAGAGCACGACCCGGACCCGGATCCGGCTTGCCGCCGGCCATCCAGGACTGCGGGCTCGAATCTGGGAGAACAACATCCGCACCGAGGACGTCATCGTCGACGCTCTCTCCGCGACGGGTGTTGAGCCTCTCGAGGCGAGAGTGGCGGCAGGAGCCGTGATGGGAGCGGTGACAGCCGCCCTCTTCGATTGGGCGCGTGACGATGACGCAGGAGCCCTCGGAGACCGGGTACTACACGCTCTTGGTCTGCTCGCGCAGGAGGCGGCACGCCCATGACTCCCAACCAGCCGCCGCTGGCAACCGAAGGGCTGACTCGCAGCTTCGGTGGCGAGGCCGCCGTTGACAGTCTCGATCTCCAGGTTGAGGTGGGGGAAATCCATGCGGTGGTTGGGCTCAACGGTGCAGGAAAGACCACACTGATGCGTTTGCTGCTTGGAATGCTCCGGCCCGACTCCGGGCGGGCGATGGTCATGGGTGTCGACGCCGGGCAGGCGCAACCTGCGCTGTGGAGAAGGGTCGGCCACCTCGTCGAAACGCCTCTCGCCTATCCCGAGCTCACGGTCACCGACAACATCGCCGCCGCGGCGTTGCTGCACGGCGTCGAGCGATCCCTGGTCAGGGACGTGGTCGAATCCTCCATCGACAGATTCGAACTCAGTCACTGGAGTGAGAAGAAGGCTCGACACCTGTCGTTGGGGAACCGTCACCGTCTCGGGCTTGCCTCGACGCTGGCACACGAACCTCAGATCCTCATATTGGACGAGCCAACGAACTCGCTCGACCCGGCCGGGATAGTCCTCGTCCGTGACGAGTTGTCGACAGCAAGGGATCGGGGCGCAGCCATTCTCGTTTCCAGTCATCACCTCGACGAGTTGGCCCGTGTCGCCGATCGCATCACAGTGCTTCATCGAGGGCAACGTGTGGGCTCACTCGACCCTTTCGAAGCCGATCTGGAGAGACGATTCTTCGACCTCGTCTACGAAGCCGATCTCGCATGGCGAGGGGCCGTGTGATGGGCGTCTCGCTCAGGGTGGAATGGTGGAAACTTCGCCGATCACCGGTAACCGCCACGGCCACTGCCCTCATGGCGCTTCTAGTGCCCCTGATGGCGCTTGGCTTCTTCACAGTGGCCAGAGAGGGCGGAACCGGACCGCTCGCTGAGAAGGCCGGCGCGCTCTTGGTGGGTGAGGGCTGGGTCGGCTATCTCGAAACCGTTGATCAGATCGCAGCGGTGGCGATGTTCGTAGGTGCCGGCGTAGTCGTGGCATGGGTATTCGGTCGGGAGCACTCCGACCGCACCTTCTCTTCCCTCTTCGCCCTCCCGGTGCCGCGCTCGACTATCGCCAAGTCCAAGTTCCTGGTCCTCGTCGTGTGGGCGACCGTCCTATCGATCGCACTCGTGGTGGTCACCGTCGGGGTCGGATTTGCCGCCGATGTTGGTCGCTTCGACTTCGCGGAGGCGGGACCAGAACTGATGCGGTTGGCGAGCATTGCCTGGCTGACAACAGCCCTGGCACTCACCATTGGGCTGGTTGCCAGTGTCGGCAGGGGTTATCTCCCGGCCATCGGCGCGCTGATCCTCATCGTGGCGATAGCGCAGATCGCAGTCCTGATGGGCGCCGGGGGGTGGTTCCCCTATGCCGTGCCCGGGCTCTTGGCTCTCGTCGGCGATCCTGGCGCACCCGAGTTGACATCCGTCCAGATCGTGCTGGTCCCGGCCACCACCGCAGTCGCCGTGTGGCTGACCGTCCATTGGTGGCGTCGAGCCGACGTCGGCTGACGACGATGGTTCTTGGAGGGGTCAGCCCGCCCAACCCCTCCATGATCCGATGAAGCCGGCTACATGATCTCCAGCGCCTCGGCGACCTCGATGGAGCCCCCGGAGTTCAGAATCGGACACCCCTCGGCCAGAGTGATTGCGCGGTCCAGCGAGTCGGCAGTGATCAAGCTGTACCCGGTAACCGGGTTGGCTCCTCCACCCTCGACTGTCGACCCGTCGGCGCTTATGGTCTTGACCTGCCCGGTCGGGTTGCCACCGTCTACCAGGGCGTCACCGAGGCCGGCCATCCAGGCGCCCCACGCCTCCATTGCCTTGGCCCGTTCTTCTTCGGTGGCCGCCATGCCTCCCCCGTGGTAGGACAAGAGAAACTTCGCCATGGCTCGCTCCTTTCGGTCTTGGGTTCTCCGCACCCGGTGCGTGGTGCCCGGTTGCATTCAGTGTTGTGTCGAACGGACATCGGCCCAATCGACAGGTTCTCCGAACATGGAGCCAGAAGTCACGTGACCACAATGCGAGAGTCAAGCCATGTCGTCTTCGAAGCTCTCTTGTGCTTCCTCGTCGACTTGGGATCGCGCCCTCGCGCTCATCCCGTACCAGACCAGTCCCCCGACAATGACGACTATCACCAAATCCCAGATCCAGCTGGGCCCGATGATCCAGACCAGCCACAGGGTCAGTACAACCAGGGCGATGGCCAAGCCGTCGAAGTACCGACCCACGAAGACGTCCACCCGACTTGGCCCACGCTCCCGATCCAGGACCTCTCCACCTGTGACGAACCACTGCTGGAGTCGTGTCCTTCGACCGGTGAGCCAGGCTGCAACGCCTACCACGAGCACAATCCCAGCAATAGCCGAGCCCACGGCATATGCACTCTCCTGCACCTCCAACAAGACGCTGGCCGCGGCCGCCTTCTCGTCGATGCCGACTATCCCATCTTGGATGGTGTCAACAACATTGCGAATCCCGAGAGCCGCCACGACCAAGCCAATGAGGATTCCGATCGACAGTTGAACCGCGGAGCGACGACGATGCGGCGACACCAGCATCGTGAGCAGTATCAGGGCAACGGCCAGTGCCATCAGAAACCACACGGCCCTGTCGAGGGTGCGTCCGTAGTCCCTGAGGGCTCGGAAGTCGTCGGCGCTCATCACCGTTATCTGGCCGAGGTCATCGGGCACCTGGTTCCCGATGGCCTCACGCAGCCGTTGCACGGCTACAGACAGCACCGGATTGTCTGACAGGTCGGGAAGAGTGATGTCTTCGCCCTCCAACAGTCCCTGCTCGATGATGAACTCGATGGTCGAGACCACCAACGGCAGAGCATTCCATTTCACTTCGTCGCCTTCGAGATAGAGATTCTCCAAGGACTGGAGATCGCCCCTGACCAGGAGAACAGCCGTCTCATGCCCTTTTCTCACCGAGGAAACGAGAACCGTCTGGAAGGCGTCCGAGCCGACAAGGGTCTGAATCGCTCCGGTGATGCGCTCATTGGCCGCGGCGCTGATTGGCCCGGCGAGATCGGCGAACCTAGGTAGATCGAGTGACTCGAGCAGCTCCAGAATTCGCTCACCCGGGTTGAGGGCCTCGACCAGCTGCCGCCCGATGTATGCGTCGACTGCCGAGAGCCGCCTCTCCAGTCGTGTCTCGAGAGCGAGCGCTTCCACGGCCTCCTCCGCCAGCCGGTTTCCCAGCGCGTCGATGAATTCATCGCTGGCGATGGCTGGTTCCACCACTTCCATGAATGCGTCGGTGTCGACGGCGACGTAGTGCACCCACCAACCGAGTGCCGCGGCCACGATGGCCACCACGGTGAGGGGCACCAGCATGACGGTGACCATCCCGCGGACGCGGCTGCCCTCGGTCTGCTCCTTGCGACGGGGCTCCCACTCCACTTCTTCGACCTCGGCCCCGGGCCGCCCCGCAGACGTGTCACGGCGCGTGGTCTCCTCGGGTTTCGACTCGTCAGGCACTGTCATCCACGGGCGCCGAAGAGTATTCGGTTGCTCGAGTCGTTTGTATCAGATCACAACGAGGAGTGGTCAACCAATCAAGTCGACTCTTCCTCAGTAGGCGAGACGAGGATGACGATATCTGGAGGTCAGTCTGCGACCAGGCTGATCAGCGCCGATGCCGGGACCGCAGAGGAGTGCTTAGGTATAGGCTTGCCAAATCCGAGCCCCGAGCAGCTTGCCTTTCTGTAACAACTGCGGATTCGAGAACCCTGACGAGGCACGCTTCTGCAACCAATGCGGGTCTCCGATGCGGCCTGACGCTGCCAGCAGCGGCGAACGTCGCCAGATCACGGTGGTCTTCAGCGATCTCTCCGGGTTCACCGCAATGTCGGAGAACATGGACCCCGAAGATGTCCGGGAGATCATGGCCGAGATCTTCTCCAGAGCAACCGAGATCATCGAGCGCTACTCCGGCAGAGTCGACAAGCTCATGGGAGATGCCGTGATGTCAGTGTTCGGCGACCCGACGTCTCACGAGGACGATGCGGGGAGGGCCGTGAGGGCCACCATGGAGATCCACCGGATGGTCAACGAGCTGAGCCCGGCATACG
Organism: uncultured Acidimicrobiaceae bacterium; assembly: GCA_964607685.1. GTDB lineage: Bacteria > Actinomycetota > Acidimicrobiia > Spongiisociales > ZC4RG35 > JANQRA01. The sequence goes on along the minus strand of CAZSOF010000166.1, from coordinate 1,419 downwards.
AGACGAGGATCGGCCAACCATTGCGCATGCATTCGGGGATAAACACCGGGTTGGTCGTCACCAGTGCCGGAGCATTCGACTCGGCGGACACCGGCCCGCTTGGCGACACCATCAACCTGGCGGCGCGGCTCGAAGACCTGTCCGAGACCGGGGAGATACTGGTCGGCCCCGAGACGGCTCGGCTCGTGGGCAACGTCTTCGACCTGGAGGACTATGGCGCTCAAGATCTCAAAGGAAAGAGCGGCCTCGTCCAGGTCATGAAGGTCGTCGGCTTCAAAGCGGATCGAAAAGAGCCGTCACGTAAGCAGGCCAGGTTCATCGGCCGTCACGAGGAGCTCGGCATCCTGATGGCCGCCGTCGAGCGGGTTCGGGACGGGGAGGGCAGCGTATTGGGGATCCGGGCCGAAGCAGGAACCGGTAAGACACGTCTCCTCGAGGAGTTCCGGGTCAGGTTGAGCGACGTGGTTCAATGGCTCGAAGGGCGTGCATATCCATACGGGGTGAACATCCCCTATGCCCCGCTGGTCGACCTCATCTCCAACGCCATCGGTGTCCGCGAGGACGACACCCAGGATTCCATCGCAGCCAAGCTGCAATCGAGATCGGCCCACTCGTCGACCACAACGACCGCCTGCTGGATCCCTTCGTTCGCCTCTACGGGCTGCCCGAGCGACCCGACATCGCCCTCGACAAGGACTCCTTCCAGGACCGGCTCCTCGAATCGCTGACCTCGGTCTTGGAGGGCCTGTGTGCCCGGGCACCGACAGTGCTCGTGCTACAAGACTTGCACTGGGCGGACCCCTCCACCGTCGGGGTCATCCACTCCCTCATCAGGGCTTTGACCAGTCAGGTGGTGATCGTCGTCAACTACCGCCCGACACTCGAGATCGCCCTGCCCAATTCGAGAGAGATCCACTTGGAGCCGCTGTCACCGCGTCAGTCGAAGGAGATGGTTTCCTCGCTCCTCGACGGCGGCGCGCCGCCAACCGATCTGGTCGACTTCGTCGTCGATCGAACCGACGGCAACCCCTTCTACGTCGAGGAAATCATCAATTCCATGATCGAGACCGGAACCCTCGCCCACGTCAACGGCCGCTGGCAAGTCGAAGGCTCCCTGGCCGACGCCGATCTCCCCGCGTCGGTGCGCGGGGTGATCGCGGCTCGCATAGACCGTCTCGAGCCCGATCGACGCAGAGTGCTTCGCGAAGCCTCGGTGGTGGGACGTCAGTTCCTCTACGACGTGATTCGACGCGTGGCGACAGCCACGGAGACCCTCGATCCCAGCCTCGCCGATCTGGAGACAGCCGACCTGATACGGGAACGCAACAGACAGGCAGATCTGGAGTACTTCTTCAAGCATGCTCTCACCCAGGACGTCGCCTACGAGGGTCTCCTCAAGCAGGAGCGGACCGAATTGCA
>CAZSOF010000165.1:0-5983 GCA_964607685.1 uncultured Acidimicrobiaceae bacterium | reverse complement strand
AGGTCGGCACCGAACTCGGTCACCACCAGACCGGCCGCCGCCAGGACGACGGTGAGCGGGATGTGGAGCCTGCGGGTGAACAGGCTGATCAGCACGGCGACAGCCAACAGGACAGACGCTTCGAGGAGCAACCGGGGCAGATCGGTGAGGACGAGTTCGGCGCCTGCCTCCATGACCTCGGAGACTACGCCCGAGAGCGGTTCCGCACCCCGAGACACCCGAAATCTCTAGGCTCGGTAGCAGGCCCTCGCTGCGACCCGGAGGAGACTTTGTCCGACGCCACCGAAATCCCTCTTCCCACCGGGGCCGACGACGAGAAGCGGCTGGGGACACCCGCCGGTGAGGAGAACTACAACCAGAAGGGGAGGCTGAAGAAGAAGTACTACGAGGCCGAGCTGGCACATCTGCAGGAGGAGCTGGTGCAACTGCAGTACTGGGTGGCCGAGCAGGGGGTGCGCGCGCTCATCATCTTCGAGGGACGTGGATCGGCGGGCAAGGGTGGTGTGATCAAGAGGATCACCGAGCGAACCAGCCCTCGCCACGTCAAAGTGGTGGCCCTGCCCAAGCCGACGGAGCGGGAGCGTACCCAATGGTACTTCCAGCGCTACGTCAGCCATCTCCCGGCAGCCGGCGAGATCGTTCTCTTCGATCGGAGTTGGTACAACCGCTCCAACGTGGAGTGGGTCATGGGTTTCTGCACGTCTGAGGAGCACCAGGAGTTTCTCCGCTCCTGCCCCGAGTTCGAGAGGATGCTGGTCCGCTCCGGCATCAAGCTGTTGAAGTATTGGTTCTCGGTCAGCTGGGACGAGCAGAGAAAGAGGTTCGAGTCGCGCAACGAAGAGCCTTTGAAACGCTGGAAGCTCTCCGATATGGACCTCGAGGAGCACCGTCTCTACGTCAAGTATTCCGAGGCCAAGGACATCACCTTCCAGTACACAGACATCAAACAGGCCCCGTGGTACGTGGTCCCCTCGGACGACAAGAGGACGGCCCGTCTCAACTGCATCAGCCACATCCTCTCTCAGTTCGACTACAGCAACGTGGAGCCCGACCCGGTGCCCCTTCCGGAGATTGAGGACATCTCCTATATACGCCCGCCCATCCACGAACAGACCTTCGTCCCCCAGAAGTACTAGTGCTCGTTCAACCGAGGGCGATCTCCACGGTCCGATCGCCCACGTCGACGGCTTGCCCGCCCACATCGATCCCCAGGCTGCCCCCATCGCAGCGGAGACCCAGACGAGAATGATCGAGATCGACGAACAGGGTCACACCGCGGATGCGGAGCTGGAAACGAAGACCCTGCCAATCATGGGGAAGACGGGGCTCGAAACGGATTCTCCCGCCATTGTGAGACAGACCGGCAAACCCATAGACGATCGCCAGCCACACCCCACCTGCTGAGGCGATATGGACACCGTCCGTGGTGTTGCCCTGGAGATCACCCAGGTCCATCCACAGGGCACGGCGAAAGTACTGCATGGCCAGGTCGGCATAACCGATCTGGGAAGCGACGATCGACTGAACACACACCGACAACGACGAGTCGCCCGTCGTCAGCGGGTCGTAGTAGTCGAAGTTCGCCTTGTGGAGCTCGGGGGTGAATTCCTCGGGCAGTAGGAGCATCGCCATGACCACGTCCGCCTGCTTCAACACCCGGTATCGGTAGATCACGAGTGGGTGAAAATGCAGCAGAAGCGGATACCGATCGGAAGGGATGTGCTCGAAGGGGAACGGCTTCTTGTCGAGGAATGCCTGGTCCTGCATCGTGATTCCGAGTTCCTCGTCGTATGGCACATACATGTCCCCGGCGCACCGCGTCCAGGTGTAGGTCTCCTTGTCGGTCACATTGAGGCGGCGAGACAGCTCGTCCCATCTTTGGGGGCGCTCACGTCTCATTCGCTCGACACAGTCGGCGGCGTAGAGCAGGTTCATCCGGGCCATGACATTGGTGTAGGCGTTGTCGTCGACGACGGCGGTGTACTCATCGGGCCCGGTGACTCCGCAGATATGGAAAGCGCCTTCGCGATAGAACCCGAGGCTGGCCCACATCCGTGCGGTCTCCACCAACATCTCGACACCGATGTCCCACAGCAGTTCCTCGTCACCGGTGATCGTCACGTACTGACGAATGGCATAGGCGATGGCTGCGTTGATGTGATATTGCGCGGTGCCAGCCACGAAGTAGGCGGATGCCTCATGCCCGTTGATCGTCCGCCACGGGTAGAGGGCACCGGCCTCGGAGAGAACGGCCGCCCTCTCCCGTGCGGCGTCGAGCATCGAATAGCGGTGTCTGAGGAGGGAGGCAGCCGCCGCGGGGCGGGTATACGCCAGAAAGGGGAGCACGAAGATCTCGGTGTCCCAGAACACGTGTCCCTCGTACGCCTGGCCGGTGACGCCTTTGGCCGGGATACCACACCCCTGAAGCTGGGCCGAGGCCTGATGGAGCTGGAACAGCGCCCAGCGCAGGGCCTGCTGGGTTTCGGGATCAGCGTCGATCTCGACGTCGGCGATGTTCCAGAAGCGATTCCATGCCCCGGCGTGGTCCTCGACCAGCTCGACGAGACCCACATCGGTGGCGCCGTCGACCGACTCTCCCGCTCTCTCCGCGGCGAGATCCCCGGTCCGATAGGACGTGATCTTGTCCAGGGCAAGTCGCTGACCGGCCTCCACACGGGTATGGATTCGCAGGTGGGGCCGATCCTGATCGAACACCGCGTCCACCTCGTAATCCGTGTTGAGCGCATGGTCCACACCCACCCCCAGGTTGAGCTGGGATTGGACCGTTCGGTACCCAGCGATCATCCGAAGCTCGTCGATTTCGAGGTGGGTTTGGGTCAGGACCCGGCGCCCGAAGTCCTTGGCACGTCGCGGGTCGAAGCCGTCACCGATGCCCAGGTAGTCCGTGTCCTGACGATTGATCAGGTAAGAGTCGAACTTGATGTTCGAATCCGATCCCGAGACCAGCTGCACGCGGGTGGCGACGACGTCGGGACGGGCAACCGACACCATGCGGGTGACCCTTAGCCTCACGTCGGCCCCGGAGGCCGTGGTGAGCTGGTATCGGTGTGACACCAGCCCGCGACGCATGTTCAGCCGCCGCCACCACCCGGTCAACTCGGCGTGATGGAAGCCAATCGGCTCTCCGTCGATTGTCACCCTGATGACGGTGGGGTCGGGCACATAGACGATGGTCTGACCCGTCGATGCCAGTCCGTAGGCGACCTCCGGGTACTCGATTGGCCATGTCTCGTAGAACCCGTTGATCAGCACCCCGGGCTGGTGGGAAGGGAGGCCGGTGTGGAACCCCCCTCGGACCCCGACCATCCCGTTTCCGAGGGCCATGACCGTCTCCAACAGAGGAAGCGCATCGGGATGAAAGCCGTTCTCCACGATTGCCCAGGGATCGACGGGGTAGACGTCGTGAGGCAGGACGGTGGCCCGTATGGCAGCGCGGCTCGGGCGACTCACGCCAGTTCCCCGAGATCGGCCACTACGACGTCGGCTCCGGCCTCTCGCAACCGGTCAGGGTCGACATCGCGGGCAATCCCCACCACGAGCCCGAATCCACCGGCCCGCCCCGCCTCTACCCCTGCTATGGCGTCCTCGACCACCACGCAGCGACGCGGCTCGGTCCCCAACTGGCGGGCCGCCTCGAGAAACGGGTCGGGGTGCGGCTTCCCTTCCAGCCTCCGGTCGGCTATCACGTGGCCATCGACCACCACGTCGAATGAGTCGCTCATGCCGGCTGCGGTGAGCACCGCCCTGGCGTTGGCCGACGATGACACCAGGCCCATGGCAACGCCAGACGACCTCAAGCGTCCCATCACCGCCAGCGACCCGGGGTAGGGGTCGATGTGCTCTCGTTCGAGGATCGACGTGAAGACGGCGTTCTTGCGGTTGCCGATGGCACACACCGTGTCGAGACCGGGTGGGTCCGACGGCGAGCCAAAGGGGAGGGTGACACCATGAGCCGCCAACAGAGCCTCGACGCCCTCGAAGCGTGATCGACCATCGATATGCAGGTAGTAGTCGTCGTCCCGATAAGTCTGGTCATCGCCTTCGGCGAGAATCGGCAACACCTCCTCGAATACCTCCCGCCACGCCCGCTGATGAACGTCGGCGGTTGGTGTGATCACACCATCCAGGTCGAAGAGCACCGCCTCGAAGGAGGCCCACACCGACGAGTTTGAAGAAGCTGGTGGTTGATTGGGAGTAGCCATCAGTGGCTATCACAGGCTACCGCGCCGCCTCTCTCACCACTGGTCTTGGCCTAGGGTTGGGAGTGTGGACGTTGAGTATCCATCCTTCGGGACGATCGTGATCGAAGGGCACAGGTACGATCACGACGTGGTGATCGAGGGTCGAACCGTCCGGGCCCGGGACAAAGGCCCCTCGAAGCGCCTCAAGGGCGAATACGGGCACACACCGCTGTCGGCTGCGGAGGACATCCCTTGGTCGACGGGTCGTTTGATCGTCGGAACCGGCTATTCGGGGCGTCTCCCGATACTCCCCGACGTGAAGGAGGAGGCGCAGACCCGGGGCATCGACCTGGTACTCGTGCCCACCGCCGAGGCTTGCCGGCTGCTGGCGGAGGCGGGCCCAGACGATGCGACCGCAATCCTCCACGTGACCTGCTGAGCCCCCAGGCCTCTACCCGATGAGTGCCTCCGCCAGGGTGCGGTAGGTCCCGATCGGGTCCTCACCGAGCGTCTGCACCGCCACATGATCGGCACCCGCTTCGATGTGAGAGTGCACACCGGCGGCTATCTCCTCCGGCTCACCGTGCAGGACGAGGGCGTCCACCAAGCGATCGCTGCCTCCATCCGCGAGATCCCCCTCTGCCCAGCCCTCACGCAACAGGTTGTTGCGGTAGTTGACCAGCCGGAGGTAGCGAGCCACCCATGGTCGGGCCGTTTCCCGTGCCTTCTCCCGATCCGACTCGAGCACAACGGCGTGCCCCGGCGCCAACAGGGCATCCCCACCCAACACCTCCCGAGCAATCGCGGTGTGCGCCGGGGTGGTGAGATACGGGTGCGCTCCAAGCGTCCGCTGCGCCGACAATCTCAGCATGCGCGGGCCGAGCGCGGCCAGAAGACGGTCTTCCACGGGCACGCCTCGCGCATCCAGTACATCGAGGTAGGCGACGGTCGTCTGGTATGGACTGCGATACTGGCGGGTGGTCTCCGGGTGCCCGATGCCGATCCCGAGCAGGAATCGCCCGGGATGAATGGCCTCGAGGCGAAGGTACGAGGCGCTGACGGTGGCCGCATCATCGCGCCAGATGTTCACGATCCCCGTTGCCACCGGAATCTGCCTGGTGGCATCGAGCACCGATTCGACATCCTGTAGATGGCCGGCGGGTGAGCCACCAACCCACAGGGCGCCGTATCCGAGGTCTTCGGCCTCCCGGGCGAGTTCGACGCTGACGGCAGCGGCTCGCTGCCAGATTCCGATTGTCCCGAGATCGATCGACACCGCAGGTGCCAACTGCCGACCCAGGGTCTACATTCCCCTTCAGGTTGAGCGCATCTCTGAGATCTGGCGGCGAAGAACCGAGCCTCGGTGACCAGATAGGTTGACGCCGGTGACAACTTTTCCCACCGGCACGGTGACGTTCTTGTTCACCGACATCGAAGCCTCTACCGAGCTGTTGAGCCGGATGGGCCAGGAGGCGTTCGCCCGTTCCCTGGACGACCACACGCAGATCATCAGAGACGCGATAGCCGACAACCTGGGTGTCGAGGTTCGAACCGAGGGAGACGCCGTCTTCGCCGTCTTCTCGTCGGCGGAGTCGGCGGTCGGTGCGGCGATCGCTGCCCAAATCGGGCTGGGAAGCCACCAGTGGGAAAGCGGCGGCGAGCTCAAGGTGCGCATGGGTCTTCACACCGGAGCCGGAACCCTCGGTGGTGACGACTACGTCGGCATCGATGTCAATCGGGCTGCCCGCATCTCGGACGCCGGACACGGTGGACAGATCCTT
>CAZSOF010000164.1:0-6008 GCA_964607685.1 uncultured Acidimicrobiaceae bacterium | reverse complement strand
CGCACGAAGAAGGCGTGGAGATTGTGCTTGAAGAGCGGGAGGGTGACCTCTTCGGTGGTGGTGCCGCCGCCGATGCGAGGACCCGCTTCGAGGACGAGGACCCTGAGACCCGCCCGGGCCAGGTAGGCGGCGCACACCAGCGAGTTGTGACCGCCGCCCACGAACACGCCATCCACCTCCTCGGGCAGGCGAATCGGAGGGTCGGCGGCGGTCAACGCTCGTCGCTCCAGTCGATGGCCCCTCGACCCACGAGCTGGTTCGACCGGAGCCGGGCATGAAGTTCGGGCACGCCGTCTGGCCGGGTGACCTCTCCGATCACGGGCTTCACATGACCCGAGGCGACCAATCGTGCCGCCTCAGCCACTTCGCTCTTCGTTGCATACCTCGATCCGAGCAGTGAGAGCTCCCGGAACACCAACTCCCGCGGCTCGAAGGAGACCGAGCGGTTCCGGAAGGTGGTGAGTGCCACCAGGCGTCCTCCGGGGCCGAGCACGTCGATTGCCCACCGTGTCATGGCGGCCACTCCCAGCAGGTCGATCACGACGGTGGGAACGCCCTCCACGAACAACGTTCCGATACCCGGAAGGTCGGAGGAGTCGACACTGCGTGTTCCGAGTTCCTCGATGGCAGCCAACTTCGCCCGAGTCACGTCGAGACCGACTACGTCGGCTCCGCGCAAAGCCGCCACCTGGATCATGTGGATACCAACACCTCCGCCGGCTCCGAGCACCACTACGCGGTCTTCCGGCTCGATCGCGGCCCGCTTGACCACATGCACCGGTGTAGCCACCGCATCCGGGATCACAGTCGCCGACAGCGATTCGACCGATTCGGGGATCACCACCAGGTTCGAGGCAGGGAGCACCGAGTAACGGGCGTAGCCTCCATCCCGGTGTACCCCGATCCAACCTGCCAGGTGACGACATCGAGAGTCATCTCCCCGAACACACTCGGGACACCGACCGCAGCTCAAGTAGAAATAGGCCACCACCCGTCGCCCCACCAGGTCCGGGGGCACGCCGGCACCAGCAGCCCTCACCGTTCCGGCGATCTCGTGACCCGGCACCACCGGGCACAGGGCGGGCTCACTCGAGAGATCCCCGTTGATGCAGTTGAGGACGGTCCGCCCCACCCCGCAGGCGTCGACCCGAATGGTGGCCTCCCCCTCTCCGGGGGCTCGCAGCTGGAATTCCTCCCAGACCGGCTCCTCCCCCCATCGCTGGACCCGAAAGCCAGATTGCGTCTCGGGGAGGCTCTCATCCATGTCTTGCCACCTACCACACCTCCGAGTCCCCATTTTCCGGGCCCCCCGTCGGCCGTCGCCGATCCTATAGCTCGAGTCGTGAGGTTGGGTCGAGCTGGTCTTGGTCTGGCTCCCTTTGAATGCAGACGCCACGAACCTCGGTGTGTTGTTCCACGCTCATCGTCCTCACCCTGCCGCCATCTGGATGATCCATGCGTGACGCCGAGCACGCACGACGAACGGCGCTATCGACTTCCTGCGCCAGACCCTGGTCGAGGAGCTGGGTCGGCGCTTTGACGGGGATCCCTCCGTGGTCAGCGACCTGTGGAGACGATGATCGCTCTCGATGCGGTGCGGCTATCGGCCCTCGCCGTGAGCCTGACGGTACCTCAAAGCTGAATACGTGATCATCCCGGACAGACTCGCCTGTGCCAAACGCCATATCGCGACGCAAACCCAGATGCCCACGGCCAGTCCTCCCCACGACGCCAGCAGGGTCAACGTGAACGCATACAGAAACGTGTCGCGAGGGAGCAGAATCAACACCGCGCCCGCGACCAGAGCATCGATCACAAGGGCCGCCAGCACCAAGTACCCGACCACCCGAAGGTTCACGGAGTAGGCCTCCACGATTCACAAGATAAGGGAACTCGCTGTGGAGTCGAGTGCTACCGCAGAAGGGATGCATGGGGACTAGTCACCTTCGGTCCAGGGCTGCGCAACGTGCTCGTTCCCGATGTTGAGGACGATGCCTATCGCTTCCACGCGGCGGTCCGGTGATGACACCACGCCTGAGGGACCGCCGAGGGGATCGTTTGCTCGGCCTGCTGCCATCACACACTCGATCCCCACACCGTCCGTTGGATCGACTGGACTTTGGACTCTGGCTCTTGTCCCCTGCTCGTGGGAGAATCGGGTCAATGGGAGAAAATCGCAGGTCCCTCGGGTGGCTTGGTTTTCTTGGCTTCCTCGGCTTCCTGGGGTTCCAGGAGCCGTTCTGGTTTGCCTTTCTTGCCTTTCTGGCGTTCTTCCTCTTCTTCTTGTTCCCGCCACAGCGGAGCTGAATCGCTTGGAAGCCCGACGACCCGAGCGCCTTTGACGCAGCTCGACAATCCGCCGGCGATCACGTCGACCACCCGTAAGTCCGAGGATGTGGGCCCTTACAAAGAGCGTTTGCACAGTGGAACCATCGGTCACTGATCGGCTACGTTCCATTCTGAGCAGAGCTTCAATATGCCCCACCCAAACTCTGAAATCCTCGACCAGATAGCAACCGCCGAGTTGGTGGATGCCATGGGGCGTCTCCATCGCCACCGCTGTCACATACTCGACCTGGTCTCACCGAAGCCGGAGCGAAAGCTGTTTGGTCCCGTGGTCACCATCTCCTACTTCCCCACCTGTGAGAAGGCCCTCGATCCGGAGCATTTCAACTTCGGCGAGCTCTTCTATCAGGCGGTGGGGGAGGATCCCGCAGGCAAGGTGCTGGTCCTCGCCAGTAACGGCCATCCCGAGACGTCGCTTGGTGGTGGGGTCAAGCTGTCGCGTGTAGAAAACCTGGGTCTGGCCGGAGTCCTGGCAGATGGTCGCCTTCGTGACTTCGACGAATTGGCCGGTTACAACTTCGCTACCTACTGCCGCGGTGAGGCCACCCGGTGGGGTGGGGATGAAGTCACGCCCTTTCAGGCCAACGTTCCCGTAGTCGTGTCTGGGGTTGGTATTCGTCCCGGTGACTTCGTCCACGCCGACGCCTCGGGGGCGGCTGTGATACCCGCGTCACAGATTGACGAGGTGCTCGAAGGGGCGATTCGGATCAAAGCCGAAGACACGAACCATCTCGAGTCGATCAGGGAGGAGGGCGCGGGCAGGCGAGCATTGGACCGATGATGAGATCGAGCTGCATGTGACGGAGGTCGTGTCTATCGCCAATGCCGACCGCGGGGTGGGGAGCCCCGTGGTGGTGGTCGCTGCCAATGTGATAGGTCGCGCCACCAGACCCTCCAGCACCCCTTGATCGGGAAGAGTCTTCAAAGCCGGCGCGTTGGATCAGCCGCAGGTGACACTGATCGTTCCATCGCCAACAGACTCGGCTTCGGACGATCCGGGCCGGAGCGCTTGCCACGGGCCTGAGTAAGACATGCTGTTGCCCTCGACAGCCACCGTTCCTCCGTCGCCGCTGGCAAAGTCGGCGAAATAGTTGGTGATGCCCTCCGCCTCCTGAACGGCGAGGTCGATTCTTCCTCGCCATTCAGATTCGGATGCCGTTCCGCCGCCCCCCACGCTGACGTCGTTGTCGCCAATGATGAAACCGAAATTGAATTCGCTGTCCGTGATGCTGCATCCGACGGGCCCCTGGACATCGAAGGTGTAGCTCTCGCCGTCTACAGAGGCTGTGGCCTGGCCCGGAGGCGGAGCATCTATCACTCCAGCTGCATCGCCGTCGCCGCTCAGGCTTTCCTCGGTTGTCGCGTCGTCGCCATTGTCACTCGCCCCGGCCTGGGAAGATGGCTCACCGCCATCGCCGCCGCAAGCGGTCACCGTCATCGCAAGGATCGCAATCAGAATCAGTCGCCGTCGCAATCTTCCATCCTTTCACGGGGCATCGATACCCCACCGCCGATCGGCGACCCTACTCGTTCAGTGATCTCTCTCTGTGTGGTTTGGCTTGCCGATGCTCGTATCCCTTCTGGCACAGGACGCTGGTGAACGATCGGTCAGTGGGAGTGTCGTTGAGCAGATCACCCCGTGACGGAACCCGGACCGATCACTCGTCACTGCGCATGACAGCGTGGATGGGTGTTCGTCAGGGACCCGGCGAAGTGCGGGTGAATCCCCCGAGATGGAGTGGCTCGAGGTCGATGGGAAGTCCCGAGTCCCGGTCCATCGCCACTGCGGATTCGGGCGCCGGCCCGTAGTAGCCGACCGAGACACCTTCGAGCAGGGCGTTGTACTCGGCGAAGGACTCATCCCAAGCATCCCTCAGCACGTGCATGTGGGTCTCCATCGAAGCGGCGTCGGGATGGACCTGGATGCTGGTCATCTCGGTTCCCTCTTCGTTCACGAACCCGTTGTAGGCGATCTCCCGCGGTTCTTTGGTCTCCACGATCTCGGCGATCCGGTTGTACCAACCCTGCAGTTCTTCGATCTTGCCTTCTCTCACCTTGAAAGTTGCGACAAACACGAGTGGCGGGGACATGGATCCTCTTCCTCGGGGTGGGGTGAAGCCGTCCCGGTGCGATCGCGACCAAACCTACGCAGACGCTACTGACCGCCCGCGGCCGATACAGGTCTCGGCTACTGCCAGGCTCGTGATGGTGCCCGCGTTGTGCTGCATGAGAATTCCTGTCTCATCCGCAGGGAGTCCGCGCCGGGAGGGCCCTCGAGACGGTGACTAGTCATCTCAAATTTCTTCGCGATGACGCACAAGAAATCGCGCCGCGATGCCGATAAAGAGACAAATGAGAAGGGCCGCACCTGTCTCGAATGAGTGGGGCGCCTGTCCCACGCCCAGTTGCCCATCCGCCCTCTCTGCCTCGGCGCCCTCGATGGCGCACACGATTAGAGCAACAGCCCTATTGACCTGGCATTATCAGGGGCCAGCATCGTGGTCGTGACCACGAGACAAACGTTCGAAAGCGTCCTCGGGGCGGCGAGAGCCGGTGCCGACTGGGCATGGGTGGCGCTATACGAGGAGATCCTCGGGCCGGTCATGGGATTCCTCCGTTGCCGGGGGGCCATGGACCCCGAACTGGCCGCTGGAGATGTGATCTTCGAACTCGCCGGCGCCATCGACGACTTCGAGGGGTCGGAGGAGGATTTCAGGACGCTCGTTTTCCAGCTGGCACACCGACGACTGCTGGCGGAGAAGCACTACTCCCAACTCGCCGCTCGGCCCGTCCTGGCCGATCAGGCGCTCGATCGCGCACTGAAAGACGGCGAGGTCAAGCAGACATCAGACTCGGCCGAGGTGCCCGAGGACATCCGTGTGGGCTTTCAGGCCCTGGACCCAGAGCAGCGGGACGTCGTGACGATGCGAGTAGTCGCCGGACTCTCCCTCGAACAGATTGCCGAGGTCATCGGGCGGCATGTCGCCGATGTCAGAGCGCTGCAGAACCGGGGGCTGGCCCGGGTGAGAAAGACCGTGTCGGGAGAGGCTTCGTTGTCAGACAACGACGATCTCGCCCGACTGGGCGCCTTCGTCAAGACCCTGAGTTCATTCGGCAGCACCACCCCGAGTGAGGACTTCATCGAGACCCAGGCGGAGACAACGGGAGAGCTCGTTCGTGGCAGGCAAGCGTCGCTCGGCTCGGCTTGGATTCCCAAAGAGACGGTCCCGTGGAGGCTGCGCGCGCGCAACCGTGCCATGACCCTTGCCTCCAGCGTCTTGTTGGTGGGTGGAATGACCGGTATGGCGTGGGCTGCGGACGGAGCTGCCCCGGGCGACTGGAACTACCCCATTGACCAGGCTCTCGAGGCCATCGGGATCGGGGCCGGCGGCGCCGAGGAGAGACTCGAGGAGCTGATGTCGGGCGAATGGCCTCCGGCAGCAGTTCCCGGCGTCACCGTTTCCGAGACGGCAGATCAGGTCCTGAGCCAGGGGTCGGGACGTCAATCCGGCGACATCGGGAGTGACAAGGTTCCCGCCGGTGCCAGGGGAATCCACGAGTACCTCGAGTCTCAGACCACCGTCGAAGAGTCCCAGGTCACCATCGAGGGCCTGACCGTGGCTGAACTGGCCAAGATGGTCGCTGAACTCAATCAGCACGAC
>CAZSOF010000163.1:0-6092 GCA_964607685.1 uncultured Acidimicrobiaceae bacterium | reverse complement strand
GCGCTACGCCGAGCGCGCCACCGCCGTGAGAGACCGTCCCCTGCCACCGGTCGCCGGCGCTGAGCGACAGAAGTTCATCGACCAGGCACAGACCGACTACACCGACTTCGCGCTGGTGGCCAATGCCACATGGGAGATCGATGACGCTCACCTGGTGCTGAAGATCCCACTCCAGGGCAAGGAGTGAGGTAATCACCCAGATGCTCGACAAGCGTCTGGTGATCGTCTCCGGCAAAGGCGGCGTCGGCAAGTCGGCTGTCGCCTCCGGTCTTGCGCTCCTCGCCCAGCGCCGCGGGTTGCGCATCCTGGCGGTCGAGATGGAGTCGAGCGGTGGTCTCTCCGCCCATTTCGGGACGGGCCCCCTCGGCTTCAGGCCGCGTGAGGTCCGACCGGGGCTGCACGCCATGCACATGGTGCGCTCCGAGGCATTGCTCGAGTATCTGTCGCTGCAGCTTCGTCTGCCGGGGATGAGTCGGTTTGGTGCCGTTGCCCGTGCCTTCGACGCGCTCGCAACCGCGGCACCTGCAGTGCGCGAGATCGTCACCATCGGCAAGATCCTCTGGGAGGTGAGAGAAGAGCGCTGGGACATCGTCATCGTCGACGCTCCGCCAACCGGTCAGATCGCCAGTTATCTGCGCGCTCCTGCCAGCATCACCGAGCTGGTGCCCTCGGGGCGCATCAGGTCACAGGCCGAATGGATGGCGGACACTCTCGCCGACCCGGGCATGACCCGCCTGATTCTGGTCACTCTGCCCGAGGAGCTACCCACCAACGAGACCAAGGAGACCATCGACTGGGTGAGTGCCAGCGGTGTGGTTGGCCACCCCCTGGTGATGGCCAATCGTGTTCTGGATCGACTGACAGTCAGCACCGTCCCCAATGGCCCGGTGGGCGAGATGGCCATGCTCCACACGTCTCTTTGGCAGGAGCAGCAGCATTGGCTCGGTGCCCTGCCACCCGACCTCACCCTTCCGTATTTGTTCGGGTTGTTCACACCGGGGGAGGTGGCAGCCCACCTGAGTGACGAGTTGGAGGCCCTCAAGTGACCAGGACCATCCTGGTGACAGGTGCCGGCGGGGTGGGCAAGACCACGTTCTCCGCGGCTCTGGCGGTCGTTGCTGCCCGGCGCGGGGTGAGAACTCTCGTGGTGACAGTCGATCCGGCGCGTCGACTCGCCGCTGCCCTCGGTCTCGACGATCTCGGCGATGAACCACAGCCCCACGTGGACGAGCCCGATCTGTGGGCGGCGATGCTCGACTCGAAGGCCTCATGGCGAGCGGTGGCCATGAGACATGCCGACCCCGACGTGGCAACCCGGCTGGCCGACAACGAGTTCTTCGAAGCAGCAGCTGAGCACTTCCCCGCTTCTCAGTCTTACGCCGCGGCCGACCAGGCGGCGACCTTCGTCCAAGCTCGTGCCTGGGACCTGGTGATCGTCGACACTCCACCTTCTGGAGGTGGGATCGACTTCTTCACGGCACCATCTCAGATGGCCGACCTGGTGGGTGGTCGGCTCTTGCGTTGGATAACAGGCGGTCCTTTGCCCGGGCGACGGTTCTTCTACGACCGGGCCGCCCGACCCATGCTCCGTGTGGCCGACACCATCCTGGGCTCTGGCCTTCTGGAGCGGGTGTCGGAATTCCTCCTCGATCTGAGAACCACCTACGACGGCGTTGCCCGCAGGGGGCGTGAGATCGAGGCCGTCCTGAGCGAGGCCTCGATCCTCGTGGTCACCACCGCCGACCCGGCACCGGTTGGCGAAGCGGTTCGGTTCTATAGACAGCTCCCTGACCTGGCCTCGGTGCCCGCCGCGGTGGTCTTCAACCGAGCATTACCCGAGCAGTGGGCCGACGTGAGGCCCGATCCCGCTCTCGACGCCAAGTTGGCTCAGATAGTTGCTCAATGGAGTGCCGAATCGATTCGCCAGGCCGATGCGCGCGACGAGTTTTCCTCCCGCTACGGTGCTCGGGTAGCCACCGTTCCCTGGCGAACCAACCCACCCACGGACCTCGACGGTTTGGCTGACCTGGTTGCCGACTCCCGCGGTGTTCCCTGGGACCGAATGCTCCCTTAACCTGACCGAATGGCGACCTCGGCTGCCTTCTTCGACCTCGACCGGACCCTGATCTCTGGCGCATCGGCCTTCCCCATGGGTGTGGAGGCCTGGAGGCAGGGTCTGGCCACGACGCCCGAGATAGTCAAGTGGTCGATCTCGGCCCTGAGCTTCATCCTCGCCGGTGACAGAGACGACGGATCGACTGCTGATGTGCGCGCCGAGCTGCTCTCGCGAATCGAAGGTGCCGCCATCTCCGATGTCGACATGATCGGCCAGGCGGTGCTCCCCCGCCTGGTGTCGAGGGTGCGACCCGAATCTCGAAGACTGATCGCGATGCACCATGAGGTGGGCCGCGACACATGGATCGTGTCGGCGAGCCCGCAGCGTCTCGTCTCGCCACTCGCCACGTCCCTGGGGATGACCGGGGCGATCGGTACCGAGGGTGAGATCGTGGACGGGCGCTTCACCGGACGACTGGCGGGACCGTTCATCTATGGGCCTGGCAAGGCGCAGGCCATCGAGAAGCTGGCATCGGACTGTGGCTATGACCTCGACGTCAGCTACGCCTACTCGGATTCGATATCCGATCTACCAATGATGGAGATCGTGGGCCATCCCGTGGCGGTGAACCCCGACTCCGACTTGGAGGCGATCGCCCACGAGAGGGGGTGGCCGATCGTGATCTTCGCCCGCAAGACGAAAAGAGCCGTCGCCTGGAGCGGCGTGGCGAGCATGTGTCTGACGGCCGCCGCTGTTGCCTACGCTCTGGGTCGACGTCACGGGCAGAATTCGGCCTTGGTCCAGATCGGCCGCTCGTCTCTAGACAATCGCCCGCGGCCCGAGTAACTCCTTCAACTCGGCAAACAACGCCGACCTCGCCTCCACACGATGATCGTCGCCGAGACGCAGCACCTTGGTGTCGCCGTTGTCCGACAGATGGAGATAGACGCTGGCCGGGCCCGGGTGGTTCTTCAGGATGCCTTTGAGGCTGGACACCACCTCAGGTGTCAGTCGAGCGGCCGTCACTGCCAACCTCACGGTCGCGTCCTCACGGACCGCGAGCTCCTTGATCTCCCTGGCCACGACCTTCACCTCGTCGCCGCGATGATCGAGATGACCGGAAACCACGACCACGGCGTCCTCCACCACCAGGGGCCCGAAGTCATGAACCGCCTTGGGAAAGACGAGCACTTCCACCGAGCCTTCCAGATCTTCCAGTTGGAAGAACAACATCGGATCGCCGTTCTTGGTCCAGCGCCGCGTGATGGTGCCCACGATCCCGCCAACCGTCACCGATGTCCGATCGGTCAGCTCTTCTAGGTCGGAGATGGTGACCGACGTTGCCGCTGTCAACGCCGCTCCTACCGAGAGCAGCGGATGGTCCGAGACGTAGAGACCCAGCATCTCCTTTTCGAATGCGAGCTTGATCTTCTGTGACCACTCCGAGTCCGGGATCTCAAAGCTCCCCTCCTCCTCGGTCTCGGACTCACCCGAGAAGAGTGAGTACTGGCCCATCTCCTCGTTGCGCCGACGTTCGAGTGTGGCGTCGAGAATCAGCTCGTGCATGAGAGTCAGGCCTTTCCTGGTGTTGCCCAATGCATCGAATCCCCCGGCCTTGATCAGCGACTCCACCGTTCTCTTGTTGAGGGCCGAGACGTCGACCCGGTTCACGAAGTCGAGGAAAGACTCGAAGGGACCGTCGCCCCGGGCCCCGATGATTCTGTCGACAACGCTCTCACCCACGTTGCGCACGGCGGATAGCCCGAAACGTATGCGCCCGTCATGGACGGTGAAATCGGACTCCGACTCGTTGACATCCGGAACCAGGACCTCGATGCCCATCTGGCGACACTCGTTGAGGTAGATGGCGGTCCGGTCTTTGTCACGTTTGGTCGCGGTCAACAACGACGCCAGGTATTCGGCGGGGTGGTGTGCCTTGAGGTAGGCGGTCTGATACGCCACCAAGCCGTATCCCGCCGCATGCGACCTATTGAAGCCGTACCCGGCGAAGTGGCCTATGAGACGAAACATCTCGCGACCGGTCTCCTCGGTGTGACCCTGGTCGAGACACCCGGCCACGAACTTCTCCTCCTCGGCTGCCATCACTGTCTTGATCTTCTTGCCCATCGCCCGGCGCAGGTTGTCTGCATCGGCCATGGAGTACCCGGCGAGTTCCTGGGCCACCATCATCACCTGCTCCTGATAGACCATGATCTGATAGGTGTCCTCTAGCTTGGCGGTGACCGAGGGGTGAAGCTCCTCCACGGGAGCCCTTCCGTTCTTGCGATCGGCGTAGAGGTTGTGCATGTTTGCACCCATCGGCCCCGGCCGGTACAGGGCCACCAGAGCGATCACGTCGTCGAATGAGTCCGGGCGCAGCGACCGGATCAGGGCACGCATGGCCGAGCCCTCCATCTGGAACACCCCGATGGTGTTGCCCGACTGCAACAGCTCGAAGGTCTTGGCGTCATCGAGGGGGATGTCGTCGATGTCGATTCGTTTCCCGGTGGTCTGCTCCAACAGCTCCAGGCACCGCTCGATGATCGAGAGGTTGCGCAGGCCCAGGAAGTCCATCTTGAGCAGACCCAGGTCCTCCACCCCGTGCATCTCGAACTGGGTCACGGTTTCGGCGCCCTCGCCTTTTCTTTGGACAGGGACGATGTTGGTCAGAGGCTCTGGGGCGATGACCACAGCCGCGGCGTGAATCGAGTCCTGGCGGCGCAGGCCCTCGAGACCGCGGGCCACGTCCACGACCTCCCTGACACCGGGATCGGTCTCGTAGAGCTCCCGGAGACCCTGAGCGTTGGCGTACCAGTCGCGAATCTCTGACGGTGCCCCTGACGATGGTGGTGTCAGCACCTGATCCAGTGTCGGGTCCTTGCCCAGGATCGAGGGAGGCATCGCCTTGGCCACCCGGTCACCGAGGGAGTAGGGATGACCCAGGACCCGGGCCGAGTCTCTGATTGCCTGTTTTCCCTTGATGGTGGAGAAGGTGATGATCTGAGCGACACGGTCGTGGCCGTACCTCTCGGCCGCATATCTGATCATCTCGGCTCGGTACCGCTCATCGAAGTCCATGTCGATGTCGGGCATGGACTTGCGACCCGGGTTGAGAAAGCGCTCGAAGATGAGGCCATAGCGGAGGGGGTCGATGTCGGTGATGCGAATGCAATAAGACACGATCGACCCCGCTGCCGATCCCCGTCCCGGGCCGACCCGAATCCCATTCTCTCTGGCATGCCGGATGAGGTCCCAAACGATCAGGAAATAGGAGGGGAATCCCATCTCCTCGATGATCTTCAGCTCGTGCTCGATCCGCTCGGTGACCTCTGGCGCGGCGTCCGTGCCGTATCGCTCGCGGGCCCCCTGTTCGACCAGGCGACGCAGATAGGTGATCTCGGTCTCCCCGCCAGGCACCGGGAATTGAGGAATCAGGATTTTGCCGAACTCGATGTCTACCTGCGCCCGATCCGCGATCCAGAGTGTGTTGTCGCAGGCCGCCGGGAACTCGTCGTCCCCGAATAGCCGGCGCATCTGTTCCCCCGATTTGAGGTAATGCTCCGAACCTTCGAACCGGAGACGACCCGGCTCGTTTCTCAGTGAGCCGGTCTGGATGCACAACAGCGCATCATGGGTGTCGTGCTCCGGCTGAAGGGTGTAATGGGCATCGTTGGTCGCAAGAAGCGGAGCGTCGATGCGGCGGGCAACGTCGAGAAGATCGGCCATGATCCTCCTCTGGGCCGCGAGCCCGTGGTCCTGGAGCTCGATGAAGAAGTTGTCCCGGCCAAATACATCCTGAAACCTGGCGGCTGCGGCCACTGCCGAGTCGAAGTCACGCACGGTCTCCTTGTTTCCTTCCTCGGAAACCGCATCCGGTCCCAACAACTGTGGAACCAGACCTCCAAGACATCCAGAGGTGGCGATGATTCCTTCCGAGTGGGCGGCGAGCAGATCGAAGTCCATTCGGGGCTTGTAGTAGTAACCCTCGAGAAACGACTTCGACGACAGTTGGAGCAGGTTGCGGTACCCGACGTCG
>CAZSOF010000162.1:0-6109 GCA_964607685.1 uncultured Acidimicrobiaceae bacterium | reverse complement strand
TCACTCCGCTGTAGGCCGGATGGCGGAGGGCGGCGATGACGGCCACCATCAGAAGACCGGAGGTCACCCCCAGGACCCAGAAGGCAATCGTGGCGCCTCCCCCCGGCAACCCGGCCACCGCCAGCATCATCCCGTCGACGACCAGCCCCGCGATCCCGGCAATCGCCAGAGCGCGGAGCGCCGGCCTCGGCAGCCTGGGATCCACCAGATACCAGTGGCCCAACATCATCTCACCGGTCACCCCGCCAAGGGCGAGAGCGGCAGAGAGCGAAGGCAGCCACCCCGCCCACAGCCCAGCCTGGGTCGCGAGGGCCACTCCCCCGGCGATGAGCGCCAACCCGGCAATAGGCCGGCTCCGGGCCCAGATCAGCCCGAGGACGACCAAAAACAACCCGGCCCGCGCCCACCAAGCGCCGATGACGAACACACCGGTCAGAGCCATGACTCCCGAAATTCCGGCCGTCAGCCAGGTGAACCCGGGCCCGACGATCCGCGCCAGAGAAGTTGCCCCGGCTACCAGGGCCAGGCCGGCCGCCCAGGCGATGACGATGAATCGCGGATCGGCGATGGATTGCAGGTCGGCGGGCACGGCGGCAGATGATATGGCCGGGTTCGGCTGTCACGGCGGGGCGCCCCTGCGCCGGCGGTCAGGTATCCAAGCGGATGAGCCGGGCGAGGAACGAGGACATCTCTTGCCGGCTGACCTGTCGCTCCGGGCAGTACCTGGCGGGGTTGGTGAAGCATCCCTTGGTGATCCCGAGCGCGAACAGCTGATGGATCGCCAAGACCGTCTCCGCCGGGTGATTGCCCATGTCGGTGAACATCTGCGACGAGGCCGGGGCGTCGAACCCGAGAAGCAGGTGGAGACGCATGAGGAAGATCGCCATCTGCCAGCGGTCGATGGTGCGGCTGGGAGAGTATTGGTCGTCACCCGTCCCCTTGGTCACACCCAGAATCGCCAGCTGGTTGATGGCGTCTTGCTCCTCGGAGCTCAGAGATCCGATATCGGTGAAGCCCTGATCGACCGGAGTTGGGAGCGACACCCCGATCTGCGCCGCGGCCCGCGCCATGAAGAGGGCCATGTCGCTGCGCGGAATCATCAGCGTCGGGCCGAAAGCGGTCATCGAGATCCCGGGGATCACACCGAGATGGGAAACACAGTCGATGTCACCCTTGTGCACGCTGCTGGACGACACGTCGCCAAACCCGGAGTCGGGTGGAGGTGGTGTCTCACAGAGCCCCGGAGTTCCCATCGGCACCACCGACCCCGAGGAAGCACCAACCGAGAAGAAGATGGAGCGTAAGCCAAGAGCGCTCTTCAGCGAGCGCCCACTTCTGGTGATTGTGGTGTTGGCCCCACCGATGGTTCCCGAGATAGCCACCTCGGCGACGCTTCCCGACGAGTTCCTGGCGGTGATCGCCAGACCGGTCACGGTGTCCAGACCCACCGCCGCGGCGATTGTGGAAGCCGTGAACTCCCTCGTCCAACTGGCAACAGGGTTCTCCGCCAGGGGGTCCACCGACCACGGGTCGGGGACACCGATGGTGTAGGGGAGCAGGCTGGTGTGGCCCAGACCGTCGAGGTTGTTGTCGGTGTGGCCTCCCGACGAGGAGCTGTAGTAGGCGATGATCACCGTCGACTCCGGCGCCTGGGGGTGGGTTATGAGCCGGCCTGCGGTGGCGTCGACCGCCGAAACCCATTCGGCGTCGATCGGATCGTTCTCCTTGAGCCATCCCACGTACGCCTGGTCCACAGTGCTGTCGTAGAGCTGACACCAGCATTGCGCCCGCCGCGAGGACGAGAGCCCCGATTCGGACCCCCATCTCAGGGCCTGACGCAAGCCGTAGGTGCGTGCTGCGATGGCCTGCGCCTCGAGCGCCTCATGGTGCCAATCGGAGGGCATCTCTCCCAGCCCGTAGACGTACTCCTCGATGCCGATCTGGAGGAGGACGTGGAACCCCTGTGCGACGGGCCGCATCCTTATGGTGCCCCGCCCGTACTCTCCGTGGTCGTCGAGGTGAATACGGGTCTCCGGCTGGTCTTCCCAGATGATCTCAGCCTGACAACCGCCCGGGTTGCCCACCGGCTGGCCGCTGTGGAAGAACTGGCAGGTGCCTCCACCCAGGGCCCGGAACTCCCATGTCTCTCCGGTCACCGCGATCTGCGTGGGGCATTCGCCCTCACTGTCGTCGGTATTGCAGAGTTGGGCGGTGCCGGGACCGTGGACGTGGAACTTCAACAGTGTCTGTTCCTGGGCGAGCCCGATCCAGAGCGGGGCCGGATCGTCTCTCAGCCAATGCGACTCGGAGAGCACCTCATCGATCGACTCCACACTCACACCCTCGTAGTAGTAGTCGAGGATCTCCTCTGCGGTCCTTCCCGAACGTGCCAGGGCACGGGCGCCGTATTGGCTCATGCCCACTCCGTGGCCCCAACCCGAGCCGGTGAATGTGTAGACCGGGTCGGTCTGGGCGACGGCGGCCGTGGATGGCAGGAGGGCGGCGACCAACGCCAACAAGATGAGACAGGTGGTTCTCTTCACGATTGTGTCCTCACAGGTTCGCAGACGAATCGGTTGCGGCTGATGATTTCCTGGCGGCGATGTCGAGTATGGGAGATAGAGGCTGAATCACCTCCGCCCACGACGTCGGTGCATCTGGTTGGATCCTCCGCTTGTTGCCTGCCTCCGCCCGGCTCTCAGGAGAAAGACGCTACCCACGAGGTGTCGTTACGCCTCATCGCACAGATCAACTGTCAAACGGTGATAGCTCCTCCGTCTCCGCTTACGGCAAGATCGAGTGTGCCACCAGCCTGTTCGGCCTCTTAGCGACCGGCATGCCTCTAACGTCACCGATCCATGCGTACCCGTCTCCTGGTCCTCGCCGGCACGTTGTTCTTCGTCCTGGCCGGTTCGACGCCGGTCTCGGCCGCCGAGGACCCCTATGCCGACGACCCGCACCGGCTGGTTCCATTCAGCGAGAGCGTGAACCGCATCTACACCACCGGCACCGACGTCTGGGAGGTGTGGATCTGCGACATTCCCAACTGGGACACGGATCTCAGCCTCAGCGCCACCGTCTCCGATCTGAACACGACCATCTCCCCCTACTTCGACTGGCTGTCAGGAGGGTCGTACACCACCGATTTCGTGTCCGGGGGGACTGTCATCAGCGACGTGTCGATCGATCAGGACGACATCGAGAACGCCGAGCAGCCCTACGCCACAGATTGCGAGCAGCGTGTGGCGGAGGCGTCCGAGGACGACCCCAACGGAGCGCTGATCGTGACCGATATACCGTTCAACGGTGGCTACGCCACGGTGGGCGCGGTTTGCCCGGAGCCCATCTTCACCGGATGTACCATCCAATACCCCTCCAACGCCCGCCGGGCGGTGGTAGGGGCGGCCACGGTGATGACCGTGCCCCCGCAGTCGGCGCCACGCTGGAGCACCGTGGTCCACGAGATCGGGCACACGCTCAGCTGGGGGCACTCATATGGGGGGCTCACGGTCGATCCGCTGACCCAGACCATCTCGGCCTATGACAACCCGATGGACGTCATGAGCGGTGGTCACTTTCAAGGTATGCCCATCGGCACCCTCGCTCTCCATCGCTACGCGGCGGGCTGGATCGACCCTTCGGATGTGGTGGTCCACACCGTGGGGAGCGCCGTCTACCAGGTCGCTCCGATCACGGGCGAAGGGGTGGCGATGATTGCTATCCCGGGTGATTCCGAGGGCCATTTCTTCATGTTGGGTGCCCGCCGCAAGGTCAGCTACGACTCCGGTCTCCCCGCGGTCGGGATCGAGGTCTATGAGGTCGATCAGAGACGGGAGATCGCCTGCAACCTCCCGACGCAGTGGCCTTCCACCTGGCCCTGTTTCGGGCCACTGATGCGAATCAAGCAGACGCCCCCGGTACAGGGGTCGAACGGCACCAGCCACGTTCTCAGCATCGACGAGCAGATGAATGTCGGGGAGTTCACGGTCAGGGTCCTCTCCGCGGGTGCCTCGTCGTTCTCGGTGAGCATCGGCGAGCGTGAGTCGGGCATATTCACCGACGATGACGACTCGATACATGAGCCCAACATCGAGGCGATAGCCGGTGCGGGGATAACCAACGGCTGCAACCCGCCCGACAACGACCACTATTGCCCCACGCGACCGGTCACCAGGGCGGAGATGGCGGCCTTCATCATCAGGGCCATGGAGCTGGAGGACCTCCTGGTCTCCTATCAGGGGACATTCCCGGACGTGCCGGAGGGCCAGTGGTACACGCCGTACGTCGAGACGTTGGCCGAGGTGGGCGTCACCGAGGGCTACCCCGATGGCACATATCGTCCCGACGCCACCGTGTCCCGGGCGGAGATGGCGGTCTTTCTCGTGCGCGCCTTCTCCCCCGGCTCGTTCGCTCCGGCCGAGGGGATCTTCGCAGATGTCCCGGCGGGTGCGTTCTACGCGGCGGACGCAGAGCAGATCTACCGCGAGGGCATCACTTTCGGCTGCAGGGTGAGCCCTCTCAGCTACTGCCCGAGCGATGCGGTGCTGAGAGACCAGATGGCTTCGTTCCTGGCCCGGGCCCTGGGGATTGGAGACTGAGCCGATTCAGGATCGGCCACGCCGGACGGAGGGCTCCTGCTCGACCTGTTGCAACGCCTCCTCGAGCCGCTGCCGGGCTCGCATGACCGCGATGCGGATGGCGCCTTCGCTGATTTCGAGACGCCCGGAGATGTCGGCATACTCCAACCCGACGACATCCCGCATCCACAACAGCTCGCGGTCCCGGATGCGGAGACTCTCGAACGCCAGCCTCACCATCCGGTGCTCGTCGGCGACCACCATCGCATCCGATGGGTCGTCGTACATCTCCTCCCGGTCGGTAGCCCTGTCAGGGCGCCGGATCCGGCGGAGATGGTCGTAGAACTTGGAGCGGGCCACCTTCCAAAACCAGGGCTCGAAACGATCCGGCTGTCGGAGCTTGGGCAGAGATCGCACCAGGGCCTCGCAGGTGTCCGACGCCAGATCCTCCGCATCGTGGACCCGCAGACCCATGCCACGGTAGAAGGCGACCAGCTTGGGGATGCCCGAGACCATGATCCTGTCGAGTTGTCCGGGGTCTCCGTTCTGGGCCGCCGTGATGTCCTGGGGGGTCGGCGGCCAGGCGACGGGCTCGGTTGGGACGCGATCGACCATCGCGGTATGACGGTAGCGGGATTCTGTTGACGCGCTAAGTGACAACTAGAACTCTATGGGTAGGCGGCTAGAACTCTGGTGGTAGGAAGATTGGACCACGACCCTCATCCCCAGCCTCATCTCCTGGCGATGTCGTAGACGTTTCGGGAAGTGTAGTCGTCGTCGTCGAGGAGTCCACCTGTTCAGTTGTGGTCGTCGCTTCCTCGGGCTCGGTCGTGGTGGTGGTCGACGGTGTTGTCGACGTCGTCGAAGTCTCGTCGGCCGTTACCGTCTCCTCCTCCTCGTCGACGCCCAGGTCGCTCACCGCCAGGGCCAGACCGGCGACGGCCGCCTCGATGTCGGTCCCGTCCTCTCTCACGGTGCTGAGGAGGAGCTCCGCGGCCAACTTGAGACTTACGGCCGGATCCTCGGCCGCGTCGTCCTCGGCCGCGTCGTCCGCGGCTTCCTCGTCCGTGGCTTCCTCGGTGACCTCGGGAGGAGCTGTCGTGGGTGTGGTGTCGGAACCGCCCTGATCGGCGGCGTCGGGCACGGTGGTCGTATTGGAGGCAGCAGGCGGAGGAGGCATGACCAAGTGTGGCTCCGCGTCGTGACCCAGGCCGGTCAGCGCCTCCTCGGCGGCCTGAGCCGCCAGAACGGTATCCCCTCGCTCCACCAGGGCGATCACTTCGTGGAGACGCTGCTCCACGGGATCGACGAAGCCCGTCAGCACTCCGACTCTCTCATAGGCCCGGCTCACCCCATAGAGAGGATCACCGGGAAGCGATTGCGAGGCTGTGGCTCCGAGACCGAAGAGCAGCAGCATCACGGCTGACACCCCGACGAGGATCGCAGCACGAGGATGACCTTCCCGCCGACCCGCTCGACCACGCGCCACCGCCCGAGCAGCCATCTGCTCGGCCCGCGCCCGGCCGACGGCA
>CAZSOF010000161.1:0-6116 GCA_964607685.1 uncultured Acidimicrobiaceae bacterium | reverse complement strand
CCATTCAGCGCCTACTGCCAGGCAACGATCATCGAGGAGCACGCCCTCGACGCCACGGGTGGGCTCACCTATGCCGAGCTTCCCCGTGACAGCGAACTCCGCCCCACAGCGATGAACGCCGCGTTCCTGCAGTCGTCGCTATTCACCTCGGTGGTCGCCTTCGGCGTGGCCGCGATGGCGATTCTGATCGGGATTCTCTTCATCCTGATCGGCCTCGGCATCAGAGACGTCGCCACGAAGGCAGGCATGTAGCGAGAACGGCTTCTGGCGAGAACGGGCAGCTAGACGGGTTCGAATCGAATAAAGGGCGAGCCTTCCACCCATTTGTGAAGGCTCGCCTCGACCCTGTCGGGCGGTGAATCCCAGTTCTCGATCAGCGCCCGGCGCAGAATGCGAGCTCGCTCCTCGGGGTCTGGTTCGGGCTCGCCGACAACGGGTACGTCGGCGATGAGGCCACGCTTCAGATGGAGCGTGAACCCGGGGTTGGCGATGATGTTCGCCTCCCAGTCCCGCTTCCGGCCATGACGACCCGTGAGGTAGTACTCACCGTCGAACTGGTGGAAGTAGATCTCGATCCGTCGTGGCTGTCCGCTCTTGCGCCCGATGGTGGTGATGTCGGCGATCCCTCCACGATCGAGGGCTTTCTTGATGTCCATGTCCATGCCCAACCCAACAGGCGAGATCGCGGACGTGTTCCCCGCCACTAGTTTCCCGGGCGATGGGCCAGAGAATCGACGTCACGTCAACGCGGATCGGCAACGTAGCCATCTTCGATCTCGATCGCTCGCTCACCGGCCAGGACGGCGTCGTCTTCCCGGCGGCGCCGAAGGGCGACTCCTTTCCCGAGACCCTGGCCCGTCGTCTGTGGGAGGCCGACGAGAGCCTACGGAGCGTGTACGTCCTTTCCAACACTGTCTCCATTCAGCGGGAATCGGACTGGGAGGAAGAAGATGTCGAAGTCGCCAGCGGCGTGATCTCCAATCTCTTCATCCACTACGAGGTGGTGTCCCCTGAGGAGCACGATGAGAGACTCCGGGAGCAGAACTACAACGCCACCATTACCTGGATAAGAGAACACAACCCTGATCTCTGGGTGATGAGGATCGAGCCCGACGAGCCCGTAGAGCCCTTTAAGCCTGGCCAGTACACAACTCTCGGCCTCGGCTTCTGGGAGCCACGCATCGACGACGTAGCCGAGGACTTCGAGTCCGACCCGGAACAGAGGAACAAGATGGCCCGCAGGTCATACTCGGTGGCGAGCTCCATCGTCGACGACTTGGGCCAGCTCGTCGAGCCCAACCCCCCAGAAGTCGAGTTCTACGTCGTCCTGGTCAGAGGGAGCGAGGATGAGGTTCCTGCCCTGACGCCGCGCATCTTCACGAAGGACGTGGATGACCGCATCTACATGGGTCGCAAGTTCACCGGCCGCTACACACTCGACGGGGTGGAACCGACCGACACCGTCATCTTCCTTAGCACCGGGACGGGTGAAGCACCTCAGAACCTGATGACTGCCGAACTGCTGCGCAACCAGCATCAAGGTCGGATTCTCAATGTGGTGTGTGTCCGCTACCGCCGGGACCTGGCCTACACCGAACAGCAGGCCATCGTCGAGGATCGGTACCCCAACTACCAGTACATGACGTTGACGACCCGGGAACCCGAGAACGAGGGAAACAAGGTCTACATACAGGACCTGGTCAAATCAGGAGGCCTCGAGGAAGCGCTAGGGGCTCCGCTGGATCCGGGCAACACCCATGTCTTCCTCTGCGGCAACCCCGCGATGATCGGGCTGCCCAAGTGGGACGACGAGGCTGCCACCATGGAGTTTCCCGAGACCCTGGGAGTCTGTCAGCTCCTCCATGAGAGGGGGTTCACCATCGATCATGGCAAAGAGCGGGGCAACGTCCATTACGAGGAGTACTGGAAAGAACAGCGATAATCGCCCGCTAGTTATTGGCGATTCAGTCGGTTCCGGTGTCCTCATTCAACGAGGATTCACACTTGAAGCATTCGAGGATGAGGCGAACGTCACCCAGGAGATTCGCCGGTTGCTCAGCTTTGGGAGAGACACACTCGAAGCCACCGCCTTTACAACCGGATCAGGTACCGGGGAACCCTTCGGGTTCATAACGGCGCTCAACGGTGCGACGTCGCCCGTGGTGGCAGCGACCACAAACGATACGTTCGGATCGCCGGATGTCTATCTCGTTGATGAGGCTCTGCCCACCCGTTACCGGCAGTCCTCGAGCTCGGCGTGGTTCGCTCACAGGGCGATCTGGAACACGATCGACAGGTTCGAGACGACCAACGGAAGTCAGCAGTTCCCCGGCGCTGTGCCCGGCGCTTCTGGCAGTCCAGGCCGACTGTTAGGGGTTCCGACCTACGAAGCCGAGGGCATGGACGGAACCATCGCAACCGGAGACGACTACGTGTTGTGTTATGGAGATTTCCAGCATTACGTGATTGCCGACAGGTCCAGCGCAGTGAAGTTCATCCCGCATCTGTTTTCGACGAATGCGGGACGGCCCACCGGGCAACGTGGGCTGTATGCGTATTTCCGGGCTGGCGCCGACAGTGTGAACGACGGAGCGTTCCGGCTCTTGAGGGTCTGACTGGTTTCCTGCGTTCAGTCGTCGCGCAGGGCTAAGGGAGACAGCATCGACAAGCCTGTGGTTATTGGAGCAGCAGAGCGATTGATAGGACGACCAGAGTCGCGGTGAAAATGACGAGCACGACGGTGAGCCACGTCATCCGTTTGTCTGATTCGCCGAGGGCTTCCCGAAGCGCGACTAACTCGCTCTTCAAGCGTCGGGTGAGTTCTGCTTCAGCTCTAAAGGCCTGAACCCTGGAAGCTTGGTGGCCTGATCGGGCGCGGTGGCCCGAGAGGTCAACAAGCTCAGCATCAGTCAAGCGCTCGACTTGCTCCTCTTCCATCCCGCCTGGACCCTACGCGTGGGGCCTGCTTCATGTCAGTCGCTGACGATCCCTCCCGGCAGTTCGTTGAACATGCCGCCACCCTGAGCCCGTCAGCTCGCCGGACTCCATCACCCACCCCCATGCTTGAGCCTGTTCCCATTCGGGGAGTCCGCGAAATTCGTCAGTGTCGACATCGGGCCATGATCGAAGCCGGTCGAGTAGGTCGGCCATCTCCGGTGTGACAGGGACACAGCTCATCCCCGGAAGGTAGAACCCGCTGAAGACGATTTAGTCGGTCAGCCGAGCCGGTAAGCGGAAGTCGACTTGTTCACCAGTCCCAGCCTCACCCAACCAGAAACGGCAACCAACTCCTCCATGCACTTGGTGCACACCCCTCGTGTGTCATCGAATCTGGCCACCAAGTGGTCACGGGAACCGGTACAGGATTGGATATCGCATGTATCGGGCTGTCGACCCGACGTGATCCACAGCGGCATGAATACTCATCGGACCCTGAGGCTCTCAACTTGATTGCCGGAGAATATGGGCCGCTGGAGCCATTGAAAGTCTCTACCACTTTGGGTCAGACTGTCACGTAATGACAGGGGAATGGGCATCGGGGGGCCTTGTCCATTCTGGGGGAATTAGAGAACCCCCGGCGGGCTCTGGCAATGCCAATGTGGGATTAGGGCTGGCCGGGGGTTCGTCTGTTGAGGCAATGGGTTCCTCAACCGTGAAGCACCTTAAGCACCTCGGGTGCCGCCGCTCCTCCGAAGAACGCCGCGTTCTTTCGCGAACGTCGCAACCCTTCACAAGCCAGGCCCGCGCACAACGTGGAAAATCCGGCCCGTTTTCGGGAGTCAGGGTGTCCGGGTAGGAGACCGCGAAAACAAACGCTATGAGAGCGCCCCCCGCGGACGCTGAGGGAAGTCACAACCGGACCCGCCACGCGCACAGTCGCCGGAGTTCCTCAATCTCGGAAGCAGAAGCGCCCAAATCCTCGAGCACCCGGACCGCTTCCCGTTCGGTGATGAGCCCGCCCGCGGCGAGATTGCGAACCGCACGGCGGGCCGAAGCCTTACTCCTCTGGGGGCTAGGCGACGGTCAACCGGGGCTTCTCAATGGTTGCTTATCGTCACCCAGATACACGGCCCACGCTCAGCCCGCTTCTATCACAGAGAGTGGATGTGCTGTTATGGGCGACTGCTGCCACTACTCGACATCAACCGTCACTCTGCGTGTAGGCTCGCTTTCGGCGCGTATGTGAAGTGCCGGAAATGGGCGCTTATCTGAGTGCCAGGAATGGGCAAGAGGGAGGAGAGAAATCGCGATGACAATTAGAAGACTGTGGATGCTCTTGGCCGCGGTGGCGATGATTGTTGGAGTTATGGCTCCGGCGTCAGCTCAGGGACCTGATTCGGACCAACTGGAAGATCAGGGCTGGACTTGTGACAATGTGGGACCGGCTGATCGGCTGCATTGCTTCAACCCGAATGGCGGTCAGGGCCACGCCGCTTCGGCGATTGTTTTCGATCCCGAGGGTGAGGAATTCCTTGGGGTCGAAACCCTGCGGTTCACCGATCAAGACCTGAGCGACAGGCCTTGCCCTCCGGGTGACCACACCTGGGTGGAGGTCGATACCAACGTATGGGCCTGTCATCATTGGAAGGCGGGAACGGAGCCCGAATAAGGGGCCTAAATCGCGATAAGCGAAGAGAACAGCCCCGGTGGGCCTTTCTGCAATGACCAGAGAGGTTTGCCGGGGTTTCTCGCGTTCAACAACCGTTCAACAAGAGACTGTTGAATCAGGTCGAAACAGGTAGAAACGGATAGAACGGACGGGAGACCGTTTCCCCAGGTCAGAGGTCAGAACGATGGCGTTGCCGCAGGTACGACAACTGCAACCTCCATTACGAGGAGTACTGGAAGGAACAGCGATAATCGCCCGCGCGCATTGACGATTCGGCCATCTTGTCCGTCCTGACTTCGCCCAGATTCCGCCGGAGCATTGAGATGCGTGGAGAACGTCGGGACTCAGTTCAACCAACCCCATGTCCCAACTCTCGCGTGGTACCTGGGAGTACGGTCCTTCCGAGGCATCCAAGGCTATCGCCACGCTGGGAGCGACTGATGATCAGCAGGGGACGGTGACACGTCCCTCTGGGATCTTGTTGAGACTCCCGGCTGACGGGGATCCTCAACCGGAGTGTCGGAGGACATGGGTGCGCCGGCCGAGGTTGGGGTGTCTTGCCAGGCAATTGTGGGTCCTCAACCGAGCCGGCCCCACGCGTTTTTTTTCGCGGGCAACGCTGGTCCGCCTCTTTGACCACCCGGACTGGGTTGTGAATGCGAACATGAGGGAGTCGGTGCAAGGGGGGACCTTCACGGCATGAGATCGCGCCTCGAGGTTTCCCCTGCCCGACTCTAAGCCACTATCGCATTGAGTGGCTTACTTGCCACACTACGCGTTCTCGGAGGTCCAGGACCGGGATTGTGCCCATGTGAGGAAAGGTCCCCTCGAATGCTTTCTCAACAAGCGAGGTCACGTCTACACGACGAATGACAATGCGACGGGGTTATTGGGATGGCAAGATGAGAGAGCCGGGCAGGGAGACTCCCTCCATGGAGCACAGTGTGCCCCCCCTCCCCCCCGAGTTTCCGTGCCCGGCCCTCCTTCGCCGGATTCGAAGGGCCTCCGGACCGTCATACCTAATCGTCCAAACACGTCAACTCTTGAGATGGTTCTAGGTGGGCCTGATCCACCCGGCAAGGCAACTCATGACTGTTCGTCTCTTGGATCTCGACCCGCGAATTGCAGGCTGCCGCCATCCCAAACTCCAGGTCGGGTTCGGAAGAACCGCATCGCCGGTTTCGTGATGGCGTTGCGGCGTTTCTGTTTTACACGTCTGTCCTTGGCCGATACGACACCGCCTATTTTCGTGTGAAGTTTGCGTCCCGGCTGAACCGAAGAGCCTTACTGAGCTGAACAAGCGTATGCGCTGCAATCTTGCGCGGGACACTGGTCTCGCCGTTCGCATCAAAGCTCTTGACATAGTGTCCAGCTTTAGCTGATCGGGGTAGACGAAGGTACGTTGGCTCAGTTGATCGACTGACTCTGTTGGGCTCGCGTCTCACTTCCCAGATGCATCCGCCATCACCCGACCAACCTGATCGACACGTAGGATTTGGAGCCTTGC
>CAZSOF010000160.1:0-6161 GCA_964607685.1 uncultured Acidimicrobiaceae bacterium | reverse complement strand
CTCCAGGATCTGATTCATCTCAGCATCCCCGATAATGCGATCCTCATACGTCCGCACATTGCGACGTGCCCGGATGGCATCCCATGTCTCCATGTGTCCTCCTTTGACCCGACGACGCGGCCTGATCGGTGTTCAGAGACATGCCGGGCGGCCCCCGGCCGTCCCTGCCTGCACCTTTAGGCGCCCGATTCAGCTGCCGATCATGAGGTAGGGATGACCGACACCCACACCCGCCAACCTTTCGACGGCGCTCAAATCGAAGACATGTCGGCTCGAAGACCGCCCGGTGTCAGTGAGGAGAGCTTTCGACTCGCCTTCGAGTCGGCCGCCTCCGGCATGGCCCTACTCCGCCCCGATGACGGCCGCTTCCTCAGAGTCAATGAAGCCGGTTGTCGAATGCTGGGATACAGCGAAGGGGAACTTCAGGGTCTGACCATCCACGATGTCACCGCGTCGGCTGAACGCGAAGAGAGCGTCAAGCGCTTTCTGAGTGTGATCACCGGTGTCAAACCCTTCTCACAAGCCAAGCTGCACTACCTGCGATCTGACGGGTCGACGGCCTACGCCATCGTCTCAACAGCCCTGATGCGGCACGCTGACGGCCAACCGCTCCACGTGGTGGCCAATGTCATCGACATCAGTGAGCAGGTTCGCGCCCAGGATCAGCTCAAGGCCGCAGTCGAATCCAAAGATCAGCTCATCGCCTCGGTCTCCCACGAGCTCCGCACCCCCCTCACCGCCATCCTCGGCTTCGTCGAGGTACTGCGTAGCGAGGCGCCGTCACTGGCCTCCGAGGAGAGTCTGCAACTCATCCAGACGATCGCCAACCAGACATCAGACCTGACAAACATCGTCGAGGACCTGCTGGTGGCGGCCAGGGCCGACAACGAATCGCTCACTGTGGCGCGTGTGCCGGTCAACCTGCGCGCCCAAGCGGCGCAGGTGCTGGAGACGATGGAAGGCGAGCTTTCCACGCGAATCGACGTGACCGGTGATGCGGTTCGAGGTTGGGGGGATCCGGCACGAGTTCGTCAGATTCTTCGCAATCTGATCTCCAACGCCTCACGCTACGGAGGGGACACGATCCAGGTAGTGACGTATGAGAGTGACTCGATGTCGTGTGTCTCGGTGATCGACAACGGACCTGGTGTTCCCAAAGACGAGCGGGAACGCATCTTCGAGCCCTATCAGCGGGCTTCGAACGAAGCGGGTTCGACGGAATCGATCGGGCTGGGATTGACGGTTTCTCGCAGGCTAGCCAGTCTCATGGAAGGCAGCCTCAGCTATCGATACGACCGTGGCCGCAGCATGTTCGAGCTGGCTCTGATCTCGTTGGAAGAGGGATGAGCGAGTGATCGAGCCAACACATACCTAGTCGATCGGTAAATGTCTCCCGGAGACAGATTCGAAAACCAACGCGTGCCACACTCGTGCCCATGTCAGCAGGCAGGGGGTAATGGTCAGCGAAATCGATCTACTCCGCTACCCGAGACGTCTGCCCCCTCTCCTGAAGCGCGCCGCCTTGCTGACGCTAGTCGACGGCGATGACCCGGAGACTGCTCGAACGAAGCGGCTCCTCACCGCGGTCCTGTGGGTATCGGGGCCCAGGCTGGCACTCGCGGGTGAGGCTGGAACGTCGACGGTGGCCCCTGACTTCGATGATCGGAGTATCGGGTGGGCATGAACCGGGGCATCATCGTCGGTGGAGCTGCGATGGGTTGGGCCACTGCTCACCATCTGCTCCGGCTGGGCCCGAGCATCGACGTCACGGTGATCGAGAGGGATCCCACTCTCAGACGCTCCTCGACGATGCTGTCCGATGGCAACGTCCGAATCCAGTTCAACCTCGAAGAGAACATCGCCATCTCGCAGTACGCGATGGAATGCCTCACGACCTTCAGTGTGGACATGGCGGTGGGCGAATACTCCCCGGACCCACAGATGCGGATGCAGGGCAACCTCTTCCTGGTCGATGAGGCGGGCAGAGGAGAAGCTCTGGCTGGACTGGCCACCCAGCAGCGTCTGGGCTGCGACTCTGTCTGGCTCGACATGGCCACCATCACAGCCAGGTTCCCCGCTCTGAGCTCCGAGGACCTGGTAGGTGGGACGTTCGGCCCACGTGACGGGTCGGTCGACCCCAGTGCCGTCGTCGGGGGATACCGGCGCAAGGCGAGGGACGCCGGCGCCAATACTGTCACAGGGACTGTTGCGGCCTTGCTGACTTCGGGTGATCGGGTCACAGGTGTCCGACTCATCGATGGCTCGACGTCCAGCGCTGACGTGGTGGTCGTTTGTGCCGGCGCCTGGTCGGCCGAGCTACTGGCGACGGCGGGAGTTGACATCCCGGTGGAGCCGGTGATGCGGACTGTCTACGTCGTAGACGGTGATGTCGTAGGCAGCGAATCTCTCCCCAGCGCGTTTCTGCCTTCAGGCGTCTACGTCATACCCGAGCACCAGAACACCCTCCTCATCGCCTGGTCGACCGATGACGACCCGGTCGGGTTCGACTTCAACCCGGCGCCGAGGTCGAGGTTCTACGAGGTCATCTGGCCGGAGCTCATCAGGCACCTTCCCGCCTTCGATCGTCTGGAGGTGGTCCGTTCCTGGGCCGGGTTGTACGCCCAGAACCGGCTTGACGCCAACGGCATCATTGGAGAATGGCCAGGTATTCGAGGCCTGTATCTGGCCACCGGTTTCAGTGGCCACGGATTCCAGCAGTGTCACGGCGTGGGCCGGTATCTCGCCGAGCTGATGACTGGGAGCACCCCCACCATCGATCTTGGTCGTCTCGGGCCCGAGCGCGTCATCGCCGGTGAGCCGCTTCGGGAGCACGCGGGAAGGATCATTTGAGGCCGCTTGTCCATCAGCCGGCTCGCTCGCGGTTTGATCTCCACACCTCTACCGATTCCGACGCCGGCCGTGGCAAGGCGTCATACTTACTGGGAAGGAGGCTCCATGAACACCTACGTCGTCATCCTGCGGCTCATTCACATCCTGTCTGGTGTGTTTTGGGTGGGCGGTGCACTGTTGATGGCCCTATTCGTCGGTCCTTCTCTGCAGGCGGCGGGTCCGGCCAGTGGCCCCGTGATGCAACAGTTGGTGAAACATCGCCGGGCACCTGACTGGCTTGGAGGGGCGGCGGTCGTCACAGTGCTCGCCGGCTTGCTCCTCTATTGGGAAGTCTCGGCAGGACTGGTCGGCGACTGGGTTTCCACACCGCCGGGCATCGCCATCTCCGTTGGTGGGTTGCTCGGATTGGCCGCCGCCGTGATCGGTGTGTCGGTTGCTGCCCCGGCTACTCGTCGGGCCCTGGCTCTGGCTGTCGAGATCCAGAAGGCCGAGGGTGAGCCGGACCCCGCGGAGAACGAGCGCCTCATGAGACTCCGGCAGCGTTCCACCAGCGGCATCCGTTGGGTAGCCATCGCGGGATCGATAGCTGCTGGAGCCATGGCGGTGGCGGAGTACCTGTGACGTTGGTCTGAGGGGGACCAGCCGAGCTGGAACACCAGGGTACGAAAGGTCCAGGTCGAGGCGCTTCGATCCAGAGGGCCGGAGTTGGTTCGGCTGTACGCCCCGATGAACACGGCAATCGAGCGGATATGTGCCCGGCTCACTGATGACCAGCTGCGGACAGTCGTCGAGTTCCTTCGCTCCGTCACCTCGGCTGCCAGGGATGCCACCAATGAGCTGGAACGGGGGAAAGCGTAGAGGGGTCTCAACCGAGCCCACGGAGGCGATATCTCCTCTCGTCGATGAGGCGGTAGCGGCGATGACCGACCTGCTCCAGAGACCAAGGGGCCCCGCTGGGCAGGGCCCCTTCTCTGCGGATCTCGGCAGCAATTCAGCCGGTTCGAACGAACTCGAAGACCTGGTGGTTGCCGAACTCGTCCTTCACCTTGACCGGGAAGACCACGCCCACCGGCGCCGATTCGAAGATCACTCTGATCTCCCACTCTCCGTGCTCACCGACCTCGGTGCTTCCACTCCCGAACTCCGACCGAACCAGGATGAGAGACCCGGGGTGCCCGGACCCATGAAACACATCGTAGGGCGGACTCTCCCCACACTCTCCGTAGAGCTGATGGGCAGAAAACTCCCACTCGGTGACCTCGTGATCCGTGGGCTCATCCTTCGCCTGTTCTTTAGGCTCCTCTTTGGGCTGTCCTTTAGGCTCCTCTTTGGGCTGCTCCTTGGGCTCCTCGGCCTTCGGCTCCTCCGGTTGCCGATAGATCACAATTACCGAGTCCGTTGCATGATTACCGGACGAGTCTTTCGCAGTCACGGTGATCTCATTCTCACCCGGGCTGAGATGGAGCACGATGCGCCACGAGCCATCCTCCCCCACCTCAAACTGTAGTTCTCGAGCAAATACCAAGGCGCCGGGCTCGCTGGTGCCTTCGAACACCACCTCGCTGCGCTCGAAGACCTGGCCGTCCTGGGGATGGAGGATGACGATAAGCGGGGGAACGTCGTCGATGGGGTCGTCAGGTGGTTCCAACCGCTCAGGCGCTTCCCAAGCCAACTCGTCGGTCTCGATCGAGTCGACCGAAGTCGGCTCGGATTCCTTCTCCTCGGCGATTGTGGTAGTCGTGTCGACCTTCTCCGTCGTCTTCACCTCTGGCGTCGCCCTCGACACGATTTCCGCATCGTCGACCTCTTCGGCCCCCGTCAACGCCAGGGCCGTTCCAGTGACGGCTATCGCCGCCACCCCTGCGAGCATTGCGAGCCATCTACGCATCTGACACTCCTTGCCTGATCTCTGTGGTCTCCCAAGCCCGTCCCGGAGGTAACACGGTCTGAGGGTCTCCGAGGTTTACGACAAGCTCAGGTAAACCCGGCGGGATGCCGATGCGTGTGACGTCGTGACCGCAGGTACCAAGCCCGAGCCGATACCCCGGGATGAGGAGTTGGCCGCCAGTTACGAGTCATTCGAGAGCTTCTATCGACGGGAGTTCAGGAATGTCGTCGGTCTGGCGTATGCCCTTTCTGGGAGTCGTCTCGGCGCCGAGGACCTGGCTCAGGAGGCATTCGTCATCGCCCATCAGCGGTGGGATCGAATCGGCGAATATGACAAACCGGGAGCATGGGTGAGACGAGTAGTGGCCAACCTGGCCGTCTCCGCATTTCGACGCAAGGCCGCCGAGGCGAAGGCGATAACGCGACTCGCCGGTCAGCGACATCAGCCCCTGCCCGAACTAGAGCCGGAGGACTAGGAGTTCTGGCAACTGGTACGCCAGCTTCCCAAACGACAGGCACAGGCGACGGCGTTGTTCTATATCGAGGACCGTCCCGTTGCCGAGATCGCCGAGATACTCGACTGCAGCCCGTCAACAACCAAGGTCCACCTTTTTCGCGGTCGTCGAACCTTGGCCCGGAAGCTCGGTCTGGAGGTGACGGATGAGTCGTGATCTCGACACCTGGGGTCGCCGGGCCGCCGCCAATCTGAAGGCCGCGGTGGCGACTGCGGAGCTCAGATCGGCCACGCCCGGGGCCGCAACCTCCCGGCCTCCGCTAGCCGCCATCCTCCGCCCGGCACTGGTCGTCGTCTTGTTGGTCATCGGCTCGGCCGTAGGCGTGGCCATAGTGCTGGACTCATCCCCACCGTCCACGAAGTTTCCCCCGGCGACGACCACCACCATCGGCACCACGACCACCATTAGCTCGACAGTGACATCCCGGCCCTCTCCCCCCACCAGCGCGGCGGTGGTGCCAATCGTTCCCACAACGACAGCCGTCGCCCCCGATCTGGAGCCGCCAGTGCTGGAGATCACCTCTCCGGAGCACGGCGCCCACCTGACCGAGAAGACCGTCACCTTCGCCGGGACCACCGAGCCCGGGGCTCGAGTATTCGCCGGTGAGTACGAAGCCGACGTCGATCCCTCCGGCGAATGGCGAATCGTCCTCGTCCTGAGCGAGGGCTCGAATGTGGCCCGATTCGTGGCCCATGACCCGGCAGGGAACGAATCAGAGGCAGCGGTGACCGTGTACTACATCATCGAGGCTCCCGCGACCACAACGACCATGGAGAAGGAGGTCGCCGAGTTCACCGCCTACGCCACGTTCGGATCCTGTTCGGAGAGCCCGCCCTACGACGTCTACCACGGGACGGGAGCGCCCGGTTCGATCGTGGAGATCACCTCGGAGTTCGGTTCGGCCTCGGT
>CAZSOF010000159.1:0-6209 GCA_964607685.1 uncultured Acidimicrobiaceae bacterium | reverse complement strand
TCGCCGTGGTGGACAAGACATCACCGCAGCTGAAATTGAGGCTGGCCGCGGTTCTCCATGACATCGGTAAGCCGGCCACCCGTGAATTCGGCCCGGGTGGAGTCACCTTCCATCACCACGAGGTAGTCGGTGCTCGCATCGCGAGGCGACGTCTCCGTGAGCTGCGTTACCCCAAACACGTCGTCGACGACGTGTCTCAGCTCGTATACCTCCATCTGCGACCACATACGCTGAAACTGGGTTGGACCGACTCGGCGGTACGACGCTACGTCAGAGACGCCGGGCATCTTCTCGACACTCTCAACGAGCTGGTCCGATGTGACGTGACCACTGCCAACGAGAGTCGGGAGCGAGCGATCCAGGCCGATATCGATGAGCTCGAGGAGCGGATTACCGATCTCTCGGCGAGGGAGGAGCTCGCCAGACTGCGGGCTCCCATAGATGGACACCAGGTGATGGCATATCTGGACATCGAGCCCGGACCGCTGGTGGGTGAAATCATGACCTTTCTCCTCGAGAAGAGAATCGAGGACGGGCCTTACCCACCAACCGAGGCCTACGAGGTGACCAGGGCGTGGGCCAATGAGCGGGGCATGAAGGACCCGGGCCCGCCTCCGATCGATGAGGAACAGGAATAGCGGCGACACCTCACGAACGGGTCCGGAGGAGTGGTCGTCGTGCCAGGCGGGCGTTCGAGTGGATGCGTGGACACACGTGTCCGCAATTTCCACCCCGCTCCTAGCCTGACTCCTGTGATCCTGGTAGCGATTCCTGCGATCGCCCTGGCGGTTGTGTCCCTGACGGCCTTCCTGGGGAGATGGGTCTGGTGGCTGGACGTCCTGGCGAATTTTCGGGCTCAGTACGTGGTCGGCCTGCTGTTGCTCGGGTTGGTCATCATGATGTCTCGGTGGCGGAAGATCGGCTATGGGGTTCTGGCAGTGGCGTTGGTCAACCTCGTCGTCGTCCTACCCCTGTATGTCGGCTCACCGGCAGATGCCCAAGTCGAGGCACCGTCGCTCAGGATCATGTCATTCAATCTCTTGTCGACCAACGAGAGCTACTCGGAGGTCATCGACTACATCGAGAACATCGAACCTGATCTCGTGTTGCTGCATGAGGCCAGCCGCCCGTGGGAGATTGCGATGGAGTCGGCAGACCTCGACTACCAGATCATCCGGCCTCGTTCCGAGGATCTCATATTCGGGACCCTGCTCCTGGTGAGAGGGGATGACGTGGAGGCGGTTTCCTACGGGTTCTCGATGAGGGACCCCCGTGCCGTGGAGCTCGAGTATCGACCCGTGGGATGGACGACGTCGATATCTGTCCTCGCAACTCATCCTCTGGCGCCGACCGATCGGCAGCGGGCCGAGCTTCGGGACGCTCAGCTCCTGTTTGCCGGGGACTGGGCCACCGGGCAAACCGGGGCGTTTCTGGTCGTGGGGGACTTCAATGCCACCCCCTGGTCCTGGGCGTTCCGACGTCTGATGGGATCTACCGGGATGCGCAACAGCCAGATGGGATTCGGCCTCCAGCCCAGTTTCTCGGCCGACTCCAATCTCCTGCTTCGCGTCCCGATCGACCATCTGTTGCACAGCCCCGCGCTGGCGGTCACGGATCGCAGCCTCGGCCCCGCGCTGGGCTCAGACCATTTCCCGCTGGTGGTCGACCTCCAACTCTCATGACCGGGCCACACCTTGACCGGTGTGACCCACATCCCATCACACCGGAGCGGTTGTACTCTGCCCGGGATGCCCAACCGCCATGAAGAAGCACGACACCGGATCTCGGAGATCATCGGTCCGGGAGGGTTGGCCATCATCCCAGCGGCCCGGGAGGTGATACGCAATCACGACGTTCACCATCCCTTTCGTCAAGATTCGGCTTTCTGGTACTTGACCGGATTCGATGAGCCCGAGGCGGTTGCGGTTCTCGCTCCCGATCACGACGAG
This sequence comes from uncultured Acidimicrobiaceae bacterium, assembly GCA_964607685.1. Lineage (GTDB taxonomy): Bacteria > Actinomycetota > Acidimicrobiia > Spongiisociales > ZC4RG35 > JANQRA01. The sequence continues at coordinate 4,260 of CAZSOF010000159.1, read as the reverse complement.
GGGGACTACACGCTCTTCGTTCGCCCCAAGGATCCGGCGATCGAGGTTTGGACCGGTGTCAGAGCCGGTCCCGAGGGGGCCATGGAGAGTACGGGAGCGGACGCCGCCTATCTGCTCGCCGAGCTGGATGATGTCCTGGAGCGACTCATAGTTGGGCGGGAGATCATCTGGTACACGACCGGAAACGAGAAGTTCGACGATCGCGTCATCGGAATCATCAATAACGTCCGCGGTCGGCGAGAGCGCATGGGAAGCACCATGCCCTCGACCATCAAGGATCTCTCGGTGCCGCTGGGAGAGATGATGTTGATCAAGACGACGGAGGAGGCGAAGAGTCTGCGTCGTGCGTGCCATCTCAGTGCGGAAGGTCATGTCGAGGCGATGCGGTTTGCCAGACCGGGAATGTTCGAATACCAGGTACAGGCCGCGCTCGAATACCACTGGCGTCTGCAAGGGTCACCGCGCAACGGCTACCCCTCGATCGTTGCGTCCGGGGAGAACGCCTGCATCCTTCACTATGAGAGAAACGACCGCCGAGTCGGAGATGGTGATCTGGTCCTGATCGACGCCGCAGCCGAAGTCGACGGCTACTCGGCCGACATCACCCGCACCTTCCCGGCCAATGGGTCGTTCAGCGCGGCACAGAGGAATTTATACGACGTCGTCTTGGCGGCGCAGAAGAAGGGTGTCGAGTTGGCGGCACCTGGCTCGACTCTGAAGACAATCCACGACGAATGCACCCGCAACCTCACTGAGGGGATGGTCGATCTGGGCTTGCTCCCCATGTCCGTGGACGACTCGTTGGCCATGCATCACTACTCCACCTTCTTCATGCACCGGACCAGCCATTGGCTCGGTCTCGACGTCCACGACCGAGGTGCCTATCGGCTCGACGGGGTGCCCCGCCCGCTGCAACCGGGGATGACGTTCACCGTGGAGCCAGGTCTCTATGTGGGTTCGGACAAGGGTGAGTTCGAGCTGACCCTTCTTCCCTACGACCAGGACGAGTGGAACCGGCGTCGCCTCCGGTTGGGGAAGAAAGCGGCGGCAGCCCTCGAGGCCGAGGAGAAGGACCAGGCGGAGAAGGTCACCCACGAGATCCCACCGGAGTTCCTGGGGATCGGGGTGAGGATCGAAGACGACATCCTCATCACACCGGATGGGCACGAGAACATGAGCGGGTCGGTTCCCCGCGAGGTCGGCCAGATCGAAGAGCTGTGCGCCAACGAGTCCTCATTGCCCGTGGCCGGGGCGGGTCATACCGAGGCGGGAAGGGCGTAGAGGACGATGGCCAGGAAGTGGGCCACGCTGGCCAGCACCACGAAGACGTGGAACAGCTCGTGGTGGGAGAAGATCCTGGGGAATAGGCGGGGTCTCTTGGTGACGAAGAAGACGGCTCCCACCGTGTAGAACACGCCGCCGATCGTTATCCACAGGATGGCGCCGGGGCCCAGGGAATCCCAGATCTGAGGCAGCCAGAGGATGACGGTCCACCCCATCACCAGTTGAAGCGTGAGCGACAGCCCGGTCGAAACCTGAGAAAGCGCCAGTTTCAACGAGATTCCGACGATCCCGATGCCCCACACCAGCCCGAGACAGATCCACATCGCCGCCCCCTCCAGAGCGGCGATCGCGATCGGGGTGAAGGTGCCCGCCACCACCAGATAGATCATGGAGTGATCGATCCGCTGCAGACGCCGTTTCCAATCGGCGCCCCAGGGCACCGAGTGATAGAGGGAGGAGACGGTGTACATGACGAGAAGGGCGAACCCGAACACGACGGACCCCGACAGTGCCGCCGAGTTGTCCCAGGTACGGGAGACCAGGTACACGGTTCCCACCAATGCAGCCAGGGCCGCGGCACCATGAAGGAACCCACGTACCGGGTTTTGCATGCGACCGAGGGTGATTCGCTCCATCGTTGTTCACAATATGTCGGACGTCCCGCATATATGAGTCGTTGGTCCTGCTGAGATTGGCGTGGACCGGGGTACGATGACAGTTGGTATATGGCCCTGGGTCTCCTCTACCGCCTGTACGAACGCAATCTGGCTGCCAACCTCGACCACAGCCGGCTGCCGCGCCACATCGGCGTCGTCCTCGACGGTCACCGCCGGCACGCTCGCGCCGAAGGGTTGCCCAGCCTCACCGACTCGTATCGGGAGGGAATGTCGAGGTTCGAGGACTTTCTCGGCTGGGCCAACGATCTCAAGATCGCTGCGGTGACAGCATGGGTACTGTCCCCGGACAACCTCTCTCGCCCTGCTGAGGAGTTGGACCCCTATTTCGACGTCCTCATCGATCTGTTCCAGCGTCTACCCGACCAGTGCGTCCGCTATGACATGGCCCTCAAGTTCATCGGGAGCCTCGACCTCCTCCCTCGGCACCTCGTGGAAGCGGCCAAGAAGGCGGAGGAGGCGTCAATGGCAGCGCCCAAGACGGAGCTTCCCCTGAAAACTCCTCACCGTGCGGCAACGCGACGACTCAACATCGCCATGGGATACGGTGGGCGACAGGAGATCGTCGACGCCACCAGAGACCTGGTGGCGAGTCTCGTCGGCGAAGGTGTTCCCGCAGACGAGATCGCCGAGTACATCGACGCCGACACGCTGGCAAGTCACATGTACTCCGCCGATCTCCCCGACGCCGACCTCATTATCCGCACCTCCGGCGAGTCACGTCTGTCGGGGTTCTTGTTGTGGCAGTCTGCCTACTCGGAGTTCGTCTTCGTCGACGTCAACTGGCCGGCGTTTCGTCGTGTCGACTTCCTGCGCGCTCTCCGTGACTACGAGGGACGCAGCCGCCGCTTCGGTCAATAGCAGGCCCGGATCGGGCATTGGGTCTCGTCGCGCGGCGTGCCCCTGCAACGGGGTGAGCCGCGGGGAGTATCGGAAAGCGCCACCTGTTGCCATGGCAACCCTATGTCGCGTCAGGTGGTGACCAGACCCGGATGTAGGTGGGTGACGTCGCCCAATTGACGAAGGGAGAATGCCCACCCGGTGCTCACCCTGATCAGGGTCAGTCGAGAAACCCCGGTGTGAGGTTGACGGAAACGGTCCCACTCCCAGGGCACCGGGTCCAGTCCGAGGAGATGTCCCAGGACCACTGCATTGGTGCCGGCGTGAGCGACGATGATCACCCGCTTGCCCGGGTCGTCGAGCTCCCAGAGATGACGGTCACCGCCCGCAGCAGGGTGGATGCCATGGCTGTCGAGGGTCTCGGTCAACCCGGTGACCACCCGCTCGTGAAAGGCTCGAAACGACTCTCCGCCCGGCAGACCATCCCACATCTCGTCCATGGTTCTCAGATGTGCGTCGCGAAGGGACCTCTCCACGTTCTCGACCGGCTCTCCGTCCCAGTCGGGGGGATTCTGAATCTCCTGTAACCACTCGTAGACCTCACGGTCCCTCCTCAGCTCACCGGCAATGGGCTCTGAGGTCTGCATCGCCCGAAGCATGGACGAGGTCCACAGCTCGTCGACTCGGTCCAGCGACGTGAGTCGATGTGCCACTCGAGTCGCCTGCTCTCGGCCCAGCTCGCTGAGGGCGGGATCGTTGCGAGCCACCCGATCAGGGGCCCAGTCGGGCTGTCCGTGACGGACCAGGAACAAGTCCACGCCACAAACCTATCGTCGCCGTTTGCGGCCCCGTCGCCAATACGATGGGGTTGTGGCCCGTCAAGCCCTGATCCATCATCTCAGGACCCACGCCGTACGCACCGACGGACCATTCACTCTGCGTAGTGGAGAGGTCTCCGATTGGTACGTCGACGCCCGGATAACCACCCTCGATGGAGTCGGTGCCGTGCTCGTCGGCGATGCCGTGCTCTCGGTGTTGCACCGCGAGGTCGACGCCGTTGGGGGTATGACGATGGGGGCCGACCCGATAGCCATTGCCACTGCCATGTCGGCCGCGACACAAGGACGTCATCTCAGGGCCTTCTCCGTACGAAAGGAAGAAAAGGACCACGGTGTGGGAGGCCGGATAGTGGGCCCCATCGACACGTCGATGACGCTGGCGGTGCTAGAAGACACCACGACGACCGGCAGCGCCGTGGTCGACGCCGCGGAATACCTGTTGCATCAGGGGTTCGAGATCGGTCAGGCCATCGCCTTGGTCGATCGTTCCGGTGGAAAGGCCCGCGAGAACTTCGCCGCGATAGGCATCGATTACCTGGCCATCATCGTCCCTTCGGACCTGGGGGTGACGACGTGACGGTCGTGGCCAGACGCTCGGCGTTGAAGATGTGGCTGATGGCCAT
>CAZSOF010000158.1:0-6229 GCA_964607685.1 uncultured Acidimicrobiaceae bacterium | reverse complement strand
TGTGCAACCACCATATGCGAATTCGAGCAGTGGAGGTTCAGCCGCCGCGCCTAGGCCTAGGACCGGTGGTGCTCCCGTTCGAACCACCAGACGATGCCGATCCCGACGGCCGCCCCGACTCCATTGGCCACCAGGTCGAGGGCGTTGTTGGCGTAGTCGCCGACGCTGACGTCGCTGAGGCTCGACCCGATGTACTCGGCGATCTCGACCACGGCACCCCCTCCCATGACGACGAGAAAGGTCATCGCCACCAGGAGCGGGCCGAATTGATAGTCGGTGCCGGCCCATCTCTTCATGGCCTCCCAGGCGATAAGGACCAAGCCTCCTGCGGCCACGGCGTGAAACACCTTATCGTAGCGAAGGGGGCCGATCACCTCGGCGATGTACAGCGGCTCCCCGTCGATCAGCAAGACGCCCCCCAGCATGTTTCCCAACCCCACAAGCGACACTGCCCATAGGGCATGAATGGGCCACCTCGCCCAGATGTGGAGGACACCGAAGAGAGCGAACAAACCGATGTTGATGCCGGTGTAGAGAAGCGTCAGCGGGCTTTCGACCGAGAGCCCATAAGCGAGCAGCGCTACCGTGTACACGAGGGTGAAGACGACAACGGCTCGCATGCCCAGGCAAGGTAGGGCATTTGTTCGGCCGACGATCGCCTATAGGCTTCGTGCCGATGGAAGACACAGAGCCACGGGCTCTCAAACCGGAGGTCGTCAAAGAACGAGAGCAGGGCCAACCGGCCGAGGACGAGCAACAGGACGTCACCAGACCGACCAAGCTGATACGCATCGCCTCCATGACCCGGGCCATGCTCGATGAGGCCCGACAGGCACCCCTCGACGAAGGTGGCCGGGAACGCATGGCAACCGTCCACGCCCGATCGGTAGAGGAGTTGCGGGAAGTGCTGTCGCCCGAGCTCCAGGAGGAGTTCGCCGAGATCATGGTCCCGCTCAACACCGAGGGAGCGTCGGAATCGGAGCTACGGGTGGCCCAGGCCCAGCTGATCGGCTGGTTGGAGGGAGTGTTTCACGGTATCCAGGCCTCGCTGTGGAGTCAGCAGATGGCTGCCCAAACCCAGCTTGCGGAGATGCAGAAGAGGGCGCTGGGTGCGCCCAAGGCCCCGGAACGAGACGAGTCGTCCGGGTTGTACTTGTAAGCCCCTTAGCTGACTCGACGCTGCGCGATCTGACGTTCGCGACGCACCCGGCGTCGCTCCCGCTCACTCAGACCACCCCAGATGCCGAACTTCTCACCCATCTCGATGGCGTAGTCCAGGCATTCCGCCCTCACCTCGCAGGCACCACAGATGGCCTTGGCCTTCCGGGTGGATGCGCCCCGCTCGGGGAAGAACAGATCGGCGTCGGCGCCACGGCAATTGGCGTAGTCCTGCCAGGAAAGCTCACCAACGGCTAGAGCTTCGATGAGCTTACTCCGCATTCAGGATCTCCTCACAACCGTGTAATTACACGTTTGAGATTATGGGATGACACCCGCGCCGTCAACCCGCAATGACCCGCCGCTCAGTGAATGCCGGACACCTCAGGACCGAGGTGGTGTCGCATGGTCTCGTGGATATGCCCCCTCCCCCGACGATTGGCATAATGCGAGGACAGTGATCTTGGTAGCGGAGTGACTAGCACCGTCGATAAGACGCGGGCGCCGTTCCCCGTCGAGTTCTACAGGTCAGCGGTGGGCAAGAAGTGGGTAATGGCGATCACGGGTCTGGGAATCGTGGTCTTCGCCTTGGCCCACATGATCGGCAACCTCAAGATGTTCCTCCCCGAGCTCGACGGGGTGCCAGACATCGACATATATGGTGAGGCACTTCGCTCTCTGTTCACGCCGATCTTTCCCGAGCACGTCTTCCTGTGGATCCTGCGCTTGGGGCTCATCGTCATCTTCGCCCTTCATGTCCATGCGGCCTATTCGCTGACGATCATGAACCACAGGGCGCGGCCCGACGACTACGCAGGCCCCCGGCACTACGTCGCGGCGAACTACGCCAGCCGCACCATGCGATGGAGCGGATCGATCTTCCTCGCCTTTCTCCTCTTCCACCTCGCCGACTTCACCTGGGGCATCCAGCCGGCGGCACCCGAGGCTTGGGAGAGAGGCCACGTCTACGCCAACTTCATCGAGACATTCAACCGCCTGCCGGTGACAATCATCTATGTGGTGGCCATGGTGCTGCTGGGAATCCACCTCTATCACGGCATCTGGTCGATGTTCCAGAGTCTCGGCATCAACAACCCGCGATTCAATGCCTGGCGTCGCTACCTGGCGTGGACGTTGTCTGCTTTGATCACGATTGGCTTCATCACACCGCCGCTCGCCGTCGCATTCGGCTTCCTGACATGAGCGAGATCACCCGACTCGACGCCAAGGCCCCGAGCGGTCCCATCGCCGACAAGTGGGAAAACCACAAGTTCTCGATCCGCCTGGTCAACCCGATTAACAAGCGGAGGTTCAAGATCATCATCGTGGGATCCGGTTTAGCGGGGGCGTCGGCGGCGGCATCTCTGGGAGAGCTGGGCTACAACGTCGAAGTCTTCACATTCCACGACACACCCCGTCGCGCCCACTCCATCGCCGCCCAGGGCGGGATCAACGCCGCCAAGAACTATCACAACGACGGTGACTCGGTGTACCGCTTGTTCTACGACACCGTCAAAGGCGGTGACTATCGCAGCCGCGAGGCCAACGTCCACCGGCTTGCCGAGGTGTCACTCAACATCATCGACCAGGCCACAGCCCAAGGAGTCCCCTTCGCCCGGGAGTACGGAGGCCTCCTCGACAACCGCTCCTTTGGCGGAGCACAGGTCTCCCGGACCTTCTACGCCCGTGGCGCAACCGGCCAACAGCTCCTGCTCGGCGCCTACTCGGCATTGATGCGTCAGGTGGATACGGGAATGGTGAAGCTCCACATTCGCTCCGAGATGCTCGACCTCGTAGTCAAGGACGGTCGCGCCGTGGGAATAGTTGCTCGAGACCTGGTCACCGGTGAGGTCAGCACCCACTCTGCGCATGCGGTGGTGCTGGCCACCGGTGGCTACTCGAATGTCTACTTCCTGTCCACCAATGCGATGGCCTCCAACGTCACCGCGGCATGGCGCGCCCACCGCCGCGGAGCGGCCTTCGCCAATCCCTGCTTCACTCAGATCCACCCGACATGCATCCCGGCGTCGGACGAGTTCCAGTCGAAACTCACCCTGATGTCTGAGTCACTGCGTAACGATGGCCGCATCTGGGTGCCCAAGACGCCCGGTGACGACAGGCCCCCCGATCAGATCCCGGAGGAGGAGCGCGATTACTACCTGGAGCGCATCTACCCGGCGTTCGGCAACCTGGTTCCTCGTGATGTTGCATCGCGCGCCGCCAAGCGCATGGTCGACTCGGGCCGAGGCGTGGGTCCGTTGCACAACGGTGTCTATCTCGATTTCCAAGCAGCGATCGCCCGTGACGGGAATGCCGCCATCGCCGACCGTTACTCCAATCTCTTCGAGATGTACAACCGAATCACCGATGAAGACCCCTACACCGCACCGATGCGCATCTACCCGGCCCCCCACTACACGATGGGCGGGCTCTGGGTCGACTACAACCTGATGACCACCATCCCCGGGCTCTATTCGATCGGAGAAGCCAACTTCAGCGACCACGGCGCCAACCGGCTTGGGGCCTCCGCTCTGATGCAGGGTCTGGCGGATGGCTATTTCGTCCTTCCCTACACCATCGGCGACTATCTCGCCGAGTACCTGGGCGACCCGGTGGTCCCCGCCGACGATCCGGTCTTCCGCGAGGCTGAGGGAGTGGTGAGCGACCGTGTGGAAGGCTATCTGTCGACGCGAGGAAGCCGCTCCGTCGACTGGTTTCACAAGGAGCTGGGCAGGACCATGCTCGACTACTGCGGGATGTCACGTAACGAGTCGGGTCTGCAAAAGGCGCTGTCCGACATCCCGGCTCTCCATGAGGAGTATCTCTCCGACATGCGGGTCCTCGGAAGCGGCGAGTCGCTGAACCAGAGTCTGGAGCGGGCCGGTCGCGTCGATGACTTCTTCGAACTGGCACAAGTGATGTGTCTCGACGCCCTGGCCCGCGAGGAGTCGTGTGGTGCTCATTTCCGGGAGGAGCACCAGACCGACGAGGGTGAGGCGCTACGCGACGACGAGAACTTCGCCCACGTCGCCTCCTGGGTGTGGACCGGGGACGCCGCAAAGCCCGAGCTCATCACCGAACGTCTGGAGTTCGAGCACGTGAAACTCACCACCCGGAGCTACAAGTGAACGTCACGCTCCAGGTCTGGCGACAGGACGGGCCCGTGGCACCCGGTGGTTTCAGAACCTACCAAGTCAATGACATCTCCGAGGAGATGTCATTTCTGGAGATGATGGACGTCCTCAACGAGCGGCTGGTGAACCAGGGTGAGGAGCCGGTTGCATTCGATAGCGACTGCCGTGAGGGGATCTGCGGGAGCTGTGGGGTGATGATCAACGGCCAGGCCCACGGGCCGCAGCTAGGAACCGCAACCTGCCAGTTGCACATGAGGAGGTTTGCAGACGGTGCCACCATCGTGGTCGAGCCGTGGAGAGCCTCGGGGTTCCCCCTGCTGCGAGATCTGATCGTCGACCGCTCGGCGTTCGATCGCATCATCGAAGCCGGTGGATACATCTCTGTTGACACCGGCTCCGCCCCCGACGCCAACCTGATACCGATCCCCAAGGAGGTCGCCGACACCGCGTTCGATGCCGCCGCCTGCATTGGCTGTGGGGCTTGTGTGGCCGCTTGTCCCAACGGTGCGGCCAACCTGTTCACGGCAGCCAAGATCTCCCATCTCAACCTGCTTCCCCAGGGTCAGGCCGAGCGTTGGTCACGGACAGTGAACATGGTGGGTGTCATGGAAGAGCATTTCGGATCGTGCACCAACCACGGAGAGTGCGAGAAGGCCTGCCCCAAGCAGATCTCGATCGACTTCATCGCCATGATGAACGCCGACTACATAAAGGCCAAGTTCAAGAATCGTCGGTTGGTGGCGCAACAAGGCTAGCCAGCCGATATGGGTCTTCCGACCCCCTCCAATATCTCACGTTTCTCCCGCAATCGCCGATACATATGGTATGCGTCGCCGTTGGGCATCGGTGTCCATGGTGCTAGTTCGGCGCCGGGCGGCGCTGGGAAGAGTACGACTACCCGACGTCGGTCAACGACACCACGACCTGGCGGGCGTACATGATCGGAAACCCGATCCACCTCATCCCGTGAGGAAGAGAGCGCGGTAGGCCAATATGGCCGACAATGGACCGCACCCCACTGCCTGACTGCTTCTAGGCTTCACCGATGCTCCCGCCGCCCGACTACCTGCCGGCGCTGGTCACACCGTTCACCCAGCGTGGCGAGGTGGACCTCAAGGCCCACACCCACAACCTAAGGGTCCTGGCTGATCAGGGGATACGTGGATTCGTCATCGGAGGCTCCAACGGTGAGGGCCCCTACCTGGAACCGGGAGAACGAGGCCGACTCGTCAAGGCCGGGCGTCGGCGCAAGGCACACTTCATGGTCGGGATCGCCGCGGAGTCGACCCGAGCCGCCTTCTCCCAGGTCGCCGAGGCGACGGAAGGGGGCGCCGACAGCCTCCTGGTCCTCACCCCGACCACCCTCATCCGCGGCCGGGACGATGCCGTGCTCACCTTCTTCCGGGCCATTGCCGACCAATCCAAGCTCCCGATCATTCTCTACTCGGTGCCTTCGGTCACCGGGTACAGCATGCCGGTGGAGCTCGTCTGGCGTCTGTCCCGTCACGACAACATCGTGGGCATGAAGGACTCGAGTGGCGACGTGGTTCGTCTGCAGTCGATCATCGACGCCTCACCTGCCGACTTCATGGTCTTCTCCGGCTCCTCCAGAGCCCTCACGGCTGCAATGGCCGTGGGCTGTTTCGGCGCCATCACCGGCAGCGGCAACTACGCCGTGGACCTGGTTCTGAAGACTCTGGCCATGGCTAAGGACGATCCAGCGGGAGCGAGACGTCTCCAAAAACAGTTGAGCGCGCTCAGCGCCGAAGTCGAGCCGCATGGGATTCCTGGTGTCAAGGCGGCGGCACGCGCCGCCGGGCTGGAGCCGGGCTATCCACGTCTACCTCTGGTTCGCCTGTCGCGCGGTGTGGAGACTTCCATAGCCAAGTTGATTCATTGAGCTTTCGCTCAAATTTCGACCACCTGGCTACGATTCC
>CAZSOF010000157.1:4408-6245 GCA_964607685.1 uncultured Acidimicrobiaceae bacterium | reverse complement strand
TGGCCGCCGGATTCGAGGGTTTCGAAATCGTCTGGAAGAAGAACGTCTTCGAGGGGGCCGCAAAGCCGAGAAAGGAAGTCGTCTACTTCGGCACGCAAGGAATCAACTTCACGGCATACAAGCCCGAGTCTTGAACATGCTCGGAGCCGGGAGTCGACTCGCTCGGTCTTCGGGCTCAGGAGCCGTGCAGTTTGTCGGCGATCCGGTTGAAGATCTCGTGATCGACCATCTCCTGGTACTCAGGGTTGTTCTGGATGAACGCCCAGACGAAGGGGCAGATGGGCACCACGCGGCCTCCCTTGGCTTTGACATCGTCGAGTGCCTCCCGCACAAGTATCCGACTGACCCCGGTGCCCGCAAAGGGAGGCATGACTTCTGTGTGGACGAAGAAGTACCGATTCCCGCCGCGTAGGTGATAGACCGTGAAGCCCGCTGTTTCCCCGTCGACCTCGACGACATATCGGCCTTCGTCAGCATGCTCGATGACTGTGGTGGCCATAGTTGGTGAAGCTAACAATGGTCACCTGCCAAACATGGCTCTCGGCAGGGAGTGGCATCCAGCCAAGCCCCGTACCGGGGCGAGGATCCGGGCGTCGCCGATGCGCTCCGGGGTCTGAGGCACCCACAACACCGTGGAATCGGCCAAGGAATCCGGCGACGGTATTGTCCGCCAAATGCAGTGGAGTGGGATTGAGCCAGACTGAAGCCGCTTTACATCACGGCACCCAGACGATTCTCTTCACCGACCTGGAGGGTTCTACGGATCTCCGAGTCCGCTTGGGCGACGCCGCGGCCAACGAGGTGTTCGGCCAGCACGACAGACTCGTCCGCTCACAAATCGAGGCAGGCGGTGGCACCGACATCAAGGGGCTCGGGGACGGCTTCATGGCCCTGTTCACGTCGGCCAGCCGGGCCATCGAGACCGCCGTGTCGATCCAGCGCGCTATTGAAGAACGCAACGCCACCGATCAAGCACGGGCGATTTCGGTTCGGATCGGCCTCAACAGCGGTGACGTAGCCTATGCCGAAGGCGATGCCCACGGCACGGCGGTTCACGCTGCATCGCGGATAGCCGCCAAGGCGCAAGGAGATCAGATCCTGATCTCTCAGATCGTCTCCGATCTGGCCGGCTCTCTAGGGGCGACAAAAGTGGTGGACCGCGGTCTGTTCTGGCTCAAAGGCTTTCCCGACCGCTGGCGTCTCTACGAGGTTCTCTGGAGAGAGAAGGGGGATGCCGGCGACCGCGCCGGGCGCGAGGTGCGGGACGCCTCGGCACAGGCATTCGACCCTTCTTCGCCACGGTCGGAAGCACCGATCGTGGGGAGAGTGCGGGAATTGAAGGCCATAGAGGAGCAGCTCGCGAAGGCCAGATCGGGCTTGCGCGCCGTAGTTCTCGAGGGAGAGGCAGGCATCGGCAAGACGAGGATGCTCGAGGCCGCAGTCGATTTGGCCAGGGCCGCCGACACGTCTTATCTGACGCTCGACGTCGCCGCCGACGAGGAGCTGCGCGGTCCGTTCCTCTTGTTCCGCTCCCTGCTCGGCTCCCCTCGCATGGCGGCGATGGCCCGTCAGGCGATGGCCCTGGAACCCGTCGATCGGGCCCGCGACGCCATCGGCGGGCGCTCCACGGACGGCGATCAAGGCCTCTCACCTCAAGAGAAGATGCTGCGGATCTTCGACGAGGTTGCTTCCGCCGTCGTCGCCTTGACCAAAGAACACCCTTTGGCCCTCAACATCGACGATCTGCAGTGGGCCGACGAGGACAGCATCCAGCTCATCCGTTATCTGGTGAGGACGATGCCCACCGCGCCGATCTTTCTCCTCATGACCATCCGCC
>CAZSOF010000157.1:0-4308 GCA_964607685.1 uncultured Acidimicrobiaceae bacterium | reverse complement strand
TATCTGGTGAGGACGATGCCCACCGCGCCGATCTTTCTCCTCATGACCATCCGCCCCTACTCGGAGTCTTCCTCGGGCGCTGGCAAGCTCATCGCCGACCTCGACCGGATGCGCGTGACCCAGGTGTTGCGGCTGGAGCGGTTCACCCGCCACGAGACCGCCGAGCTGTTGCGCAACCTCCTCGGTTCGCCGGCAGATGACCAGACCATGGACAGCCTCCATGCCCGCTCCGAAGGAGTTCCGTTCTTCATCGAGGAGCTGGCCCGGGCATACCGCGAGGCCGACGCGTTGCAGCTCATGGACGGGACCTGGACGCTGACGCGTCTCAGCGGAACCGCGGTGCCGTCGTCGGTGCAGTCGCTGATAGAGCGGCGTCTCGCCCAACTCTCGGACGATTGCCGGGGATTGTTGGCCGACGCCGGTGTGCTGGGCCGAAGGTTCAAGCTGTCAGACCTGGCCCCGGTGCTGGCGCGAATCAGGAACGAGGAACCGCAACAGGAGTGGGAGCTGGCCGAGAATCTGGACATGGCCGTAGAGCTCGGGTTGATCATCGAGGAACAGGAGGAGTCCGACTACGACTACTCGTTCTCTCACGATCAGATCCGGGCCTCATTGCTGGCCGACCTTCCCCGTCGACGACAGCAGGCCATCCATGGGGCGATCGCGGAACTACTCGCCTCCCGTCAAGGAGTGGCGCACTTGTCGATGCTTGCCTACCACTCGATGAAGGCGGGCGATTCGGAGAAAGCGGTGTCGAGTGCCCTGGAGGCAGCCCGAGCAGCGCTCAGCGGGTCGGCCCCCGAGGAGAGCATCAGAATCATCGACGCCACGCTGCCGGCGGCGTCGGAGCCCGCCGAGCGGATTGCCATGCTCAGGGTAAAGGACGATGCTCTCGACGTCCTCGATCGAGGCATCGATCGCATCGCAAACCTCGCCGAGATGACCGCCCTGACCGGCGCCGTCGATTCCCGGGAGCTGGAGACGGAAGTCAAGCTGAGGCGAGCCTCGGCTTCCCGGGCAATAGAGGACTACGACGCCGCGGTCGACTTGGCAACCGGGGTACGGGGGATTGCGGTCGATCTGGGCGACCTCGAGCTCGAGTTGGAGGCCTGCATAGAGCTGGGACAGGCTCTCACCAGAAGTGATGTCGGCGAGGCCTACTGGCCGCTCGGCGAGGTCGATCTGGACGCCGCCGACGAGGCATACAGCCGGGCCCTGGCCATAGCCCGCGAGTCCGGATTGCAGTCCAAGGAAGCCATTGCCCTACGTGAGCTGGCGGTGATCGAAGGCGGGCGGGTCCGCAAGACCATCCTTGAGATCGAACAAGAGGGAAAGTCGAGATTCGAGATCCTTGCCATGGCCCCCACGTTGTTCGTAGGAGCCAAGGAGCTGGCGGAACAAGCGTTCAAGATCTTCGAGGAGACAGGTGATCAGAGGGGAGCGATGTCGGCGTTGATATCCATGGCCTACGCCCATGTCACCGACGCGACTGCTTACGGCATGGCAGGTCGGATAGAGCACATCCGGGCCTTGCACAACAGCCGTGAGGGCCAGGTGACCGACAGTCAGCGCACAAAGGAAGACGCTCTGATGCTCTACAGCATCCACACATATGCGCGGCTGCACGTTCAGCCAGATCTGGCCTTGCAGCGAGGCCAGGAGGCTTTCGAGGCATCCCGAGCGCTGGGCGACAGGTGGCTGGAGGCTCTGGCCGCCGGAGGCATGTCTTTGACGTACGCGTTGTTCGGCGCGGCCGCCGACTCGAGCGCCTGGCTGGATCGAGCGGCCTCGGCCGCCATGGCAGTCCCGAGCACATCGATGGCTCGTCGTCTGGAGATGTGGCGAGGGGCCTGCGCCGCGGCGCGAGGGGATGCCGAGGAGTTGAACGATCACTTCGAGCGGGCCGCCGAGCTGGCGAGTAGCAAGAACCCGGCCGGACAGGCTGAGGCCTATTGCGCGCTGGCCGTCGAGAGTTGCCGGCTCTGGGCGGCAACCGGCAACGAGGCGTTGTTGAATCGAGCAGCAGAAGCGGCCCACAAGACCCTCAACGCAAGCGGGTCGTTGCACGGCCAGCTTCCGTGGGACTCAGTGGCACACGCCGTTCTTGCTGTTGTAGCCGATGAGGAAAACCGTGCCGAGGAGGCCGAAGAGGAAGCCCGAATCGCAATATCGACCCTGGACGGGCTGACTCATTTGCTCCATTTCGTGAACGTCCTCTGGGCCGCCGGTCGTGTTTTGATTGGCCATCAAACACCGGAGGCGGGACCCCTGGCTCAACAGGTCGCCCAGGGGCTTGGCCACTTCAGCATGAACATGGTCGACCCGGATATCAGGGCCAAGTGGTTCGGTGTCGAGACCCACCGTCAGCTGGCGCAGTTGGCCGGTTTTGAGCTGCCCGAAGACCTCGGGTACAGCGAGGCCCCGATAGATCTGGACGAGAATGAGCTGGCGTTGCTCCGCGAGGTCACGGCCGGCTCTGACGAGGCCGCGAACAACGAAGAGGAAGTCTCCGACCTGTTGGCGAAGCTGGGGGTCGGCTCTGCGACCGAGGCCATCGAGTATGCGATCAAGACTGGTCTCCAATGGCGGTGAGGATTGTCATCGACCGTCGCCGCTGCATTGGGGCGGGGACCTGCATCGTTCTCGCACCGTCGGCCTTCCAGTGGAGGCATGGCGACTTCCTCAAACCCGAACTTCTCGATCCGAGCACGGTCGACGAAGATGTGCTTCGTGAGGTGGCCGTTGCCTGTCCGACGCGAGCGATAGTTCTCGAGGACGTCCCGGAACCGGTCGACTCCTCCGACGTCTGAATTTCGCCTTTCGTTGCCGTCCACGCCGGAAGGCATCCCGGTGGATCGAGCGCCCCGGTGTCGGCGTCTGGCTGTCTGTTCAACGGTGGTTTGACCGAGTTCAGTCGAGCACCTCTGCCGTTGTGAGCAGTTCTCGCAGGTCGGCGACGAACCGTGCGGCTGGAGCACCGTCGACGACGTTGTGATCGAAGGTGACCGTCAGATCGAGCACGTCACCCACGATGACTCTTTCGTTGTCGGCGATGGGTCGTCTCGTGCGTCCACCAACGAGAATGGAAAGGCTCAGAACCGTGGGCAGGCCGATGCCATGGCCATCTCCGGCTCCAAACATGCCGAGAGAGGAGATCACCACGGTGCCCGAGATAGCCCTCATCCTGGTCGACCGAGACATCATCTGATAGAGAGCCCAAGCCAGACCGGGGATCCTTCCACCCAGCGGAGCCAGCCGGTTGAGTCTGCGGCCCTCAGCCGCTCGTGCCGGGTCCCGTTGCACGGCTCGAATCTCTTCGCTGATGTCGGCAACATCACGTATATCGGCATCGCGGATCAGATGGGCCAGGGGGAAGGGACCTTTGTCGGTCTCCACCTCGATGAGGGTGGTCGCATCCACATAGCGGTGAATGACGACTCGGCCCAGCCAGTCGCGGTAGGCATGAACCTCAGGATGACGAGCAGCGGCGCGACCCACCGTCGCCACCACGAATGCGGTAAACGACAGACCGCTGTCCGCCAGCTGCAACGACGCCTTCGTCACGTCGACCTCTATCAGGCCGTGCATCGGCGACATCCGTTTCCCCACCCGCGTGGCTGCGGTGACGAAACGCCTAGCTGGAGGAAAAGGTTTCCGATGGACGGATCGCCTGCGTCGATTCATCGATGTGATCAGGACCTCCGGACCTGTCGACGGTAGTCGGCGACCGGGGGGACGGAGGTACGGCCGCCAGGCGACGTATGGGGTCATGTGCGGCCGTGCCAGGGCGAAGGCCCCCACACAGGGCGGTGCGACCCCTCAACACCCACACCGCGACAAAAAACAGAGCCTGTCAAGCGCATCCCCGCCGGTATTACCCGACCGGTGATAACGGTCACCGACTCCAGCAGTCGGTTTCTCAGCCAGGAAGACACCTAGCTCCCGTTTCGCTCCACAGGCTCTGCCCGGCCGTTTATACGACTCGGCGGCCCTTCTGTCCAGCGAAATGGCCCAGTTCGCGAAAAAAATCGATGGTTCCGGCCATCCGTGCTGGTACGGGGCGGCTTGCAAGCGCCGGCGTATGTGAGTGTGATCCCGATGATGGAAGGGGCTAGTCCTTGTCGTCGTCCTCGGAATGGCCCCCAAGATCCTTGAGTCCTGTTGCCGATCTAGGTGGGTAGTGATGGACCACTCCCCACCCACCTCATCGGCAAGGGCGCACGGCTGCACAGTATGTGGGAGTGGTCCCGTCACTGACACGTCGCTTGGCCTGCTGTGCATCGCACATGCCAGAGAGATGATTCCCAC
>CAZSOF010000156.1:0-6279 GCA_964607685.1 uncultured Acidimicrobiaceae bacterium | reverse complement strand
AGAGCGCTCGCCTCACACGCGAGAGGTCAGTGGTTCAAGTCCACTACGGCCCACTAGGACACAGCCCCTGATAGTGGCGAAATCGTCAACGGCGCCAGGGCTCTTCTCTGATCCCGAGTTCCGACCCGGTGATAGTGGGGGATAGCCCGATATCGCGCGAAATCGTGGACTCATGTGGACACCTTGTGGACACCCCCGTGTCTCACAAATGTCCGAATCCGCTGGTGCTCACGGCGACCGTGGATCAGTGAATGAAATCTTCCTCGTTATCGACGTCTACAGGTAGCCGCCTCGAGATGCTCGCGGTCAGCAGTAGTGGAGCCTTTCTTCTGTCGAAACCGAGAGTCCATCCCAGTGGAGAGCTGACCGTCTTCCAGATCCGCTTCACATTCGACAGGGTGATGGGCACGGACCTGCGGGTGTGGCCACCGCTGTCTAGCTGACCGTAAGTCAAGACACGAGAGGCTCCGGCAAACCCGCCCTGTTCATTGATCAGAAAAGGGCCGCCGGGGCTCTCATCGTTGAGGGTGTTGAGCGTGGCACCACTCGATATTGCCGGTTATGGAGCGCGGGGTTAGCCGAAGGTAGCAGTTAAGTTCTGGCCTTGAATGTTTGATTGGGGTTCGCGCAGGGTTCCTATGGACTTCGAGTCCGAGGGGGCGACTCTCCGTGGCTTCCTCTATGAGGCGGCTACGGGTCGTCCCCCGTTCCCCCTGGTGGTGATGACACACGGCACGTCGGCGACGATTCCGATGGTGGCCGACCGGTATGCAGAGGTGTTTGCTGAGGCGGGAGTGTCGGCCCTTCTCTACGATCATCGAAACTTGGGGATGAGTGGCGGCGAGCCTCGTCAGGAGATCAACCCCTGGGTGCAGTGTCGGGGCTATGGGGATGCCATCACCTTTGCCTCGAGACTCGACAACCATGACCCAAACCGGATCGGTGTGTGGGGTGACTCGTATTCCGGGGGCGAGGTGTTCCTTGTCGCGGCCTGCGATTCGAGGGTGAAGGCTGTGGTTGCTCAATGTCCTGTGTTTGGAGCCGAAACTCCGAGTTCGACACCTTCGGTCAAATTGCTCGAGGCGATTCGGACCACTGTCTCTTCGGGGGATGTATCAGGGTTGCGCCACGACGTGACGGGTCCGATTCCGGTGGTTTCACCCGACCAATTGGGATCGCCATCTCTTTTGCATCCCATCCAGGCGTTCCGCTGGTTCACCGACTACGGAGGTCGACATGGAAGCGGCTGGCTAAACCATGCGACGAGGGTGATCCCCTCCAACACTGCGCCCTACAATCCGTACTTGTGTGCGCCGTTCGTGAAGGTTCCGTCTCTCATGATGGTCGCCCCGAATGACGAAATGGTCCATGCCAATCCCCAAGTGAGCCGAGCAGCATTCGATCTGCTGGACGGCGACAAGGAGTGGTATGAGATCGAAGGTGGCCATTTCGGTCTCCTCTACCACCCCAGCGACCTATTCAACGAAGCAACCTCTGTACAAGCAGATTTTCTCACCCGAATACTGCTCAGCTGAGAGCACATGACGGCACATATGTGGAGCTCGAGTGCGTAGCCTGCACGGTCGTGTCACAGTTGATTCGGATTTGGGCCGACGAGGATGGTGAGTCCCACCTCGAGGACATGGACCCGGAGTTCACCGAGTCAGACTTCGTTCCTCCCGCTCCTCCGGTGTTTCTGACCAATCCAGAACCGGCAGTGGCCTACATGCTGGAGCGGGTCCCGCCAGGTTGGCACGGAGACTGGCATCCGGCTCCGGGAAGGGTGTTAGCGGTCTACCTGACCGGCCAAGGCGTCATCGAAGCGAGCGACGGAGCAACTCGTGCCATTCACCCTGGAACGATCCTCCTTGCTGAGGACACGACCGGCAAAGGTCACATCACTCGGGTGACCGGCACAGACGAGGTGCTCGTCGTCATCATCGCTCTTCCTGACGAACCCACGCGCTCATAGCGGCACATATTGAGCGGGGACCGAACGGTCCGAGAGCCCCGGTTGACCGTCGCCTAGCCCCCAGAGGAGTAAGGTTTTGGCCCGCCGGGGCTCACTTTGTTGAGGTGTGTTTACCTAGTGAGGATGGCACCCTCAACGGGACCGGACTATACGTTGACCGACTGAATCTGTCCTCAGCGGGTTCTACCTTCACCGAATGAGCTGTGTCCCTGTCACCCCGGAGATGGCCGACCTCTTGGACCGACTTCGACCATGGCCCGATGTCGACATCGATGAATTTCGCGGTCTAGCCGAATGGGGGCAGGCGCGGGCGTGCGGGTGGGTCATGGAATCCGGAGAGTTAACGGGCTTGGGGTGGCGGCATGTCAAGGAACCGCCGAGGGGGATACTGACGGACTAGCAGACGAGGCCCGACGGAGGTCGCCTGAGCCGGACATGCTCGGTCTGTTTGGCCGGGTTCTTCGAGATCGAGGCAATCGTCGAAACCGATTGATGCGGACCGCACATAACGCCACCTATGTACGGACGCACATAATGCCGGTTATGGAGCGAGGTTTCGGGCGTGTGAAGAGGGTTTTGCGCATACTTGAGGTGTCGTGAAACCTTCTCCCGAGATCGAGGCGATTGTTCGCCGGTTCTAGGCGGCACGGGTGGGCGGAGACTACGAGATAATGCGGCGGCTCTACTGGGAGTCGCCGGATCTGGTGAGTGTTGGAACTGATGAACGTGACTGGCCACTTCGGTCAAGAGTTGGTCCAGATCACAGAGGCCCATTGGAGGGAGTGGCCGGCGGAGACGAGACGGCACATGTGGTCGGTCGCTGAGCGCTGGTCATCGCATCTCCACCAAAAAATCGCCGCGCATACGACATAGTCTTCGGAGCGTGGCACATCCGGCAGTTCCGTCGCCTGAGATCGAAGCGTTAGTTCGGCGAGTTCTGGAGGCCTGGGAGAGTTGGGACCTCGAGATCGTGCGGAATCTTTTTTCATCCGAAGCTGAGCTGCGGGTTATTGGCTTTGACGAGGATGAGTGGTGGGTGGGCCCGGATGCGTTCTTTGGAATCTTTCGGACTCAGGCGCGGGAGGTGCCGACTTGGAGATACGAGATTCGTCTTGTAGAAGCCTTCGAGCAGCGTCCCTTCGGATGGGCATCGATCTTCGGCACAATGCACGCCCCTGAGACGGATACTCCGATGCGTCATGTTGCGGTATTGAGGCTGGAAGCGGGCGCCTGGAGGGTGGTGCAGTGGATCAATGCGATACCTGTAGCCAACCGACAGATATTTGGAGTCGAGTTGACCCAAACTCTTGACGACCTTGTGTCTTCGGTACTTGACGATGACCAGCCGTTAGCCGTCGCCGCCGGTCTCGAAGGGACCATGACGCTTGTCTTCACAGACATCGTCGACTCCACGTCGTTGGCAGAGTCCTTCGGCGATGTCAAATGGGCTGATTACATCGCTTCTCATGAATCGACGATTCGACGACTCACGAACTCGGAGCGAGGAACGGTTGTCAAGATGCTGGGGGATGGGTCTATGCTCGCCTTTCAGTCAGCGCGGGCGGCAGTGCGAGCGGCCTTAGCCATTCAGCGATCGACTGCCTCCGTTCCATTCAAGGTCCGTGTCGGTATTCACACAGGTGAAGTGATCCAGACTGGTGGGGACCTCCTCGGTGTAACGGTCAACAAGGCCGCTCGAATCGCGGCGACCGCCGGTGCAAACGAGATCATGGCGTCATCCACGACGAGTGACATGATCGGCTCCCTGGAGGGAGTCAACATCAAAGATCACGGCCTGATTGCCCTGAAAGGACTGTCTGGGAGGCACCAATTGGTGACAATCACACGGGAGAACGCCTAAGACACAGCGACGGTCAAGGCGTACTTAACGGCACTTATGTGCTCCTAGCCAAAAAGCGGAGAAGGGAACCCCCCGCGACTCCGGGGGGTTCCCTCTTTGTTGGGGGTCCTCCATAAACGTGCGGGAGCACGCCGGAGACAGGAGGATTCCCCGATGTCCGAAAAGCAAGCGGTAAGCGCTGCCATCGGTGCTCCGAGGGACCGAAGGAAGGCCCCCCGGAACCCTTTTAAGTCGTGTTGTGTAGCAGCCTGAAGGCGCCGTTATTCACCGCGTCAGCCCCGACCCTGTAGGTGGCAAAGAATCCTCTTTGACCCGTCGGCCGGCCGGCGCCGGTTGAGAACAGATGCGGGATGAATTCCACGCTCGAGGACCGATCGCAAATGTAGTAATGCTGGAAATCGCCATACACCAAGATGTAATCGTCGGCGGTGCTGATGGTGCCGTCCATCGCTTCGGCCTCGAACGTCCGGGTTCCGAATAGGCGGCCTGGGTTACCCACGACGCCTTCGAACAATGGCGAGCCGTTAGTGCTTTGTCGTTGGCTCGGTATCTCACTTTGCGCTGACCGACCTTTATGAACCTCGGGCCTCGTCCCTCGACTCTCCAAGTGGCGAGGGTGGTTGGGTGGATGCCCAAGCGGTAGGCGACTTCGGCGGTGGAGAGCAGTTCAGTCAAATTCGGCCTTTCTTAGGGTTGCGGACAACGTACTTGGTCGTGTAGTGTCATTCCAAGTCGCTTCGTAATTAATACAAATTGGAGGAGGCAATGGTTTCAAAGACGCTCGACGAAATCGTGGCCGACAACGTCGTGCGCCTACGAAAAGACCTTCGGCTAACCGTCGAGAGCCTCGCCCGTCTAATAGGTGTGAAACCTCACGTCGTCTACGACATGCAGCGGGCGCAACGTGGCCGACCGCAGCGTGCATTCAACTGGACGGAGTTGGTCGCTCTATGTGGAGCACTGAACACGACCTTGTTCGACCTTGTCCTCCCGCCAGAAGGTGTGCAGATTGCCGGGATAGGGGACTTCCCGGGAAGGATGGCTGATAGCGACTCCGAGTTCATCTACGGACCAGGGGAGATGGTTGCGGACGCTGGACCGACTGGCAGAGACGGGCTGTCGTGGATGCTCTTCGGTTTGCCAGCCGAGAAGACACCCGACACGCGCTTTCGAACCCAGGAGTACGAGAAGCGGATGGAGCGGCTCGAGCAAGCGCTGGATGCGTTACTCAAGACCTGGGGGAGAAAGGAGCGATAGCGAAATGGCAACTATCAGGAGACACCCGAAATCAGGTCGATGGCAAGTCCGATACCGCGATCCGTCCGGCCGACAGCGAGCAAGAAATTTCGAGCGGAAAGTCGACGCCACCAAGTTCATGGCGACGGTGACCGCGGACGTGTACCGGGGGGAGTATGTCGATCCACACGCCGGCAGAACGCCACTCAAACACTACGCGGTGACATGGCAGGAAGAACGAAGCGGTCTATCCCGATCCACTCGAGACGCCGACGCCTCGATGCTGCGATCCCTCATCCTTCCCACCTTCGGGCACCGTCCAGTATCAGCAATCAAGCAATCCGATGTCCGCCGATGGCTCGCCAGCATTGACGGGGCAAGATCGTACAAACTGCGTGCCCTCTGGATGCTCCGGGTCATCCTTGATGGGGCCGTTGGCGACAGGGCTCTAGCTGGCAACCCCGCCCACGGTGTGACGCTCCCCAAACCGACCGCAGACGATGTTCGCGAGGGGCGAGCACTGGATGACAGCGAATTGACGGCACTCATTCACGCCGCCGAAGAGGTCAACCCGAATCTGGCACCGATGGTCTGGCTCATGGCTCGCGGAGGGCTGAGGGTGGGCGAGTCACTGGCTCTCAAGAGGAGTGACATAGACCTTGGTCGGCTTACCTTGACCGTCTTCGCCTCGATGTCCCGAACCGAAGGCAGGAAGAACCCGAAGACAAAGACCAGTGTTCGGACGATCCCGATTCCGCGAGATCTTGCGGAGCGCCTTGGCGAGCACATGAGCTTGACGGTTCCCCACATCTCCGGGTTGGTGTTCACCGGTCCCAGTGGCGGCATCATCCGGTACACGAACTGGCGCTCGCGCATCTGGACTCGGATTGTTGATCAGGCTGGGATCGGTCCGGTTGTACCACATGACCTACGCCGAACCTGTGCGACCCGGCTCTTCATCGAAGACCGTTGGACAGTTCCTGAAGTGCAACGATTCCTAGGTCACAAAAACCCGGCTGTGACGTTGGAGATCTACACCAAGATCAATCCCGAGACACTGCCCACACCGTCGAGCATCTCGGTTTGATGTGGACACCTTGTGGACACCCTGCCTCGACTACCTCGAGAATCATCAGTAGAAACAGGGGATTAACCGGCTAGAGCGCTCGCCTCACACGCGAGAGGTCAGTGGTTCAAGTCCACTACGGCC
>CAZSOF010000155.1:0-6313 GCA_964607685.1 uncultured Acidimicrobiaceae bacterium | reverse complement strand
TGGCCGAGGCCGGCGGGAGGCTGTTCGTCGACGTCACCCGGGCCCTGGCTTCGTCCGCGAGCCGCGCCGGCCTCCTGGGGCTTGCGGGGAGATCCGATCCTCTGATCAGGGACGCGCTGCAGACGGTCCTCGACCGCGGTGACTTCATCCCATCGCTCCCGGACGAGGAGGCTGGGATGGCACCGGCCGGGGGGGCACCGGCCGGGGGGGCACCAGCGACGATCGAGACCGATCCGGCCATCGTCGCCGAGCTGATCGGGCGTGACCAGGCCTCCGTCGCCGCCTTGAAGCGTGACATTCGGACGAAGTCCGGAACGGAGGTCCTCGATTTCATATCGGCGGACCTCGAGGATCTGAAGCGGATGTTGTTCGATCCACTGAGCCATCGGGCGATCATGGCGGGGATGGAGGCCACGTGGTGGCTCAACGATCGGCTGGAGGCGTGGCTGGGGGAGAAGAACCCGGCCGATGCGCTCACACAGTCCGTCGCAAACAACGTCACCTCAGAGATGGGTTTGGCGCTGTTGGATGTTGCGGACGTGATCCGCACCCATCCCGAGGTGGTGGCGTTCCTGGAACACGTCGAGGACGACAGCTTCTTGGGCGAGCTGCCCAAGCTGGGTGGTGGGCAAGAAGCGCGCGACGCCATCCGGGACTACCTCGACAAGTACGGCATGCGCTGTGCCGGCGAGATCGACATCACCAGACCGCGTTGGAGTGAACGACCCAGCGCGCTCCTTCCCGTGATCCTTGGCAATATCAAGAAGTTTGAGCCGGGCGCCGCTGAGCGACTCTTCGAGCAAGGACGGCGGGAAGCCTTGGAGAAGCAACACGAGCTGCTCGAGCGTTTGCGCGCCCTGCCAGATGGCGAGCAGAAAGCCAGGGAGACCAAACAGATGATGGACCGGGTCCGCACTTTCATCGGATACCGGGAGTATCCGAAGTACGGCATGGTCAGCCGCTACCTCATCTACAAACAATCCCTGTTGGAAGAAGCTGATCGTCTCGTGCAGACCCACGTGCTTCGTGAGAAGGAAGACATCTTCTATCTCAGGTTCTCGGAGCTCCACGATGTCGTGCGTACGAACCAGGTGGATGACCGGCTCATCCGCCAGCGCAAGGACGCGTTCAAGTCGTACCAGGCGCTCACGCCGCCCCGCGTGCTCACATCGGACGGCGAGGCCGTCCCTGGTTCCTACCGACGGAACGACCTGCCGGCCGGCGCGCTGATCGGCTTGCCGGTCTCCGCCGGGACCGTCGAAGGGCGGGCCCGCGTCATCCTGGACATGGCCGAAGCCAACCTCAAAGTGGGCGACATCCTGGTCACGGTCTACACGGACCCCAGCTGGTCGCCCCTGTTCCTCGCGATCAACGGCCTCGTGACGGAGGTGGGGGGGCTGATGACCCACGGCGCAGTCATCGCACGGGAGTACGGCTTGCCGGCCGTCGTGGGGGTGGAACATGCCACCCGGCAGATCCGGGACGGCCAGCGAATCCGTGTGCACGGAACGGACGGGTATGTCGAGATCCTGCCGTAGCACTCCCTG
This sequence comes from uncultured Acidimicrobiaceae bacterium, assembly GCA_964607685.1. GTDB lineage: Bacteria > Actinomycetota > Acidimicrobiia > Spongiisociales > ZC4RG35 > JANQRA01. The sequence continues at coordinate 4,766 of CAZSOF010000155.1, read as the reverse complement.
CGGTGAATCTGCGTCTCGAGTAGTAATGGAGAACGGCTACCTCACTGGCCTTGCCCTCTGTTTCCAGGAGATCGACGATTCCTCTCCGTGGCCGTTGCGGCAGGTGAGTGCTGGCTCGTCAGCGCGTCCGCTCCTTGGCGTAGAGCCCGGACCAACCCGCTGGTCCTCGTCCCGTCTTCGAGCCTCGTCGCGCCGGGAAGTCCCTAGGCAAGAAGCTGGAGGAGGGATCCTTGGCGTCATACGTGATGAGACCCTGGTAACGCCCGTCCAGAATCGGAAGAACATCGCGTTTGAAGTTGTCAGCCACGACTCAATCCCCCTGACGTGTGGCCACTGCCGAACCTACCAACGAGCAATCGGGAGGTGATGGCCCGACGGGGCGATGTGCCCCCCGTGGCACTGCGACGGACCGATCTTCGACAGGTGTCCCCACATCGATCAGCATCGGTGCCGTCTGCAGTGCGCCCAACTTGTCAATAGTCGTTCCAGGAGGGTGCCAACAGTCACAGTGGCCAGACGTCACCGGGCACAATGGTTGAGGACGGCCGCTGTCACAGGTATTCGTTCCGACCCAACCATCTGAGGGCAAAGAACCCTTCGCCGGCCGCCAGGTAGAAAGTGATGCCCCGGTAGGCGATGGTGGCTCCGAACGCCGTCGACTGATCCACTCCCAAGGCAACCAGGAAACCCGTCATGGCAGCCTCGGAAACACCAATACCACCGGGGACGGGCATGAATCCGCCGAGCAGGTCGGTGGCCACCGCCACCGTCAACGCGGCTCCAAAGGAGAGGTCGACTCCGATCGCGATCAGGACCAGCCACAGCGTGGCGCCGAGAATGAGCCAGTACCACAGGTTGCTACCGAGGAGTCCCAAAGCGCGCCTCGGCTCTTCGAAGACAACCGTGAGCGCCCGCCAACCCTCCTGGATCACCGGAACCACGAGATTCCGGATCTTCTCGATCCGCAACACCGCGACGACAGTCAACGCTCCGATGCCGACCAGGCCGAGGGTCAGCCGCTGATGTCCTGGGCGTGACGGTCAACGACGTAGATGACGAAGGTGCTCGTCGCGTCATCCGATGGAGACAAACCGCTCCCACTCGGGCTTCCCCCTTTCGGAAGATGCCGGCTGGCCTGGGTCGGGGCATCATTAGAGTCCGGCCAACCCCCCGAGCGAAAGGACGTGCGATGAGTGATGAGCTGGTGGTCGGCCCGATCGACTATCTGATCGTTGAGTGGCCGGCTGGATCCCCTCCAACCGGGGAGGCTTTCCCCCACCTTCTCGACCTGGTTGATCGAGGCACCATTCGGATACTCGACCTGGGGTTCGTCCAGAAGGACGACGAGGGGAATGTGATCGAGATCGAGGTCACCGAGTTCGACCTGGACGGAGATCCCGACATGGCGATGATCGTGGGAGCGTCTTCGGGGCTCCTCGGCGAGGAGGACCAGGAGGAGGCCGGCGCTGCGCTAGAACCCGGTGCGGCAGCGGCGATCCTCGTCTACGAGAACACGTGGGCCGCACCCTTCGCCACCGCCTTGCGCAAGAGCGGAGCCCAACTGGTTGCCCAAGGGCGCATCCCGATCAACGACATCATCACGCGGCTCGACGAGCTGGAAGCTGCAGGGTCCTGAAGAAGAGGAGAAAACTATGCCCAGATTGATTCGCGGAGTAGCCCGCACCGCTGTGGTGGCAGGCACTGCCACAGCTGTGAGCGGACGCGTGGCCCGACGCCAAGCCGAGAAGTACGCCGAACGCGACCAGGCCATAGCCGCCAACCGAGGGGCCGGGTACGCAGCCGGCGCCCAGGCCGCATACGAGACCGCTCCAACGCCACCGCCACCTACTGCACCGAGCACCGACGACACCCTCGCCCGACTCAAGGAGCTGGGTGAGCTCAAGGCCGCCGGCGTTCTCACCGAGGAGGAGTTCGAGGCCCAGAAGGCCAAGATCCTCGCCGGTTGATTCGCTCTGACTGATTCGCTGGCGGGGTGACCGGTCAGTGCGACATCGTGTCGATGGCGACGGTGGTGGCGGCCAGGATCAAGATTGGATCCTATTCGGGCTCGACTCTCGCACTCGTGGTGGATGGTGTTGCCTTGATCGTCGAGGTCACCGCCTTCAGCCACCGAGACCGTGTACTCCCTGAGCGGGGTGATCATTGCCTTCTTCACCGAGGGCGGGTAGGCCATTTCCGGGATAGCCCAGATCGGGTGATGCCCTTGGCGTAACCACCACGAAGCCACGTCCTGAGTAGGCTTCCAGGTGCTCCAAGAGACGATGGAATGGAGATAGACAGTGGAAACGTTCTCGGACTTCTTCTGGTTCATGCTCTGGTTCTTCCTGTGGGTGGTCTGGATCATGCTCCTCTTCAGGGTCTTCGCCGACATCTTCAGATCGGACAGCTCGGGATGGGCCAAGGCCGGTTGGACCATCTTCGTGATCATCCTCCCCTTCTTGGGGGTCCTGGTCTATCTGATCGCCCAGGGAGGAGGGATGGCTCGGCGAGACGTGGAGTCGGCTCAAGCCATGGAAGACGCCCAGCGGGCATACATCCAGAGTGTGGCCGGCTCGGGCAGCACCGCCGACGAGCTGCAGAAGCTCTCGTCGCTACGGGACCAGGGGGTCATCTCCGAAGCCGAGTTCGAGGCCCAGAAGAGCAAACTGCTGGCCTGACGGAACAATGCTCCTGACGGAGCGACGCTAGAGCCAGGAACGGGGCGACACCGTTGCTGGCTCATCGTGGCCGTCTTCTGAGATGCACTCCGGCACACAATGGGTCGTCCCCGGTTCAAGGACGAACGGCGGCCGGTATTCGGTAGGTGACCAGATCACGAACACCGCCGCAAGCGGCGATCATGATTGCCTGCACGAATAGTTTCGGTTGGGCCAGTGAAGGTGAGGGAGGCGGGCCGTGCCATCCGCCACCTCTGAGGCTCGTTGGTAACGGAAGTAAACCATGACCACGTCATCGAACCAGAGCGGGCTCGGCCGGCTCCTCCCGCTGGCATCCTCCCTGGATGGCTACGACAGGTCATGGTTCGGCGGTGATCTGGCGGCGGCCATCACCGTTTGGGCGATAGTGGTACCTGAGTCGATGGCCTATGCGTCGATCGCCGGCATGCCTCCCGAGACCGGGCTCTATGCAGCGGCTGTTCCTCTCCTCGGTTATGCCTTGCTCGGCTCGTCGCGCCGTATCACCGTGGGTCCTAGTGCGGCGTTGCTGTAGGTTCTTCGTTGAGGACAGTCCTATGGAAGCCACAGGCAGTCGCCGGGGGGCACAGATAGCAGGGGTCGCCGGGGTCTTGTGGGTTGTCCTCGCTTTGGCGAGGGTTCCTCTTACTGGAGTGCTGGGCCAGCCGTCCTGGACTGATGATCCGTCGGTCATCGTGGACTTCTATACGAATTCGAGTTTCGATGCGGCGTTCATGGCGGGCATTGCTCTGGCGACCGTCGCCTACGTCCTGTTCTTGGTGTTTATCGTCAAAACGGCCGATCTTCTCGGTGACAGCGATGGAGGGTCCCGCTGGGTTGGCTATTTGATCGTCGGTGGTGCTGCCATGGACACCGTGCTCGTGTATGCCTATCTCGCACCGTTCGCAGCAGCAGTGTTCTGGGCCGGACACGGTGGCCTCTCCGCTGACGCATACCTGACGCTGCATGGTCTGTCATTCAGCTTTCTGTGGATGGAGATGATCACCTTCACGGTGTGGGCGATCCCCCTTGGCGTGGCGATCGTCCGCACCGGCTTGTTTCCGAAGTGGCTGGGATGGCTGATAGTTGCCAACGCAGCGGGTCTGTTGGTCGCCTTCTTCCTCCCCTATGCAGTTTGGGCCGTGTTGGGCGGGCTGCCATATCTGTGGATACTGATCGCAGCCATCGCAATGCTCCGCCGACCCGACCGGTACTCCGGTGCTACCTCTGAAGCTGGTGCCTAGAAGAAACAACCTCTTTTCACCAGAAGGTTCACGTCGGTCACGAGGTTCACGACATGGGTGCAGCCTGAGCGCTCCATCGGGGTGCAATGAGTAGGTTCGTGTGCCAGCGTCAGAAGGTCCCGGCGTCTTCATGACGGACCTCTGTGAGAGGAGAAGGCTATGAAGCACCTGCTGCCTGTGGGTCTCGTCTGTTTCGTCCTGGCTGGCTGTGGCGGTGGAGACGCCGAGGAAGGGTCTGGGGAGGAAACCACCACGAGCGGTCTGGAGTCAACCACTTCGACAAGTTCCTCAACGTCTACGACGGCACCGACGACCACTACGACGGCACCGACGACCACCACGACGGCACCGACGACGACTACCACGGTCCCGCTGACCACCACCACAGTCTCGGTTGAACAGTTGGCCAAGGCAGAGGCGGTGGGAGATATCGCTCTCGGCGAGGAGTTGTTCTTCACTAAGTTGGATGGCATTCCCCACGACAATTCGTGCTCAACCTGCCATAGCCTTGATGGCACACGCACGGCGACGATGGGTCCCTCCCTTCTGGGCATTTCCGAGGTTGCCGAAGGTCGTATTGAAGGCCTTTCCGACGTCGACTATCTCCGCCAGTCACTTGAAGACCCTCTCGCCTTTGACGCCGATGAGGAATCTACGAAGTTGATGCCTTACCAATACGCAGACGTGCTCAGTGAAGACCAAGTCAACAATCTCGTGGCGTTCCTCATGACCAGGTAGCTGACGGGGAGACTTGAGGTTCACGACACCGGTTGCAGCCTCCACCGGTTGTGATCGCGCCATGGACTCATTGGACCCTCAGCGCGTT
>CAZSOF010000154.1:0-6321 GCA_964607685.1 uncultured Acidimicrobiaceae bacterium | reverse complement strand
CCCCAAGAAACGCTCCTGGCAGTCAAGGGGTCAGGGGTTCAAATCCCCTCAGCTCCACCATCCGGAATTTCACGCGTGGCAGGGGATCTGTAGGAACCTCGGTATCGGGCAGGACTCGGGTCACGACGGCTTGACTCGCCTTGCTGTACGCAATAGGACAGCGCCGAGGTCAGAGGCACACCTCGGTCTGCCTTCGCCGCTTGTACCGTCTGGGTGTCAGGTTCTAGATTCCCCGGGTACGAGGAGAACGTCGACCCACCGCGTATCGAGGGAGTTGAGCATGTCTCGTTCACTATCGACCCGACGCTGGTTGCTGATCGTCGGGGCAATGCTGATGCTGCTCGTGGTGGTCCCGGCGGCACCGGCTCAATCCTCGTCGCATACACCGATCCCTGCGATCCAGGGTGAGGGTCACATCTCGCCATTCGATGGTGTCACGGTGACGACCAACGGAGTCGTCACCGCGGTGGGCTTCAGAACACTGTGGCTTCAGGATCCCAACGGTGACGGCAACGACCACACATCCGACGGCATCAACGTGGGTTGGACCGGCGGCCAGAACGGAATCTGGGGAGGCTTCTCGGTCGGTGACTGCATCGAGTTCGAGGGGAGTGTCAGTGAGTTCATCCCGGGTGGAGCCGCGACGGGAAACCTCTCGATCACCAACTTCTTCTTCTTCGCACCGGCAACTCCGAGCCTCATCGACTGCGAGGACACCTTCGGTCCGGGGTACTCATTCCCCGAACCTGTGGTCATTGGCCTCAGCGGGCGGGTTCCTCCAAATACGATCGTGATCAGCGACGACGAGTTGCCGGTGAACCTCCAGAATGTTCCGGGCAACTTCAATCCCGATGAAGATGGCATCGACTTCTACGAATCGATGGAAGGCATGCTGGTGACGGTAGAAGACGCCCAGGCAGTGTCCGCGACCCGACGGTTCAGCACATTCAGTGCCGAGTTCTTCACAGTCCCAAATCGCGGACATCGGGACATCATCGAGCCCAACGACACCCTGACCCAACGTGGTGGGATCGCGATCCAGGCGGGCATCGATGGTTACGGCGATCTCAATCCCGAGAGGGTTCAGGTCCAGCTGTCGGGCACGCCTCTTTACCCCGGCGACATGGACCTCCAGGTGAAGGTGGGAGATCTCGTGGGTGACGTGACCGGACCCCTCCACTACAGCTTCGGTAACTACGAGATCAACGCCACGCACGTGATCAACGTGGTCGACGGTGGAACCACGAAGGAGAGCACGTCACTCAACACGGGCGGTAACCGCCTATCGGTGGCGAGCTATAACGTGCTCAACCTGTCATTTGGCGATGTCTTCGATGACGAAGGTCCCGATGATGTTGCCCAGGTCGCTGAGCTGGGTACTCAGATCGCCGACGATCTGGAGTCCCCCGACATCATTGCTCTCCAGGAGATCCAGGACGACAGTGGTGCGAACGACGACGGGACGGTCACCGCTGACCAAACATTGCAGATGCTGATCGATGCGATCGTCGCTGCCGGCGGACCGACGTATTCGGCCTTCGACGTCGACCCGGTGAACAACACCCAGGGAGGAGCGCCGGGGGCCAACATACGGGTGGCGTTCTTGTACAACCCGGCGACGGTCGACTTGGTTTCGTTCACCGCCTTGGACGCGGCGACACTCACTGCGGCGGGTGCGGACCCAACGGCATTCGTCGGGACGCGGACACCGCTCGCAGGCACGTTTGAGTTCAACGGCGAAGAGGTGACGGTGATCAGCGTTCATAACACCTCACGATTTGGCTCGACGCCGATCTTCGGCGGACCTCAGCCGTTTGTGCAGGCGGGGGAGGCCGAACGGGAAGCCGAGTCGAAGGCACTCAACCAGTACGTGGACTTCCTCCTCCAGGCTGACCCGAATGCAGACGTCATCGTTACCGGTGACTTCAACACGTTCGAGTTCACAGATGAGCTGCTCGAGGACGTGGCAGGACCGGAGCCGGTGCTGCACAACCTCGTACCGCTTGGCAACCAAAACCCGAATCGGGGCAACCGCGAAGGGCAGGAGGACTTCTACAGCTTCATCTTCGATGGCAACTCGCAGATGCTCGATAACATGTTCGTGACATCGTCGCTGCTCCCATCGGCGAAGTTCGACGTGGTCCATGTCAACGTGGACTTCCCTCGTACGTTCATCGATGTGACCGGCAGCGACCACGAGCCTCTGCTGGGCACTTTCAAGCCCTAGGTAGTCGGGTCGGTTGAAGGAAGTTGGGAGAGGGCACTGCCGGCTCCGCAAGCGCAACCTCGATGTTCCCCAGTCGCCGAGGACTGCCCGTGCTTAGTGCCAACAGTATGAGCGGACCGGTTGGTGTCAGGCGCGGTGGTTTCGATGTCCCGTTGGGTGTACGCGAGGTTGCGTGTAAGAACTGTGGTTCGATGAGACCCGGCGTGTGACGATTGCTCGGTGATGCGGTTTCCTGTAGGAAGAGACCATGGAACCAAGAATCACCGTGATCACCTTGGGAGTAGCCGATCTGGATCGAGCGGTCGCTTTCTACCGCGAGGGTCTGGGACTGTCGACCGACGGCATCGTCGGCAAGGAGTTCGAGTATGGAGCGGTTGCGTTCTTCGAACTCCAATCCGGCATCCGCCTCGCCCTTTGGCCCCACGACAGCATCGCGCATGATGCCGGGGTTGAGTCCGCTGCGCCCTGCCGAACAGAATTGACCATCGGCCACAACGTCAATAGCAGGGCAGACGTCGATGCGGTGATGGCTCAAGCTGCAGAGGCTGGAGCCGAGATGGTGAAACGGGCGACCGACACGTTCTGGGGCGGCTATGCCGGATACTTCTCCGACCCCGACGGACACCTTTGGGAGGTCGTTTGGAACCCTGAATTGACGGTCTGACTCCTCGTTATCCCCATATGGTGCGACGCACAGAGTGTCCCGTCAGGTCCTCGTATGCCTCCAAATCCTGGGAATCGGTAGTCGGCGGCAACGAGTTCTCACGCAGCGATGCGAACACCAAAAGAAACACTTGCGCCGTTTCGTGTCACGATTGAGTCGATGGAGATGAACCCGAACGTACTTGGCTTGCCGGATATCGATCACAGCAAGGCGGCGCTGGTTGGCGGCAAGGCCGCGCAGCTCGGCGAGCTGATGCGGATCGAGGGTATTCGGGTGCCTCCCGGCTTCTGTGTGACAACAGAGGTCTTCAATCAGATGACGGCGGACGTGCCAGGAATTGAAGATCGGCTCGATCGGCTGTCGCGCCTGAAGGCGGACGACCGGGAGGCGATCGAGGCGCTTAGTGCGGCGATCCGCCGGACCCTCGCAGTGGCCGTTATCCCGGAGGACGTAGCCGCCACGATCGCACATCATCTGCGCGAACTCGGCGACGGTGTTTCCTACGCAGTGCGGTCGAGCGCGACGGCGGAGGACTTGCCGACGGCGTCGTTTGCGGGCCAGCAAGACACCTACCTCAACATCGCAGGGACCGGGGCCGTTTTGGAGCATGTGAAACGGTGCTGGGCATCGCTGTTCAGCGAACGGGCCGTGTTGTACCGGATCCGCAACGGCTTTGATCACACCAAGGTGTCGATGGCTGTCATAGTCCAACAGATGGTCGACGCGGACGCGGCTGGCGTCGTGTTCACCGCCGATCCAGTTACGTCGGACCGGAGGGTCGTATCCGTGGAAGCAACCTTCGGTCTCGGCGAAACCCTGGTGTCCGGTCTGGTAAACGGCGACGTCTACAAGGTGCGGGACGGCGAGGCTGTCGCCAAGACGATCACCACCAAACAGGTGGAAACCCGCCCCTCACCCGAAGGGGGTACGCAGCAGCAGGCGATCGAACCGGAGCGGCAGGAGCAGCCGGCGCTGACGGATGCACAGGTCCTGCGGATCGCGCAGCTGGGCCGGCGGATCGAAGCGCACTTCGGCCACCCTCAGGACATCGAATGGTGTCTGGTCGACGACGACTTCCAGATCGTTCAGAGCCGCCCGATCACCACCCTGTTCCCGATCCCCCCGGCCGGCGATGGCGCGAATCATGTCTATGTCTCGGTCGGACACAACCAGATGATGACTGACGCGATCAAACCGCTCGGCCTGTCGTTCTGGCAGATGACGACGCCAGCCCCGATGTCAGAGGCCGGAGGTCGGTTGTTCGTCGATGTCACGGCACGCCTGGCGGCGCCGTCGAGCCGGGCCGACTTCCTCGAGCTCGCCGGCAAGACAGATCCGCTGGTCCGAGACGCGTTGCAGACCATCCTCGATCGCGGTGACTTCATTCCGTCGCTGCCAGATGATGGCCCAGCGCTGCCGCCGGCAGTCGACACCACCGCCCAACTCGACGCCGACCCTGGCATCGTCGCCCAGTTGATCGATCAGAGCGAGGCTTCGATCGCCGCCTGCCGTCGCGACATCGAGACCAAGACCGGCGCGGAGCTGTTCGAGTTCATCCTGTCTGACATGCAGGAGCTGCGGCGCTTGTTGTTCGATCCCCGAAGCCACCAGGTTTTCGTAACGGCGATCGTGGCCACGTGGTGGATCAACCAGCACGTGTTCGACTGGCTTGGCGAGAAGAACGTGGCCGACACGCTCACGCAGTCCGCTCCCAACAACGTCACGTCGGAGATGGGGCTGGCGCTGCTGGACGTCGCGGACGTGATCCGTCCGCATCCGGAAGTAGTGGCCTTTCTGCAGCATGTCGAGGACGAGGCTTTCCTGGACGAGCTGGCCAAGCTCGCCGGCGGGCGAGAAGCGCGAGACGCCATCCGGGCCTGGCTCGACAAGTACGGCATGCGATGCGTCGGCGAAATCGACATCACCAGACCGCGTTGGAGCGAAGACCCGACGGCCCTCCTGCCGTTGATTCTCGTCCACGTCAAGACCATGAAGCCAGCAGAAGCACAGCGCCGCTTCGAAGAAGGCCGACGAGAGGCATCCACCAAGGAACGCGAACTGGTCGAGCGGCTGCGCGCCTTACCCGACGGAGACCAAAAGGCGGCAGAGACTATGCAGATGATCGCCCGCATCCGGACGTTCATTGGATACCGGGAGTACCCGAAGTACGGCATGGTCACCCGATACTTCATCTACAAGCAAGCCTTACTGGCGGAGGGCGAGCGACTCGTCGAGGAGGGAGTAATCCGTGAGAAGGAGGACATCTTCTTCCTCCGGTTCGACGAACTCCACGATGTCGTTCGCACCAACAACGTCGACGAAGAACTCATCGAACAACGCAAGGACGCCTTCCGTTCGTACCAAGCTCTCACACCGCCCAGGGTGCTCACCTCGGACGGCGAGGCCGTCGCTGGGGCCTTTCGACGCGACGATGTGCCAAGCGGTGCGCTGCCGGGCCTGGCGGTGTCCGGCGGGACGATCGAGGGCCGCGCCCGCGTCGTTCAGGATATCGCAGATGCCGATCTGGAACCGGGTGACATCCTGATCACCGCTTACACGGACCCCAGCTGGACGCCTCTGTTCGTTTCGATCGCGGGCCTCGTCACAGAAGTCGGCGGCATGATGACCCACGGTGCCGTGATCGCACGCGAGTACGGACTGCCCGCCGTCGTGGGGGTGAAGCAAGCCACCCGCCTGATCCGAGACGGGCAGCGGATCCGTGTGCACGGCGCGGACGGATACATCGAACTCCTGGCCTAGCCAGGATCCAATCCCTTGCCACATCCGGCTGTCCGTGGTCTGGACCACTCATATGGTGCGGCGTTGAGGGCCTCGAACTCGGCGGTTTTCCGTTGCAGCTCTTCGGTCTTCCGCTCGAGGAGCGAGTTTAGATCGTGTCCCCTCAGCTCCACCACCCGGGATCCCGTGCGCGACAGGGGATCCCTTTGATGTGGGCTTCGGCGGTATTGGGGACGGTCGTCGGGGAGAGTCCGCGAATAACCCGTGGGGGCCGCGGACCGCGGCGGTGTACTGCTTCGGTTCATGATGGACACCGTCGCTCCGGTTGGTTTCCGACACCGCCTGTCACGTTGCCCGCTGGATTGACGAGGTCTATGGATGGTTCGATTCTCATGCACTCGTCGACGATCAGGCAGCTGCCGACTCGTTGGAATAGCTCGATACTTAAAGAGGCACCCTCTCTCATGAGGATCGCACTCGCACACGTCTAGTACTCGAGCGTACGCGTGCAGCCCTCGGAAAACTGGCGGCATCCACAGCAGGGAGCGCGGCCGCGCAGGGACTCATCGCCGTCGCCGGCGAGATCGCTTCGAGGTTGTAGCCCAGTCCCGTTTGGACGCGGTTTCGAATCGTCAGCGCAATGTCGATCGAGATTCGGCTCCATCAGCCCGCGCAGAGTCCGCGAGACAGC
>CAZSOF010000153.1:0-6329 GCA_964607685.1 uncultured Acidimicrobiaceae bacterium | reverse complement strand
TCCCGATCCTTCTGGGCGGCACAGCCGCCCACCACGAGCAGCATGTCCGGGTTGGTGTCCTTGATCGCCTTCAACTGACCGAGATTCCCGTACATGCGGTTGTCGGCGTTTTCCCGGATCGTGCAGGTGTTGACATACACCACGTCGGCAGTTTCGTAGCCGTCGGTAGACCGCATCCCGTCCTGTTCGAAGAGCCCAGCAACCCTCTCCGAGTCATGCTCGTTCATCTGACACCCGAACGTGCGGATGAAGTAACTCTTGCCTGCCCTGGTGGCGGGTCGCGTGAACCTCTCGCGGACGGTCGGCTTCGGAAGGAGGGTCGTCTGGGTCATGTGGGGGATCAGCGTGCGTAGTCGGTGGCCCGGAACTCGCGTATGACGGTTACCTGGATCTGGCCCGGGTACTGGAGGTCCTCCTCCAGCTTACGGGCGATCTGGCGGGAAAGCTCCCGCGCCTGCAGATCCGACACCTGGCCGGGGTCGACGACGACTCGCACCTCACGCCCCGCCTGAAGGGCGAAGACCTCGTCCACGCCACCGAACTCGAGGACGATGCCTTCCAACCGCTCCAGCCGCTTGACATAGCCCTCGAGCGTCTCTCTTCTCGCCCCCGGCCTGGCTGCAGACACCGAATCGGCGGCCTGGACGATCACAGCCAGCACGGTCCTCGGCTCCACTTCATTGTGATGTGCCTCGATCCCGTGGACCACCGCGGGGTCTTCATCGAAGCGTCGTGCGATCTCGGCCCCGATCAGGGCATGCGAGCCCTCGACCTCGTGGGTGACCGCCTTGCCGATGTCGTGCAGGAGTGCCGCCCGCTTCACCGGCGCCGGATCGACACCCAACTCCGAGGCGAGCATCGATGCGATGTTGGCTGTCTCCACCAGGTGATTGAGAACATTCTGGCCATAGGACGTCCGGTACTTGAGCCGCCCCATCAGTGTCACCAGCTCCGGGTGCATGCGTGACATGCCCACCTCGACCAGAGCCCACTCCCCGGCGTCTCTGATCGACTGCTCCACCTGGTCCTTGGCCTTCTCGTAGGCCTCTTCGATGGAGGCGGGATGGATTCGGCCATCGGCGACCAGTCGCTCCACGGTGAGCCTTGCCACCTCGCGGCGCACCGGGTCGAAGGAGCTGACGGATACCGCCTCAGGCGTGTCGTCGACGATCAGACTGGTCCCGGTCACCGATTCAAGGTGACGGATGTTGCGCCCCTCACGACCGATGATGCGTCCCTTCATCTCGTCCGAAGGGAGTTCGATCACCGACACGGTGGTCTCGGTGACGACCTCGGCGGAAAGACGTTGGATGGCGGTCGCCAGTATCCGCCGTGCACGACGGTCGGCTTCCTCCCGGGCTTTGATCTCCATGTCGCGCACGAGGATCATCGCTTCGCGTCGGGCCTCGTCTTCTACCTGTGCCAGGAGTTCCGCCTTGGCCGCGCCCACATCGATGCTGGCAACCTTCTCCAGCTGATGGCGGGCCTCTTCCTTGAGCAGCTCCAAGTCGCCGCGGAGAGTGGTCACCTCGTCCTCCCGATCGATGAGCATCTTCTCCCGCTGCGCAAGGTTGGAGGCTCGCTGCTCCAGGGTCTCCTCACGTTGGGTGAGACGGGATTCGAGGTTGTTCAGCTCCAGTCGTCGGTGCGCCAGGGCCTCTTCCTCCCGTTCCCGGTAGCTATCGGCCTTAGCCCGGCCTTCCTCGTCCGCCTTGGCCAGAATGGTCTTGGCATCCAGTCGCGCCGAGCTCACTACGTCCTCGGCGGAGATGCCGTCCCGCTCACGCCGCCTGGCAATCGCCAGACGGGCAATCAGATAACCGAAACCAAGGCCGATGGCGACCCCCAGGGCTGCCAGCCCTATCGCCAACGTGGCATCCATCTCTTGTCCCTTCTCCCGGGACCTTTTAGACCAAATGTGCCGGCACCCTAAAGGGGCCCGGCACACGAACGAAGCGACTCAGAATCGAGGGATCAACTCACCCGTGGGTTCTGCGCTCCTCCTGACATGTCTCGTAGGTTCCGGTTGTTTTCAAGCAGTTTTCGTGTGTCAGATTGTCCAGTCTACCGCACGACCGACGTGACCTGAACGGGCAGTTCGCGAAATCCGACGCTGCCTTCGGCACGCGTCGATTCGGTTTGTGAGAATCGACCCGATGGCCGAGTACCCGGGTCTATATGAGCAGTTCAAAGAGAGATTTCGCATAGTCACCGATCCGGCGATGGTCCGGGCCGAGCGGATGGTGATCGGATGTGACTACGGCGCATCCAGCTTCACCACCCTGGACCAGGCCAACGAGCTGGCGCATCGCTTGGAGCTCGCCCCGGGCAGGGTCCTTCTCGACATAGGTAGTGGTGCCGGTTGGCCGGGAAACTATCTGGCGGCGTCGACCGGCTGCCGCGCGTTTCTGACGGATCCGACCCTGGAGGGGATGGCAGTCGCGGCCGAGCGCTCGCGACGAGACGGCCTCCACACGCAAGCGGTGGTAGCGAGTGGCACTGCTCTCCCATTCGCCGACGCCGTCTTCGACGCTGCCACGTCCAGTGACGTCTTCTGCTGACTGGGTGAGAAGCTCTCCGTGATGAGAGCAACGTTCTCGGTCCTCAAGCCGGGTGCTCGCCATGTCTTCTACGTCATCACCACCACCGAAGGTCTCACCCACACCGACCGTGCCCGTCTGGCTCAACGCGACGGGAACGAATATGTCGAGTCGGCGGTCGGATACGACTTGCTGATGAGTGAATCAGGATTCGTCGATATCGAGCTGGTTGATGTCACTCCTCAATATCTGGAGACTGCAAAGAGCTGGAAGATGGCCTGGGAAGAGGACGCCGAATCCTTCGTTGCCCTACTCGGTGAGGAGGACTACCGGACGAGGATGCGCAACCGCTCCCTCGACATCGCCCACGCCGAGGACGGCCTGGTGAAGCGATATCTGGTCTCCGGAGTCAAACCCTGACTGAGGCGAATCCCGTGTGCGGGCAAACCCCGCTCAGCGTGCCCTACTTCACGGCAGACGTCCTCACTCCTCCTGTGAGGCCGTCTCCTCGGTGAGGTCGACTTCGGTCTCGGACTCCTCGGTGTTGACGAGGCCCACCGCCTCGTACACCTTGGCCTGGAGTTGCATGGCCAACTCGGGGTTCTCCCGCAGGAAACGCTTGGCGTTCTCCCGACCCTGACCCAGCTGGTCCTGGTCGTAGGTGAACCAGGCGCCGCTCTTCTTGACCACACCATTGTCGACTGCAACGTCGAGGAGACTTCCCTCCCGGGAGATGCCATGACCGAACATGATGTCGAACTCGGCGAGACGGAACGGCGGTGCCATCTTGTTCTTGGCCACCTTGACCCGCACCCGGTTACCGACGTTGTCGGTGCCGTCCTTGATGGCCTCGATGCGTCGGATGTCGAGCCGGACCGACGAATAGAACTTGAGGGCCCGACCACCAGGGGTCGTCTCAGGACTTCCGAACATCACACCGATCTTCTCCCGGAGCTGGTTGATGAAGACGGCGGTGGTCCGTGACTTGTTCAGGGTGCCGGCCAGCTTGCGCAACGCCTGACTCATGAGACGGGCCTGGAGTCCGACATGTGAGTCACCCATCTCACCTTCTATCTCGGCGCGGGGCACCAGGGCGGCCACCGAGTCGATGACCAGCACATCGAGAGCCCCGGAACGGATCAGCATGTCGGCGATCTCCAACGCCTGCTCGCCGGTGTCGGGCTGGGAGATCAGCAACTCGTCGACGTCTACCCCGATAGCCTTGGCATAGATCGGGTCGAGAGCGTGCTCGGCGTCGATGAAGGCGGCGATGCCACCGTTGCGTTGCGCCTCGGCCACGATGTGGAGGGCGAGCGATGTCTTGCCGCTCGATTCCGGCCCGTAGAGCTCCACGATCCTCCCTCGGGGCACACCACCTATCCCGAGGGCGAGGTCCAGGGCGAGAGCCCCGGTGGGGATGACGTCCACTTTGCGACTGGCGGCCTCACCCATCTTCATGATGGCTCCCTTGCCGAATTGTCTCTCGATTTGGCTGACCGCCATGTCCAATGCTTTGTCGCGTTCCACTTCGTGTCCTTCCTGACTCATCTGCTCCGAACCGTATCGGTGACCACTGACAAGAATTCAGATGCTAGACCGAACAGGTGTTCGTACCCGTGATTTACCCAATCAGCTTCACCGAGTCAAGGGGCTCGTAGCGGGCAGGACCGCGGCCGAGGTGACTGAGATAGACCACCACTCGATCACACCACCAGCTGGCGAAGAAATCCTCCTCCAGCAATTCGTGTACATCGACCGGCGGCCTGATCCGTGACAACGTCACATGGGGGTGAAACGGTCGCTCCTCGGGCAACAGGCCCGCAGACCGAGCCGCCTCCTCGATCACCTCGTTGAGGACCGCCAGCTCGGTCGCGCCCTGACCGACCCCCACCCAGAACACGGTTGCCTTCCGTGGGTTGGGGAAGGCCCCGAACCCATCGAGCCCGACGGTGAACGCGAACTCCTCCCGCACCACCTCGAGCTGAGAGAGAAAACGCTCGTAGGTCACCCGATCGATCACGTCCAGGAAACGGAGCGTGATGTGCCAGTTGTCCGCCGGTGCCACCCGGCCGGGCACCGGCAGGTCGGAAATCCGGTCGGAGAGGACGAACTTGATCTCCGGCGGCAAGGCGACCGCGGCGAACACTCTTCCTACTGTGTCCACCATCTCCCTGAGACCGCCAGACGCGTCAAATGAAGCGCCGAGGTGGTGCCGTAGGCACGGACCCGCTCCCGATCTCCCGGCATGCGTAGCTCCCGTGCCCTGGTGTCCTCCGGGGTGGCGACCGCGATGACCACTGTTCCCGGTGGCTTCTCCAGCGGTTCCGGCCCCGCTGAACCGGTGACCGCCACCACAACGTCCGCCCCGAGCAGTTTCCGTCCCCCATCTGCCATCTCCAGCGCCGTCTCCTCGTCCACCAAGCGCCCGGTGTCCTCGACCGAGAGCAGTCTCTCTTTGAGCTCGGGGTCATAGGCGACCACCCCGCCCTTGACGTAGGACGACGCCCCGGGAACCGACGTCAGGGCAGCGCATACCATCCCCCCGGTCATCGACTCGGCGGCGCCCACTGTCCACCCCCTCTCCTCCAGGAGCCGACGGAGCACCACCTCCACTGTTTCGTCGTCGACGCCGAACACCCATGGAGCGAGACGCCGCCGCACCTCTTGTTCCATCGGCCCGATCAGTGCCATCGCCTCGTCGCGAGTGTCGGCCTTGGCCGTGATCCTCACCTTGATCTCACCCGCAGACGCCAGGAAGGCGATCGAGGGATTGGTCGAGCCTTCGTAGAGGTCGTCCAACATCTCCCCGACGCTCGATTCACTCCCACCCCAGGTCCGTAACAGCCTGCTCGCCACGACGGCTGGCCCACCGGATCGGGCCACGATCCGCGGTATCACCTCATTGTGGAGTAGATGCTCCATCTCGGCGGGGACACCCGGGATGCAGTAGATGAGCGTGCCTTGGTGGTCGAGAGCCAAGCCGGGAGCCGTCCCCTTCGGATTCATCAACAGCTCGGCTCCCACCGGATGATGAGCTTGTCGCAGATTGGACTCGGGCATGGCTCGGCCCCGACTGGCCCACCACTCTCGAAGATGCTCCGCGTACGACTCGCTGAAGGCCATCTCGAGACCGGTGGCCTCACAGACCGCCTCTCGGGTCAGATCGTCCTTCGTCGGACCGATCCCCCCCGTGATGATCACTGCATCGGAGCGGTCGAGCGCGGTTCGGATGGTGGTGTTCACCCGGGCGAGATTGTCACCCACGATCTGTTGGAAATGGGCGTCCAGCCCCTGGTCGGCCAGGGCGGCCCCGATGGTGGCGGCGTTGGTGTTCGCGATCTGGCCGAGCAGGAGCTCGGTCCCTACCGCGATGACTTCCACGATCACGGTCGGCAGGTTACGTGCGCGACGCCTCGACCACGGCCACCAACTCCGCAGAGTCGACGGCGTCAGCCAGCATGTTCCAGGTCGACGTGCTCACCGCCTCGTCATTCTCGATCTCGGCACACGCCAGATAGACGGCATCGGCCAGGGACCCGATCTCGTGATCGACTTCGAATGCCTCAGTGATGGCAGTGCGCGCCGCGGCTACGTCGTGACGCCCGATTGCTCGGATCGCCTCTTCGGCGAAGGTCTTCGCCTCTGGTTCCAAGTGTGGGCCTAGATCTCGGCGAACAGATACCGGCGCAGAATGTCGATCCGGTCGTCGCGGGTATCGGGGTCGAGGTACCAGAGCAGGGCGGCCACCGTGGACAACAGCGGGTTGCCGTCCTGGGGCGTGAACGAGAA
>CAZSOF010000152.1:0-6337 GCA_964607685.1 uncultured Acidimicrobiaceae bacterium | reverse complement strand
CCTCGGGAGTGGGCTTGGGCTCTTTCAGATACTGCACCGGTGGCGCACCTCGGTCGGGGTGATCGACTCTATTTGAGCCGGCCCCCGGGACGGGGCTCTACTCCCGTGCCCGCAGCTCGTCGAGATCGACCACTCGCCCTCTCAACGATCCCCTCCAGTATCACCGTCGCCTCCAGGGCCTCCGGTCCACCGGTCTCCGGGTGGGTTCCCTCCCGAACGTTCCCGGCGGGCTCTTGGCGTCTGAGATTCAGTCCAGCAGTCGCTCCTCGTATTCCACTCTCGACAGCAGATGGGGGTCACCCTCGGTGATCAGCACCATGTCCTCGAGACGCACACCTCCACCTCCCCGGACATCAGGGACCCATACCAGCGGCTCCACTGCGAAGACCATGTTGGGTCGGAACTCGTAGGTGGTGGCTCCGGGAAGCGTCTCCCCGATGTACGGCGGCTCATTGGCACCCATTCCGATGCCGTGCCCGATGAACAAGCTGAAGAGGTGGTCCTCCAACCCGTACTCGGCGATCTTGGCGATGATGGCGTCGGCGCAGTCCTGATTGGTGTTGCCCGGCCTCATCCTGTCGATCCCGGCCATCAGACCCTCGTATACCGCCGTGTAGATCTTCTTCTGCTCCCGCGACGGCCTGCCCACGATCGTGGTGCGACCGATGTCGGCGAAATATCCGTTCCACATGGCGCCGATGTCGATGAAGCAGAGATCCTGATTGCGGATGATCTTGTCGGTGGCCAGACGATGCGGCGGTGACATGTGCTCACCGGAGGCCACGAAGGGTGTGATGACGTGAGCCATCTCCCCGCCGAGCTGGAACAGTGTCTGCATGGCGTCGGCGGCCACTTCCAGCTCTCGTCTTCCAGCCCGCGTCTCGTCGAGAGCACGCTGGGTGACGGAATCGCCGATGGCGCAGGCCTCTTCGATGACGGCCACCTCGAGATCGGTCTTGGTCCACCGAGCGCTCTGCATCACGCTGTCGCCGTCGACCAACTCGACATCGGGGAGGTGGGCCCGCAGGGAGTCGATGAATGAGATGTTGGCCTGGTCGACCGCCAACCGACCCGAATCCAGGCCCCGCTCTTTGAGTAGAGGGGTGAGGATGTCGGTGACGAATCCGTCGACCAGCTCTCGCTGCTCCATGATCGGAACTGCATGGGCCTCGCCGATCCAGCTCATCCCGAACCTGGCTTTGTCGATTTCACCGCCCGAGCCGAGCAGGACCGGCTCCTCACCCGCATGAAGCAGGGCACCGTTCAGTGAGGTCGTCTTGCCGGCGATCAGTTGCGCCCGGAGCGCGGTCAGATAGCGAACGTTCTCGTCTTTCCAGACGAGAACGGCGTCAGCGTCCGAGCTCGCCAAGGCCTCCTGTGTCTTGGCAACTCGCTGCCGGCGCAGCTCGGCGAAGTCGTATCGATCCTCCCAGTCGACGGCGAATGGCCCTTTGGCGTATCTGCTGATGGTGTCTCCGATCGCCCACACGGGATGCGCCCTGCAGCGGACAGTCGTTGTGAAGAGCTCTCCCGACTCTATATAGTCGGCATATTACAGAATCCTGGACGACCGCCAACTGGACGGTCACTACCGAACACGGAGAGAGACCTGATCATGGCCCGTGGTGACAGACTCGTGCTGTCCACTCCCACCGGGCGGAGGATGACGGCAGCGGATCTGGTGCGTGACAGCCTGCGGACCGCCATTCTCCGGGGAGATCTCCCCGGTGACACCAGGTTGGTCCAAACCGAGATCGCCGCCCAGCTCCAGGTGAGCACCACCCCGGTTCGGGAGGCAATGCGTGACTTGGTGACCGAGGGCCTGATCGTCATGGACAGCCACAAGATCGGCAGGGTCCGCAAGCCCGAGTGGCAGGACATGGCGGAGATCGTCGAGGTACGACGGGCCCTGGAGCCGCTCGCCGTTCGGCTGTCGATGGAGAGCATCACCGCCGAGGAGCTGGCAGAGGCTAGGGATTTGGCCGACACCCTGGCCTCGGATGAAGAGCTCGGTCCTTGGGTACAGGACAACATCCGCTTTCACTCGATCTTTCACAGAGCGACCCGAACCACCCGGCTCAGCGGCATCTTGGTGTCACTGGAAGAGGGGGGCGGTGTTTTCGTCGCCCAGGCTCAGCGTCTTCATCCCGAAACACGAAAGAGGGCGGTGGCCGACCACTACGCGCTTCTCGACGCGTACGACGCCAGAGACGAGGAAAAGGCAGTCGCCATCCAGCTCGAGCACATCACTCTCCCTCTCCAGGCCTTCCACCTGGACGCAGACCGGGCTGGTTCGGCCAGCACGAGCTAGTTCGGCCAGATCGAGCCGAACATCTCCCTGACAGTGGCCAGGCCGGTGGTCACCAGCTTCACGTCATTGGTGGGCGAGATGAGGGTGCAGCCCTTGTCCACGATCAAAGCCGCGTATTCGGGGTTGGGGGTCACCGCTCCCCAGTGCTTGCCATGGCGTTTGCAGGCCGCGGCCACTGCGTCGATGGCCTCGATGGCCTTGGGATGCGTGAACTGGCCGACCACCCCCAGGGCCTGTCCCAGGTCGGATGGGCCCACGAACAGCAGATCGACCCCATCGATGGCTGCTATCTCATCGACCTCGGCGACCGCCCCGGAAGTCTCGATCTGTATCGCCACGAAGCTCTCTCGGTTGGCCTTCTCCGAGAACTCGGCGAGGGGAATGGAGCCAAATCCACCGTCATGACCCAGCGGGTTGAGCCCACGTCGTCCTCTAGGGGCGAATTTGGCCCACTGCACGAACTCCTCTGCCTGGTTCGCGCTCTGGATCTGAGCCGCCATCACTCCGGCGGCTCCACTCTCGAAGCAGCGGGTGACGATGGCATAGTCGGTCGGCGGCAGCCTCACGAATGACTCCAACCCATGAGCCTTGCCCGCGGCTATGGCCGTCTCCATGTCACTGACCGTCAGCCCGGCGTGCTCGACGTCGATCCAGAAGCCATCGAACTCCCCGCTCAACCCGAGGTACTGGACGATGTTGTGGTGGTACATCCTGCCGACCGCGAACACGATGAGCAGGTCACCACGGTCGATGCGGTCTTTCAACGGCTCGCGCACTGTGTCTCCTCACTTCGGCTCTCTCCCGCCCGTTCGGGCGGTGGTTGGCAATGTATTGTGCAAACGGTCCACCCGCCACCGCCTCCGATGGGCCGATCTTGGACGATCGGGGGTCTGAGGATCGAGATGCCCATAGTCGACATGCACGCCCATCTGACCCCGGAGCGATACAAGGACGCCATCCGGACCACAGGCGAGTGGTACGGCTTGGATGCCTTCCCCGGGGAGCTGGGTTTCGGGGGTTTCGACAAGTCGGTCACGGAGCGACTCGAGGAGATGGACACGCTGGGCATCGGCATGCAGCTCATCACGCCGACGATCGGCTTCTATCAATACGACAACGACCTGGACCTCACCCGACGGATTCATCGTGAATGCAACGATGAGATCGCGGACACCGTGGCCACTCATCCCGAGCGATTTCTCGGCATGGCGATGACCCCCATGCAGCACGTTCCCTCGGCCATCGACGAGATGGAGCGGGCAATGGGAGACCTCGGCCTCCGCGGGGTGATCCTCTCGGATCACGTCGTAGGACGCACCTATGACGAGCCCGAGTTCGAGGACTTCTTCGCCGCCGCGGAGGAGATGGGGGCTCTTCTCTTCTTCCACCAGGGGCGTGACACGTGTGTGGAGCATCGCAACCGTCGCTACAAGCTCCCCAACGCGGTGGGCAATCTCACAGAGCGCACACTGGTCTTCGCCACCTTGGTCTTCTCCGGGATCGTCGATCGCCATCCGGACCTGCGCATGCTCCTGGGGCATGGGGGTGGCTACACGGCCTACGGCGTGGCTCGTCTTGACAAGGTGGCCGGCGCCCTCGAGGAGGCGGAGGGCGGGATGACGCCGCCGTTTCACACCCAGGACGGATTCAGCCAGAAGATGCCTCCCAGCGATTACCTCGATCGTTTTCTCTATGACTGCTGCACATACAGCGGGCCGGTGCTCCGGTTTCTCATCGATGCGGTTGGTATCGACCAGGTGGTCCTGGGAACCGACTACCCGGCCCCGATGTTTCTCAAGGACCCGGTGAACTGGATCCGGGGCCTGCCCGAGTTGAGCGAACAGGAGCGGAACGCCATCCTCGAGGGCAACCCGACCCGGGTCCTGGGGCTCTGAGGCAGTGGACCGGCTCGGCTGGGGGATCATCGGCATCGGCAGCATCGTCCGGGAGCGGATCGCTCCTGCGATGGTGGCCGAGCCTCGGTCTGAGCTGGTCGCCGCGGTGAGCCGGGACCGAGGCCGCGCCGATGCTTTCGCCCGTGAGTTCGGCGCGAGACGTTCATACACCAGCTACACCGAGATGCTGGCCGACCCAGACGTCGATGCGGTGTTCATCGCAACCCCGAACTCGCTTCATACCCCCCAGGTCGTGGCGGCTGCCGGGGCAGGCAAACACATTCTCTGCGACAAGCCACTGGCCGTCGATACCAACGGGGCCCTTCGTGCGGTAGCCGCCTGCACCCGAGCCGAGGTGAAGCTGGGGGTCAACTTCCAATACCGCCACCTTCCTTGGGTGCGAGATGTGACCGACACCGTGAGGAGTGGCGCCATCGGCCGTGTCGAGACGGTTCAGCTTCAGGTTGGGTCGGGGCCCCGCGACTATCGGAACTGGCGACGGGATCCGGCGATGGCCGGTCTGGGGTCGGTCCACAACGTGGGTGTCCACGGCCTCGATCTGCTCAGGGTGATCCTGGGCTCGGAGCCGGTGGAGGTGGCCGCGATGTTCGACAACGATCCGGAGTCGGGCTCGGTCGAGTGGCTGGCCCTGATCCTGCTCCGATTCGCCAACCGGACTCTCGTGGAATTCAACTGCAACGAGAGCGTGGCCAACCCCCGCAACGAGATATCGATACATGGCACCAAGGGCCGGCTCGTGGGCTCCGGATTCACACGGTCGCGTGTCGGGGGCGATCTCCACACACTGATCGACGGTGAGGAGTCGGTGGTCCACTACCCGGCTTTCGATGCCCACCGCCGTGCAGTGGCCGCTTTCACCGATTCGATCCTCGAGGGCAAAGAGCCCGACGCATCGGGACAGGACGGGCTGCGCAGCGCAGAGTTGTGCGCCGCGATTCGACGTTCGGTCATGGAACGTCGAATCGTCCCGGTGTTGTATTCCTGAGTGTCTTCGGCCGCGACGCCCGCCTCAGAACAGGCTCTTGGTGCCACCACCGTCGACCGAGATCGCCGTCCCCTGAATGTGCCGTGCCCGTGGAGAGCAGAGAAACGCGGCCAACTCGGCAACGTCCTCCGGCCTGCCCAGGCGACGTATCCCTTGACGGTCCATGGTCGCCTGGAGAAACTCCTCCATCGTCTGACCGGCCTGGCTGGCCTGAGCCTGCATGAGGGTGTTGAGACGCTCGGTCCGCGTCTGGCCGGGATGGATGATGTTCACGTTGACATCGTCCCTCAAGCCGAGCCCGGCCAGCCCCTTGCCGAAGTTGGCCAGAGCCGCATTGACCGCTCCTCCGATCATGAGATTGGGGTTGGGGGTGCGGGCCAGGCCCCCGTCGATCATGATCACCGTCCCCCGACTGGCCGCCAGGTCGGGCCAGAAGAGGCGGGAGAGACGCACTGCGCCAAAGAACTTGAGGTCGAAGCCCTCCTGCCACTTCTCATCGGGCAGCTCGAGGAAGGGCCCCGCCGCGGTTGCCCCGGCACAATTGACCAGGATGTCGATCGACTCGAAGGCGTCGGTGGCCTCCCGGTAGAGACGATCACAGCCCGGCCCGGTCGACAGGTCGGTGGCCACGGTCACCACTCGACGGCCGCCGGCGTCCGATATCTCGGCTGCCGTCGCGGCGAGCGCCGACTTGGTCCGAGCGGCGATCACGAGGTCTGTCCCCTCCTCGGCCAGTCGGCGGGCGATGGCCCTGCCTATTCCCTTGCTGCCTCCGGTGACCACAGCCACCTTGCCTTCGAGCTCCATCCTTCCTCCATCAGGGGGTCGGCGACACTACTAGCCCGATCAGAGCGATCGACTCACCTCAGGTGGAGTAGTCGGGAAATCCGTGGGGCTCCGTGGCCACCCGAAAACTGGCGATCAACTCGTCGATGGTCATCATGTCAGGCACACAGACCGACCTGGCGAACTGCCAGAGAAGGAAGGGGTTGACTCCCATCGCGTACAGAGACCCGAAGTCGAGAGCCACCACGGCCCGCCTCTCCTCGTCGGTGAGGGTCCCACCCCGGGGATATGGAGGGCCGGTTTGGCCCCGTGAGCTTTGCCAGTCCCCGATGAACGAGG
>CAZSOF010000151.1:0-6338 GCA_964607685.1 uncultured Acidimicrobiaceae bacterium | reverse complement strand
CGACTGCGGCGTTCCATATCGTCCCCAGCCAGCCGAAGAATCCCTCATCGTCTGTGTTGACCTTCAGCGATTCGAATATGAAGTCGAGCACCCGGTTGAACCAGCCCGAGAGGGTGGAGCAGATACCCCCTTGTGCCAACGCAACCAGCCGAGCAGTCGGCAACCCATTGGCGTCGAGGGAGTCTGACGCTTGCAGCGCGTCCGCCACAAACAGGGCGATCACTGCCGTGGGGAAGACCAGAGACGGTGCTTGCTCCCAAGGTTGGTCTCCGATCAGTTCGCGCGCCGCACCGG
This sequence comes from uncultured Acidimicrobiaceae bacterium, assembly GCA_964607685.1. Taxonomy (GTDB): domain Bacteria; phylum Actinomycetota; class Acidimicrobiia; order Spongiisociales; family ZC4RG35; genus JANQRA01. The sequence continues at coordinate 6,044 of CAZSOF010000151.1, read as the reverse complement.
CCGTGGAAGTCGGGGTCGATTGAAGCCAACCGGCGAGGAGGTAGGAGAAGGGCATCCCACCGGGGGAACCCGCCAGTTCGTCGAGTTGGCGCCCCACATAGCCGGTGCCGTCATCGATCTCCCGCTGCATGTTCGTAACCTGGAACGACCACAGCTCGAATCCCGAACCCGATTCGGCGGGCTCATCGACGATTCGAATCCCCGCGCCTTCGAGCGCCTCCCGCACACCCTGCGAAGATCCGCTCGCCTGAGAAGTCGGAGATTCGTCGGATTCGTCGAATTGATCGGAATCGTCGGAACCCGAGCAACCCGTAGCCAGCACAGCCGCCGCCAACAAGGCGATGAGCCACCGGCGCGGCCACCCCCCAGTTACGCGGGCAGCCTGAACACCCCTCATACGGTCCAGTCTCGAGGTCCACAGCCCACGCGCTGTACTGCAACTGATGACTTCACGTAGCCACTCCATGACCCGCGGCACACCCCCAAAGCCATCGTTCTGCAGGCCCGCAATCCCCGCTCCGAGTGCCTAGGTCATTCGACAGTCGCGATGACTCTCGGCAACCCTAGCCACGTGATTCCCACCAATGACGAGGGAGTTGCCGGCGGGTGCCGGCCTGGTCGTCGTGTTCGGAGAATTTCCGGGTCATCTCCTCCCGGTCGGCATCGGTCGCACCATCGAGAGCTTCTACCGCACTCAAGGCACGCTCATGAAGCTCTTTCGGCGACGCAGTACGAAATCCCCACTCGTGCCTGAGAATCTCCCACGGCCTGCGGTATTTAGTGGCTGACCGAGGGCGTCCCATCGGATCCGAGTCGAGCGGCTTCGCGTGGGCTTGCGACCGGGAAAAGTCGGCGTGTTCCTTCTCGAACTCGGCGGCCAGTCGGTCCACGGCCGCGGCGTCGGCTTGTGTCAATTTCGATTTCTCGGCCAGGGCGCGGAGTTGCCCGCCGATTTCCTGTAGACGATTGAGTGACGACATGACTCAACTCCTGTGGTTAGCAGCGGAGTCGAGCGTCGATCCGGGCCAGTTTGTTGGGCCTGGCCACCCTTCACGCGGTGCGCTGGACACCTTCCCCCCAGCGAGGCACTTTATCGGCGGCCGCCACCATCACGCCGCCAGGGAGCGGGTTTCAACTTCGGGTCATCATACTCGATTTTGAGTGACTGCTCAAATTAGTCGACAGGGAAGGCACAGAACGAAGTAGAATTGGGCCATGAGGCAACTGGCTCAGAGCGCTTCTATCGGCTGGTTGGTCTGGCAACCACCATCTTCGGGTTGTGGGTAGTCTTCATCAACCTCATCGAGGTCAGCTACTCCGGTTGGATTCTCACATGGATACTTTCGGCTGGGTTTCTGGGTGCCCTCGGTGGGGTGCTCTTCCTGCTCAGCTTCGATGGTCCACCGAGACTCGGAACCCGCAAGATGCGATTGTTCGGATGGCTTGGAATGTTGTTCCTTGCCTTCCTGCCATGGAGCTTTCAGTTCGTCATGCTCCCGTTAGTGCTATTGGTTCTCCCTGCACTGATTACGCACTCAGAGTTCCCCGGCTCCGCCGCACCGAAGACCCAGTCATAAACCTGCGTCCCCTCCTCGATATAAGCCATTAGACCGACAGTTGACCCATAGGGGGCTGTCGACCTAGTAACCAAAGTTGTACGGCTCCCGATATTGGGTATCAGGACGGGGGCCACCCCAGGAGCAGTTGATTCGAGTCCTCGACTGGCTCTCATCAGGTGAGGGGAGGAGGTGGCTCCCGTTCCATTCGTGTGGACGCAATCTGCCGGGATATTGGGGCTTGCGACCTACGGACCACAGCAGCATGGCTGCCGATATTTGGAGGGGTGCAGCCAGCACGGAGCCACTCTGTGCAGTCCATCGTAGGTGCAGAAAAATGCGCCCCACGAGAGTCTCATCAGTGACTGCCAGGAATGTAAGTGGCTCCTGCTGGCCCCCCGTTGGGATAAGGGGCCTTAAGACCCAGCGACCACAGTCACATGACTGCCGATATTGGACTGCCCAGCACGGGAGCCGTCCCATTGCAGTACGTGTTGGTCCCCAGCTCATAAGTCTGCGGGGGCGGTTCCCGGCCTATCAGTGGATAGCCTGGCCGCGGTCTCTACTTCGAGCCGGAAGTCCACCGCCACATCCCCGTGGCTATTGGGGATTTGGCTTCTTGAGCTCCGCGGGTAGGACTCGAACCTACTACAACCAATGGATTAACAGTCCGAGCCCGAAAAGCAGTGTGCTAACAGGGTAAAACCCCAGGTCACGAATCAACGAAGAGTCAAAGTTATTTGCTCTTCGCACATGCTGACAAGGAAGCGCAGCACAGTGGGCAACGACACAGAGGAGCGACAACTCGAAGGGCTTCGCACTTAACCAAGCCTCCTTGGTTGAAAAGGCAGCACACCGGGAGAATCGGACGAACGCAACGGGTGGGCGCTCAACTACGCTCGGGGGTTGGCCGTAAGAAAGGAGGAATTCATGCTTGCGGTATTCAATACGGCCTGGGCGCTCGTGAGGCGATACTGGATTCTGTTGGCAACTCTGGTCCTGATCGTCGGGTCGGGCGTGGCCGTCGCCAGCAATGGCGGTGACACCTACACCGGCTGTCTGAGCCCTGGCGGAAACATAAGCAGGGTTGCCATCGGTGCTGATCCGAGCGAGCCGTGCTTGGGAAATCAGCTGCAGATCAGCTGGAACGAGACCGGTCCTCAAGGACCTCCCGGCCCAGCGGGTCCTCCCGGCCCAGCGGGTCCTCCCGGCCCAGCGGGTCCTCAGGGTCCGCAGGGTGAACCCGGACCTCAGGGTCCGCAGGGTGAACCGGGTCCGGCCGGAGCCGGGTTGACCGGATGGGAGATAGTCACTCAGATCGATACAGCTGGCACCTTCGACAGGTTTGAGATAGCGCAGGCTTCGTGCCCAATTACGAAGACGGTCATCGGAGGCGGATTTCAGATTCTCGACAGTGACAATCCCAAAGTGACTCAATCGTCACCCTCATCGCTCAATACCTGGACAGTGGTCGCGGAAGAGACCGGACTAGGAGTCCCCCCTGGATGGCGCATAAAAGTGTGGGCATTCTGCGTGGACTCATCGTCGCTTTCAAGCTGAATCGACAAGAACTACGGGCGGTATTTGACGCGCTTAGGCCGTTTCTTGTCTGCCGCGCTCGCGACGCGTCGGAGTGACAGTTGGGCGGGCCCAGCTAGCGACGCTAGACAGGGATTCAGTCTTCTTGAACGTGCAGATGTGACCCTGTCACCCCTCAAGGGACCGGGGACCATGAGCTCGCGGTCATCGGTCCAGTGCGTCGACGTCCGGCCAGCCTCGCAACTCGGAAAGCAGCTGTTCCATTTCGGGTGTGACGGGGACGCAACTCATCCTGCGAGGGTAGAACCCGCTGAGGACAGAATCAGTCGGTGAGCCGGGCCTGTACGTAGTGGGTGGCCGCGAAACAACATCCAACCGGGTTGCCGATTAGAGCCTCCGCGTAGTCTTCGCCCCCGACCAGAGGAGGTCCCAAATGCGTAGAACCGCGCTCATGTTCGTATTGGCCGGATTAGTAGGAGCTCTGGTCGCTACTCCGGTGGCGGTGTACGCCAGCCACCAGTTTGGGGATGTACCAGACTCGAATCCGTTCCACGACGACATCAGCTGGCTGGCCGACGCCGGAGTAACCCTGGGGTGTGGTGGCACCAACTACTGCCCGAAAGACAACGTGACCAGGGAGCAGATGGCGGCTTTTCTTCATCGTGGAGCTCCCGTCATTACGCGCTTTCTGTACGACGGCAGCAGCGGCGACGCGACCGTGGGTAGCGCATATGAGTTGCATCGGACGATCGGTAGCTTCGTCAAGGTGTCCGATGGGACCGCCATCCTCCTCGACTGGAACGCCCATGGCAGTAGTTCTGGCGGGTTCTGCGAATTTCAGCTGAGGATCGACGGCCTCAACGACAACGGGAGCAGCTCCACGGCCTTTGAGAACGCAGGGGCCGGTGCGGTGGTGTTTGCCAACCAACGACACACCATCGCGGTGAAGGGACTGTTCACCGGACTGGCCGCAGGCGAGCACTCGGCGGAAATATGGCTCCGGGGAACTGCTACGACTTGCGGTCTGAACTCGGGCGACTTCGGGCAGACGATCATCGTGACCGAAACTCCGTACTCCGAGGGCGTCACCGTCGCCGACTGAGGGTCAGCACTTGGTTACTTCGGCTAGCAGGGTTTGTGCGACCGCTTGATATTCCGTTCTGGGGACGCATCCTGTTCGGGTTCCTTCTGGCACTCGTTATCTACGGGGCACTGACCGACTGAATGTGTCCTCATCCGGTTCTACCTTGCCGGGGGATGAGCTGTGTCGCTGTCACACCGGAGATGGCCGACCTACTTGACCGACTCCGAACATGGCCCGATGTCGACATCACAGAGATTCGGAATCGACCCGAGTGGGAACAGGCGCGGGCTTGGGGGGTGGGTGATGGAGTCGGGAGGGTTGACGGGAGGTGGTCTGGCCCATGTTGGCGACCTGCCGGACGGGTTGATTCCGCGAACCATTTGAGGAGCCCCGGAGTAGGTCTGTTGTTCAGTGAAACCTCGTCCTCTGGACGGGGTGGTCTATTCATTGGACGATGGATACGAGTACCCGGTCCTCCAAACCAGTAGAACCTTTCTCCAAGTGGATCGACCGTAGGAGGGCCAGGTGCCCGCCTGGTTCTGATGACCCATTGCAACTCAAGGTTGCTGCCTTAGGATTTGCGTGTCGAAGGCAGACAAGGGGAGGTCATTATGTTTGTCCTGTGGACCAGGTTGACCACCTGGATCGAGAGTGAGAAGGGCGCCACCATGGTGGAGTACGCGCTTCTCGTGGTGCTTATTGCCATCATCGCACTCGTAGCCATTTCCCTGGCTGGCGACGAGGTATCAGAGGCCTTCAGCGAGATCGCCTCCGGTCTCAACCAGTAGGCCAGCTACGACTCCTAGCGGGGTCGGAGCAGGCGCGGGCATGGGGGTGGGTGATGGAGTCCGGCGAGCTGATCGACGAGCTGCGCGGGCGGGTTGGTTCGTCGAATAGCTGAGTAGAAACCCAGGACCTATTAGGCACAGTCGAGGACCGATCCGCTCTCGGCGAAGCCGTCAACTGGCTCCGTCGCGAACTACAAGCCGGGCCCCAAGAGAAGCGGGAACTGTTCAAGGCGGCACGATCCGAAGGGATAGCTGACCGGACGCTGTACCGCGCCCGCAAACACCTGCGGGTAGACGTGTACCGGGACGAATCGAAGCAGGGGCGCCCGTCGACGTGGATCCTCTCAGGTTACGTGCCAACCCTGCCCGAGTCAGAACCCTTGGCACAAAACCTCCAGGCCGCTGACCAGGGAAAACAAGCCGAAACAGGGGGTTACGTGCCAACTCCTGGTGATGGCACAAAACCCCTCTCACATATCACCGGGGAGCCCCTCCCCGACCCGTTCGCGGTTCCTCTAGGCCACCTTGCCGATGCGTTCGACTTTGAGGAAGTGGACGCATGACTCGCCCGGCTCCGGTTTTTCCCCGAGAGATGAGCGGCGAGGAGAGCACTCGTCGGGATCCGGCAAAAAAAGTCCCGGGAGCGGCAAGAGGCGCAGGGTCGGGCGGGCCGACCGTGAAGCCATCCGCACTTGCCTCCTTCGCATCCTTTTCACCACCGGGTTGTTGTTCACAACACCAACCTGGCAATGCGTTCCTTCCCCTACGGTGGCGAACCTACACGAACAGTGGTCAGCCGTGCAGGGTTGGCGTTACCCAGGTCTCACCAAAGAGAGCATCAGAGCGGGTTTGGATCACGACACCGAGATGAGCACACGGAACCAAGTTGCCTACCAGACCCACAGCAGTCCGCTCCGGTTAGGAGACACAGACATGCGTTCACGCTCGGGTGGTCTGGCTTGGTCTATTGGCCTGCTGTTACCCGCTGTAGGAAGTCGGCGACGACTCTCCAGTATTCATCCGGGTCTTCGTTCCAGGCTCGGACGTGGACTGCGTCGGGGATGGGGTGGAATTCGA
>CAZSOF010000150.1:0-6353 GCA_964607685.1 uncultured Acidimicrobiaceae bacterium | reverse complement strand
ATGGAGCCCTTCACTACGACATGTACCTGCTGGGCTGGACATTGGGCAACCCGGCCCTCCCTGACTATTACCGGCCGCTCTTCGCTCCCAACGGTGCGATGAACAACACGGGCTACGCCAGCGCCCGGTTCAACCAGGCCTTGGAGGAGTACGAGGCGGCTTACACCTCCGAGTCGGCCTTCGAGGCCCTGTGGAACATGGAGCAGACCCTGGCGACGGACCTCCCCTATCTCCTGCTCTACACCAGTCAGATAACGGAGATCTATCGGTCAGACCGCGTCAGTTTCGATGTCGAGACAAGTCTCGGGGGACTGCAGGCACGACTTGGGGGAATCGAAGACGTGAGGCCAACCGACTGACAACTACTCTCGCCAGGTGAGCGAAGAGCAGGTCAGCAGCCGCATCGTCACGATCCCCAACCTGATCTCGTTCATCAGACTGGCCGCAATCCCCGTGTTCTGGTGGCTTCTGCTGGGTGCAGACAACGTGGTTGCCGCGACCATCCTGTTCAGCCTGATCGCCATGACGGATTGGGTGGACGGTTATCTCGCCCGGCGTCTCAACCAGGTGACCAGCCTGGGCAGGGTCCTCGACCCCGTGGCCGACAGGCTGATGATCGCCTCGGCGATCGTTGCCGGGCTCATCGCTGACATCGTCCCTGTGGTAATCGGTGTCACCCTGATCGTCCGCGAGGGGTACATGGCTGTCGTGACACTGACGCTGGTTGCCAGGAGGCTGGGGACACTGGAGGTGCGCACATTGGGTAAGACGGCGACTTTCATCGTTTACTCATCGATCGCTTTGTTCTATCTGGCGGCGTTGCCTTTCCTGGAGTCGATCACACGTCCTTTGGGATGGATCTTCGGAGTGGTCGGTTTGGCCCTCTATTGGCTGACCGCGCTGCAGTACACGGGTGACGCTCGTCGAAGAATGTCGGAGTTAGAGTCGGCTGCCCACGTCGAGGAGAGCTGATGCAGGTACCTGACGACCTTCACTACACCGACGAGCACGAGTGGATCCGCATGGTGGGTGATTCCAAGGTTCGGATCGGGATCACCGACTACGCCCAGGATCAATTGGGAGACGTGGTTTATGTGGAGCTGCCAGAGCAGGGGAAGATCATCGCCAAAGACGACCTGATCGTTGAGATCGAGAGCACCAAGTCGGTGGGGGAGGTATACGCACCCTTCGACGGGACCATCACCGCCGTCAATGGTGGAGTGGGCGAGTCACCGGAGCTGGTCAACTCGAGTCCTTATGAGGAGGGCTGGCTTCTGGAGATCGAGGTCAGTGGCGAACTGTCAACGACCGGTCTCCTCGACGCCGCCGCCTACCGCGACCTGACCGAATAGAGCTGTACGCCATTGTCCGTGATCTCCCTATCATCCGGGTTTCCATGACCGATCCCGAGGACAAGACGCCAGACGAGCCCAAACCTGAGGTTGAGGTCGAGACCGACCCGACAATCATCTACGTCCCTCTCGCCGATCGCGCCGAGCATCCTCTCACCCCCGACGAGGCGGCTCATATCGAGGGTCTATCCGGTTATGCGATCGTGGTCGAGAAGGGCCCACGCAGCGGCATGACCTTCATGCTCAGAGATGGGAACACCACCGTGGGCCGACATCCGGAGAGCGACATCTTTCTGAATGACGTGACGGTCTCCCGACATCATTGCCGCTTCGTCATCAACGGCGGCGCACTCATCGTGGAGGACAGTGGATCGACCAACGGCACCTATGTCAACGACGAGCGGGTCGACAGCGCCGAGTTGAGCGCCGGTGACGAAGTCATGGTTGGACGTTTTCACTTCGTGGTCGCCCACGGCGATGCCTGAGGACAACCGTCTCAGTATCGGCGAAGTGATCAACCTACTTCGTGATGACTTCCCCGATGTCTCGGTGTCGAAGATCCGGTTCCTCGAGAGTCAGGGGTTGATCGAGCCGGATCGGTCGGGAAGTGGCTATCGCAAGTTCGATGGCGCCGATGTGGCTCGGCTTCGTTTCATACTCCAGCAACAACGAGACCACTTCCTACCTCTCAAGGTGATCAAATCGAAGTTGACGCTTTGGGAACGGGGAGAGAACGGGCTCGAGGGGGGAGGTGAGAGTGTGCACAGCCTCGACCAGACCGGCGAGCCGCTTGATCGCTCGGACCTCCTGAAGAGAGCGAAGCTGACCGAAGCTGAGCTAGACGCGCTGATCGACGTAGGCTTGATCCAGCCAGTGCCAGACTCGGTGGTCTTTCCCCCGGAGGCCGGAATCGTGGCCATGGAGGCGAAGCGACTCCTGGACCAGGGTCTCGAAGCCAGGCATCTGCGAACGATCAGGCTGTCCTCGGAGCGAGAGGTCGACCTGCTGACGCAACTGGTGGCGCCCCTGCTCAAGGCTTCCAACCCCGAAGCCCGTGCTCGGGCCAAAGACGTTCTCGAGTCGAGTTCGGACTCGGTGCAGGCCATGCACCGGGCTCTTCTGTCATCGGAGTTGAGACAACACCTGAAATCATGAGAAGACTCTCTCGATCGACCGCGGTCGCGGTCACTCTCGTGTTTGCACTTGCCGTTCCGGCGATGGCGACGCCATTGACATTCCCGGTACGAGTGGAAGACGGCTTCCCACGGAGCGAGCCACCGGCGGTGACCGCCGGCTCGTGGATCGTCTACGACGAGTTGACCGAGACCGTGCTGGCCTCCCGGGACGCCGATACCCAGCGACCCATGGCATCGATCACCAAGATCATGACGGTGCTGATCGCGTTGGAGAGGGGAAATCTCGACGACGAGGTGACGATCTCTCAGAACGCCGCCGATACCGGCGCTCAGGAGATCGGGTTGGTGGCCGGGGAAACCGTGACCCTGGGCGCATTGGTGAGAGCCGCTCTGCTTCGCTCCGGTAACGACGCGGCCACAGCCATCGCCGAGCACATCGCCGGCTCGGTGGAGGGCTTCGCCGGGATCATGAATCAAAGGGCTGCGGAGCTAGGAATGGAGAACACGCACTTCGTCAACCCACACGGTCTCGACGAGGGAGGACACTACTCGAGCGCCCGTGACATGCTGATAGTCGGTCGAGAAGCCATGTCGATCCCCGAGTTCGCCGATCTTGCTCGCTCGCGGGCGATGGTGTTCCCTGACATGGCCGATGGCACCCAGCGCAGTGCGACCAACACCAACCGTCTCCTCAACTCGTACGAGGGAGTAATCGGGGTCAAGACCGGCGAGACTCCCAACGCCGGGCTGACCTATGTGGGTGTGGTCGAGCGCCAAGGCCGGAGGGTATGGGTGGTCGTCTTTCGCTCCGTCGGGAGACGAGCGCATTTTGCCGACGCCATTGCCCTCTGGGACTGGGCCTTCGGCACCCTCGGCGTGCATGGAACCGTGGTCGCTGGGATCCCCTACACCTCGATGGCAGCTCGGGTCGAACCGCCGCCACTGGTCATGGAGGCAGAGCTGGAGAGTTACCTGCAAACGTCCGGGCAAGGGCTCACTGCTGATCCGCCGGCACCGCCTGGAGACTCGGCCGTCCCCGAGCCCCACGCGGCCGACATCATCCGTCATCCCGATCCGGCTCCCGACTCGATCCTGACCACACTCACATACTGGCTGGGGCTCCTCGCCGGCTCTTTCGATGGCTGAATCTCGTTTCGCCATCGAGGTCCTGGCGGAAGATGAGATTCACTCACGTGTGAAGGAGTTGGGAGTCGCCATCGGTCACGACTATGAGGGTCGCGACCCGTTGTTTCTGGTGATGCTGGTGGGATCGGTGCTGTTTGCTGCCGACCTGGTGCGAGCGGTGTCCATACCAGGAGAGATCGACTTCTTCGGTCTCAATCGATTCGGAGAGAGCGGTCGGATCGGCATCACTCTGGACACGTCCACACCACTTCTCGGGCGGAATGTGATCATCGTCGAGGACATCATCGACACCGGTCTGACACTCGCCGTGTTACGGAGGATGATCGAGGACCGCGGTGCGGCCTCGGTCGCCACGGCCGCGCTGCTTGACAAGTCACGAAGACGGTTGACCGACGTGCCCATCGAGTATCGGGGATTCGAGGTCGGTGACGAATTCCTGGTTGGATATGGGCTCGATTGGCAGGGTCGATACCGCAATCTGCGCTCTATTTGGGCTGTGCTCGACATGGAGGCATTCGTCGCCAATCCCTCAGCACTGGCCTCCGATCTCGGGCACTGATCGGCTCACGTCTGGCCTGACCGTCTTCCGGTGATAACCTCGTTACATGGCCGACAATGGAGTCCCCATCCCGCTGGAGGTGGTTGGTGTGAGAGTGGAGCTTCCCTCCAACCAGCCCATCGTGCTGCTCAAGGAAGAGGACGGGACGCGGTATCTTCCCATCTGGATCGGGGCCAACGAGGCAACGGCCATCGCCACGGCCATGGAGGGCGTCCAGCCACCACGACCCCTCACCCATGACCTGATGCGCTCGGTGATCGACGCGGTGGGAGCACTCGCCGTTCGTGTCGTGATCACTGAGATGCGGGATTCGGTCTTCTTCGCCGACCTGACCCTGGACAAATCAGGTGAGGAAGTGAAGGTGTCGGCCCGACCCTCGGACGCAATCGCACTGGCCGTTCGCACCGGGACACCGGTGTTTGCCTCACCCTCGGTTCTCGATGAGGCCGGCGTTCATTTCGAGGAGGAGGACGAAGAGGACGAGGTGGCTCGTTTCCGGGAGTTCCTCGAAGAAGTGACGGTGGAAGACTTCCTCGGAGGCGAACAGACCTAGTGAGCCGAAGGCGACAAATCGTCTTCGGAGTCGGGCTCCTGGCCATCGTGGTGGTCCTGGGGACCATCGGTTACATGCTCATCGAGGGGGTCGGCCTGTTCGATGCCCTCTACATGGTGGCCATAACCGTCAGCACGGTGGGCTTCCAGGAGGAATTTCCCCTCTCGGCGGCCGGGAAGGTCTGGACCGTCCTGATCATCGGCATGGGCATCGGGGTCGTCCTTTACACTGCGGCCGCCTCGATCGAGTACCTGGTCGACCTCGGGGAGGGACGAAGGAGACGCAAGATGCAACGAGACGTCGCACGACTCTCCGATCACGTGATCGTCTGTGGGTGGGGTCGGGTTGGGCGTGGGACCTGGACCACGCTCCGGGAGCGGGGCGTTCCCGTGGTCATCATCGAGGCCGACGCCGACCGCGCCGATGCTGCACGATCGGCGGGGGCGCTGGTAATCCAGGGTGACGCCACCCACAACGATGTTCTCGAATTGGCCGGAATCCACTCCGCCGAGTCCGTCATCGCATGTGTCGCCGATGACTCCGACAATCTCGTCATCGCATTGTCCGTCAAGGCACTGCGCCCGGAGCTGCGTGTCATCTGCCGGGCCGTCGAGCTCGAGTCGGAACGAAAGCTGCGTCTGGCGGGTGCCGATGCGGTCGTGGCTCCCCAGGCGGTGGGTGCTGAACGATTGGCGACCATCGCCCTTCAGCCGGAACTGGCACAGATATTCGACATCGTGGTCCGGGGCAGCCCGGTGGAGTTTCGGGTCGAAGAACTGGACATCGCCCCCGAGTGTGAGATGGTGGGGCACACCATCCGTGAATCCGGGCTGAGACAGGACAGCGGGGCGCTGATCCTGGCCCTGGAGGGGAGTGGAGAGACTCTGGTGATCAACCCGGGGCCCGACCAGCGCTTGAACGCCGGTGATCGGCTGGTGGTGGTGGGCACCAAAGAGCAAGTCAACAAGGCGGCACATCTGGTCAACCCGGGCCGTTGAGTCGTGCGTTACCGGGCCCGGCTGGGCAGTCAACCCTTTGTCAGGAGTTGGTCCTGGACAGGAGTCGGTGGTGTCTCGACCGCTTCTATGCGACGCTCCTCCAGGAACAGCAGCACCATGAACGGGAGCATGAGGGCGCTCCAGAAGAGTTGGGACCCACCGAACAGCCACAAGGCGAGATAGAAGCCGATCACGCCGACATAGCCGACTTGAGTCCTTCGTCCTCCGCTGAGAATCAGCGCTCCGACGGTTGCCTCGAATACGACCAGGAGTCCAATGAAAAGAACCTGGTTGGGCCCGACGACTGCCAGCCAAACGTCGGTCACCCACGCGAAATGGGCGGTGTCGGCGAATCCCGCGTAGTCCAGGCCGGACACGAGACTCATGAAGTTGTACAAGGCTCCACCGAGGAGGAAGAGTCCTCCTACCGCGAGCCGTCCCACGTAAAGCCAACGCCTACCGCGACGGGCCATCAAGGCAGCCACCACCGTCGCCACGCCGCAGACCATCCAGAATACCTCCCAAGGCCCAAGTTCCACCAGTGCCTCCTTGCTCACCGTTGATTCTGCGCAGGCCGGTGCTATCGCACTAGGGCCGGAAGCATCAAGA
>CAZSOF010000149.1:0-6445 GCA_964607685.1 uncultured Acidimicrobiaceae bacterium | reverse complement strand
TCCCCGCTGTTGAACCACGCGCCCTCCCTCGGTCACGATGATCACGAGCACCTGATCGTTGGCCACCTGGACCGTATGCACAGCCCGAATGCTCTCTTTGGCGACACCTGGTGCGACCACCACCGAAGGCAGATCGGTCACCTCGGCAAGCAAGTCCGAGGTGGCTTTCAGCAATTTGGAGAGCTCGAGATGGACGTCGCCGAAGAAGGTGTGGATCTTGGCTTGAGCCGCCTGACGAAGCCGACCCGGACCGAGATGATCGACGTAATAGCGATAGCCGGCGGCCGTGGGGACCCGACCCGCCGAGGTGTGCGGTTGAAGGACGAAGCCCTCCTTTTCGAGAGCGACGAGATCGTTACGGACCGTGGCTGCCGAAACCGCGAGGTAAGACTTCTCCAACACGGCGCGCGAGCTGATCGGCTCACCGCGCTTTATGTGCTCTTCGACGAGAACACGCAACACCTCTGAACGACGGTCTTCAAGCATGCTGATCAACAGAGACGATAGGAGCCCTCTGGGCAAGAACGGAGCGATGCACCGCGTCGGTCAACATCGGTTTCAGCACCCTGATCCGGCCGCCCTCCTCCTCGATCACGCCTGCCGCTAGGAGCCTCCTGCCCTCCGGGGAAGCAGCGAGGGCCTCCGTGCCCGGGCCCCCGGCCACCCCCACTGTGCGTCGCAGACCTACGAAGAGCCGGTCCAGCTCCGCCCCCCAACCTTCGATGACGTCCTCACCGGCACGAGGCGAACGATGCGACTCCACCCGATCCAGATATGCCTCGAGACGTCGATGATTCCTGTATCGGCGTCCATGTCTGAACCCATGGGCACCGTTGCCGTATGCCTCATACTCGCCCTGGGCCCACACCGTCAGGTTGTAGCGACACTCCCGGCCGGGTTGTGCCCAGTTGGACACCTCGTAGCGCTCATACCCGTACCGGCCGAGTTGGGTATCGGCAACTGCGTGCCGGTCCGCCTGCACATCAGGGTCCGGGGCCGCCGCCCCGGAGCTGACCGCTTTGGCCAGCGGGGTACCTGGCTCCACGGTCAGTGCATAACAGGACACGTGCTCAGGCTCGAGTGCAATGGCTCGAGTGAGGGTGTTCGCCCACGACTCATCGGTCTCACCCACCGTCCCATAGATCAGATCCATCGATAGGTTCTCGAACCCCGCATCGCGCGCTTCCTGCACCGATCGCTCTATCCGAGCGGGGTCGTGTCTCCGCCCCAGGATCGTCAAAACTCCGGAATCGAAACTCTGCGCGCCGAAAGAGATCCGGCTGAATCCCAGAGACCGAAGACGCCGTGCTCCCGCCCGCCCGAAATCTTCGGGGTTGACCTCCACGCTCACTTCGGCATCGCTGGCTATGCCGTGCCGGGAATCCAGGGCGTCGAGAACCATACCCAGCTTGGAGGGATCGATATGGCTCGGGGTGCCGCCACCGAAGTAGACCGCGTCCAGGGGGCGCCAAGGTTCAGCGGCAGCGATCTCGGCGACCACTGCGTCGATGTACCGGGAGACGAGGTGGTCCTGACCGGCCACCACCGCGAAGTCGCAGTAGGGACACACCGCGGAGCAGAACGGGATGTGAACGTATGCGGCGGCCACCCCCGCGAATCGATCGGCAGCGTGAGGGCTCATCATTCGTCATCCACCTTGAGAGCCGCCACGAACGCCTCCTGAGGAACCTCGACCGAACCCACCATCTTCATCCGCCTCTTGCCCTCTTTCTGACGCGACAGGAGCTTCTTCTTCCTGGTGATGTCACCGCCATAGCACTTGGCCGTCACGTCCTTTCGTTTCGCCTTCACGGTCTCCCGACTGATGATCCGGCCACCGATCGCCGCCTGGATGGGCACGTCGAACAGCTGGCGTGGAATCAGGGATCGCAAACGACCCGTCATCCTCTTCCCGTACTCCTGGGCATGGTCACGATGGACGATTGCCGAGAAGGCATCGACGGGCTGGGAGTTGAGCAGGATGTCCACCTTGACCAGGTCGGCTTCTCGATAGCCCGCCGGCTCATAATCCAGCGACGCATAGCCCTTGGTCTTCGACTTGAGGAGGTCGAAGAAGTCGAAGACGATCTCTGCCAACGGGATTTCGAAGCCGAGCTCCACCCGCTCCGGGCTGAGATAGTTCATATTGCCCACCAGGGCGCGTCGGCTCGTGGCCAGCTCCATGATCGGGCCCACGTAGTCGCTGGGAGTCAGGATCATGGTCTTGACATAGGGCTCGGCCAACGTCTGGCGGTCGCTCGAGTCGGGAAGGTCCTGCGGTGATCTGACCTCCGAGACCGAGCCGTCCGCCATGGTCACCCTGTAGGCAACCGACGGAGCCGTGGCCACCAGGTCGAGGTCGTATTCCCTCTCCAGGCGCTCCCGCACGATCTCCATGTGCAGGAGACCGAGGAACCCGCATCGAAACCCGAAGCCCAGCGCCTTCGACGTTTCGGGTTCCCAGCTGAGCGAGGCATCGTTGAGACGCAGCTTCTCCAGCGCCTCCCTGAGTTTCTCGAAGTCGTCGCCGTCCGTAGGGAACAAGCCGGAGAAGACCATTGGTTTTGGCTCGGCGTACCCCGGCAATGCTTGGGCAGCCGGTTTGCGGGCATTGGTGATGGTGTCTCCGACCTTGATCCGGTCGATCTCCTTCACACCACTGATCAGGTAGCCGACTTCACCGGCGTGGATCATTGCCACTGGCTGGGCCTTCGGATTGTGGAATCCGATTTCGTTGGCGTGGTGGACCTCGTTGGTGGCCATGAAGCGCAGACTGTCCCCGACCTCGAGAGTGCCGTCCACCACTCGCAAATAGCACACCACCCCCCGAAAAGCGTCGAAGTAGCTGTCGAACACGAGCGCCCGCAACGGCGCGTAGGGGTCACCCACAGGCGGGGGCACCTCCTTGACGATCGTCTCCAGGAGATCGTCGACTCCGGCACCGGTCTTGGCCGAGAGGCGCAACACGTCATTTGGCGACCCTCCCAGGATCCCGACCAACTCGCCGGCCACCCGTTCCGGGTCGGCGGCCGGGAGGTCGATCTTGTTGACCGCCGGGATGACCTCCAGACCGGCGTCGATTGCCAGGTAGGCGTTGGCGAGTGTCTGCGCCTGGACCCCTTGGGCCGCGTCGGCCAGCAGGAGTGCACCCTCACAAGCGGCCAAAGACCTGCTGACCTCATAAGAGAAATCGACGTGTCCCGGGGTGTCGATCAGATTGAGGACATACACCTCACCGTCGGTGGCCGTGTATCGAAGCCGGACATTCTGAGCTTTGATGGTGATCCCCCGCTCCCGCTCCAGGTCCATCGTGTCGAGCACCTGCTCGCGCATCTCACGGGGAGGGACGGCACCCGTCCTCTCCAGGAGACGATCGGCCAGCGTCGACTTGCCATGGTCGATGTGGGCGATGATCGAGAAGTTGCGAATACGCGATTGATCGGTCATATGAGTGGCGTGGACGGCCACATTGTACCTTCGACCAGGTCACTGCTACCCTTTCCCGTCTGACGCACAGGACCTTGCCGGCGTCGGAAAACCACCCTTTCACGTTCGATCAGCTCGGTTTCACATGGCCAACATCAAGTCACAGAAGAAGCGCAACAGGCAGAACCAGACCCGGCGCCATCGCAACAAGTCGATCATGAGCGACCTCAAGACCTCGATCAAGAAGGTCGAGGCGGCGGCGTCCGCCGGTGAGCCCACCGACGACCTGTTCCGTTCCGCTCAGAAGAAGATCGACACCGCCGCCAGCAAAGGCGTCCTCCACCCGAAGACAGCCGCGCGCAAGAAGTCACGCCTGGCCGCTTCCATCAGCAAGTAACGCTCACCCGGCCGGGGCGCCGGTTTGCCCTCTCGATCCCCTTCCTCGACTCCGTTGCACACCGTCACGGAGATCGACACGCCATGCAGCGCAGTCGAGTCACACAGAATCGGCGTCAGAGGAACAACGTCAGCCGTACCAGCGGCAGAAGGCCACGGTGAGTCGTTCCAACGTCACCTGATGGACCTCTTCGGGATGGGTCTTGACCACCCGGTCGGCGCGGACCAACGCATCCTGCGCCCTTCGCAAAGAGGACTCGCGCACCCTCCCCCGCTGTGACCACAGCCTGCCGATCTGCCGATCGGAGCCCCCGATCCAATCCCTGAGCGTTGGCTGGTCGGGTGCGGCTGCAGCCAGGGATCGCTTCTTGAGGTCAGATTCCAGGGCGGCGAGATAGACCAGCGGATGACCGTAGACGAGGAAATCGGAGAGTCGGCGCAGTGCCGTCGGCACATCCCCCCTGGCGATGGCATCCGTGATATGCCAGGTGGGCTCATCGGGACGATTCCTGAACCGATCCAGGATCGCCTGCGCAGTCATCTTCCCCGAAGACTCCTCGAGTTGGTCCAGGGCTTGGCCCATGCTGGCGGTGTCGGTCCCGAACCGCTTGATGAGAGCGTCGGTCGCACCCTTCTCCAGGCTCAGACCCCTGTTCCGCACTTCGGCATCCAGCCACTGTGAAGCCTGTCGCTCCCACATCTTCTTCACGGTGACCGTGTCTCCGCCCAGTGCAGAGACGGCCTTGGGGACGGCTCCCGCGTAGACGAGGACTATCTCCACCGATTGCAAGTCGACACCGGCCATCATCTCGAGGAAAGTCTCGATCTCTGCCTTCTGCATATTCTGGCTATCGACCAGTTCCAGACCGAGCGACTCACCGAAAAGCGACCCCGACTGCAGAAGTGGGATCATCGGCTCGAGCTCGGCGCGGAAGACACCGTCGCCGGCTTCTCCGGCCCCTCTCCCGGGAACGTCGACTCTCACCACCCGGTCCCTGGGCAGCTCCAGTTTGGTGAAATGCTGTGCCGCGATATCGAGCATTTGCTCGCGCTCGCCTGGGCCAGGATTGGATGGGCCGGCGACGATCAGCAGCGACATGATTGCAAGGTAGTCATCCGCCACGACCGAAAAGGCGCACCAGATCGCATGCCATGGCCACGTCATGAACCCGGATGATGTCGGCGCGGTGCTCGAGGGCGAGGCCGATGTAGGCCGCCACTCGATGGCCATCACGTTTTCTCGGGATGGGGATCAGCACCGGTTTCCCCAGCTGGTGCAGATGGTCCGAGTCAGAGATCACCTGCAGCTGCATGCGTGAGTAGGCCTCGTAGTCGCCCCGGTAGCTGATGGCGATTCCAGGATCGACTACCACATCGGAGATACCCAGAGATCGGAGTTCTTCGAGTAGCCACCGAAATCGCCCGGCCATGGCTGACGCCTTGTCGGTTCTGATGTCCACCTCACCGACAGCATGAGGGTTGGCGCCTTCGATGTACACCAAGACAGCGGCCACCCCCGACCTGGCCACGACGTCTCTCATCGCTGGTTCGGCCATGCCGCCGGTGTCGTTGACCATGACTGCACCGGCGGCCACGGCGGCCTCGGCGACCTCCGGCTTCCAGGTGTCGATCGCCACTAGATGATCCTCGGCGGCCAAGGCCTCGACCACCGGAACTACCAGTGACACTTCATCGGCAGTGTCTATCGTCGTGTTGTCTGGATGTGAGGATTGCCCGCCGAGGTCGATCAAACTCGCCCCCCAGCGCCGGTATCGATCGGCCATCAGCAATGCTTCGTCCACCGAGCGAGCCACGGTGTGGGTGTTTTTCGAATCGGGTGACATGTTGATCACCCCCATGACATGGGTGACACCCCCGATTGGCAGTTCCCTGGTGCCCAGGCTCAAGACACTTGCCACCGGCGTCAGGTTACGACAGGTCGATGACCACGTCGCCCGACTCGTCTGTGCTGACGACGGTCGTTCCCGCTTCCTCGAGAACCTCGATCACCCAATCGGCGGGATGTCCGTACTGATTGGGCCCTACTGATATCACCGCCAGGTCGGCGCCTACCGAGGCCAGCCAATCGGCGTCCGACGTGGCCCCACCCTGATGTGGGACTTTGAGAACATCAGCTGTCAGATGATCCAGATCGTGCTGGGCGTAGGTCTCGATATCACCGGCGAGAAGCATGCTTCGGGCCTCACCCTGCACGGTGATGACAATGCTCTGGTCGTTGGGAGAGGCATATCGTCGAACCGGGCCCTCCACCACGAGCTCAACTTCACCAAGCCGCAACCGCTCCCCCGGAGCCGGGACGTTCATAACGATGCCGTGGTCATCGAGGATGTTCATCAGGCTCGCCGACGCCTCGGTCGAATGAGGCTCGATGGAGGCCCACACCTCTCCGATCGCCACGTTCCCGACCAACCCGGTCAACCCGGTGGCATGGTCGGCATGAACGTGGGTGAGGACCATCAACTCCAGAGAGCGCACGTCGTAGCTTCGCAGCTTGTCCATGAGCAGCAATCGATCGGGGCCACCGTCGATGAGAGCCAGCCGGCCGTCGCCGCCGCTGATGAGAATCGCATCGCCCTGACCGACATCCAACACCACCACGCTT
>CAZSOF010000148.1:0-6526 GCA_964607685.1 uncultured Acidimicrobiaceae bacterium | reverse complement strand
AAGATCGTGGGGGTTCAAGTCCCCCCTCGCCCACCAGGAGAAACAGCGGTTTTTGATGCTTCTGAGTGGAAGTCCGAAACCCCCGATTGCAACCCGATTGCAACCATTTCAGCCGGACGAGTGTTCGATTAGCGCGGCGACGGTTTCCGCGGCGGCACGATCCATCCCCTCGATGACGTGGCTGTAACGATCCATCGTGATCGAGATGGAGGAGTGGCCGAGTCGTTCTTGTACCACTTTCGGAGCCACCCCGGCGCTCAATGCCAGAGTCGCCCAACCATGTCGCGCCGCGTCGTGTGGCGTCAGCGGTGGCACGCCGGCTTCGGTGGCGAGCCTCTTTGTCCACCGGGTGAACGTCATGGGATTGACAGGCTCGCCCAGCTCGTTCGTGAAGACGAGATCGAGGTCGGTCCACGCTTCCCCGGCGCGTAGGCGTTCTTCATTCTGACGACGTTTGTGGTCACGCAGGATTGCGACTGTCTGGCCGTCCAACGCTATGACTCGCCGAGATCGGCGTGACTTCGTCTCGCCCGTCCTGAGGAGCGACTTGTTCTTCAAACGTGTCCTGGCAATCCGGAATCCGATCAAAGGGCCGCACTTGCGGTCGACGACGTGCGTCAGTTGCGGGCTGCGTAAAACGTATGTCAAAGGGCGAGAAGGCTCCGTTGGCGTGTCCCGGAGGACCCGTGGCTTCGACGTCGATCCCGACCGAGAACTCAGCCAGTCCGGGGTGTGCCTTGAGTGGGATGGGCTGGGGGCTATCCGTTCTTGTCGGTGAACTTGCGGCGGAGCCATTTTTCGGCCTCGATCACAACCATTACGACGGTGGCCAGGCCGAGTGTCTGCGCCCACTGTCGGCCGGCGAGGTTTGTGGTTCGGAGGAGTTCTTGCAGCGGAGACCAGGTTGTTGCGATCACCGTGAGGAAGGCTGACACGCCGAGAATGCCCATTGCTTTGGCAGCAGGAGGGGCCAATCCTGTTTGGGGGTCGCGCCGGGTGGCCAGTCCGGTGGCCAGGCTTCCCAGGCCCATGGTCGCAAAGGCCATGGTCATCGACACTGAAGCCGCGGTGGGAGATGGGATGTCCGGGCCGAGGAGCAACGGAACCAGTGACACGGCGAAGAGGGTGCCCCCGTATGTCAGCCACCGGATGATCTCGCGGCGATTTGCCAGTGGGATTCTGGGGTCGCGTGGCGGTCTTTGCATGATCCCCGGGTTGACCGGTTCGACCAGGATCGCAATGACGGGTGCTCCTGCGATGAAGAAGTTGAGGAACAGCACCATTATCGGGGTCAGAGCCATTCCGTCGGCGATGTTCAAGAAGCTTGCGCTGAGGAACAGCAGGACGAGGGCGAGAAGCTGGGACATCTGATAACGGACGTACAGGGCGATCTTCTGGTAGATGCTCCGCCCTAGTTCGATAGCGCGGACGAGGGTCCCGAAGTTGTCGTCGGTGAGGATCATCCTGGCTGCCTGCTTGGTCACCTCAGAGCCGCTTCCCATTGCCACGCCGATGTCAGCCTGTTTCAACGCTGCCGCATCGTTGACGGCGTCGCCGGTCATGGCAACCACGGTGCCTTTAGACTGCATAAGGCGGACTAGCCGGAGTTTGTCCTCGGGCGTGACTCGGCCCAGCACATGGATCTCGTCGAGGCTCTTCTCGACCTCGTCGTCGGATAGGGCTCGGAACTCGGCGCCGCTCATCGCTCCCGGGCCCAGACCTAGCTGCTCGCCGATGGCGAGTGCGGTGACCTTGTGATCGCCGGTGATCATGCGGACATCGATCCCGGCTTCGGTGGCGACCGCGACCGCACGTTTGGAGCTCGGTCGGAGCGGGTCGATGATTCCGGCCAGCGCTTCGAAACGTAGGTTCTCAACAGACTCCATCGGGTTGTCGATCGCTTGCTGCTCATCGCGGGTGGGGATGACCCTCGCTGCGAAAGCGAGCACTCTCAGACCTTCAGATCCAAGTCGATCGTTGGCGGCGTGAATGTCCGATTCAACCTCGCTGATGCCCACGTCACCGCCATCGCGGGTGGTTGCCCGGTCACAGCGGGCTAGCACTACGTCGGGGGCCCCCTTGGTCAGCACCACAAGACGAATCTCACCACCAATCTCGACCCTGTGCAGGGTCGACATGAACTTGTAGCTCGAATCGAACGGCACCTCCGCCAGACGGGGGAAAGCGCGTCGCGTCTCCTCAGCGGAAATGCCGAGCTTGCCGGCCAAGACCACCAAGGCGGCTTCGGTGGGGTCACCGATCACTTCCCCTGCTCGGGAGACTGACGCATCGCTGGCCAGGACCAGGCCGTAGGCGAACCGGGTGAAGTCGTGGTCGGGTTCACCAGCAACAGCGCTGACCGCTCCTTTCATCTCGTAGCCGCTACCGTCGACTTCATAGAACGAACCGGCGTGATAGAGACGGCTCACCATCATCTCGTTCATGGTGAGAGTGCCCGTCTTGTCACTGTTGATGGCACTCGTCGAGCCCAGGGTTTCCACGTCGGTCAAGTTCTTGACCACCGCCCTGGCTTCCGCGAGCTGTCGGGATCCATAGGACAGCATCATCTGAACGAAGGTGGGCAGGCCGGTCGGAATGGCGGAGATCGCCATAGCCGTCCCAACCAACAGGAGCTCGCTGGTATCCAGGTCTCGCGACCAGCCAATCACCAGTATCAGTGCAACGGCTCCCCAGGCGATAGCCCCCAACACCTTGGTGAGTGAGTCGAGCTCCCTCTGGAGAGGAGACCTCTTGCGCTCGACCGACGACAGCATGCCTGCGATCCGCCCCACCTCGGTCGACATTCCGGTCTCGGTCACCACCATCGCGCCACTACCCCTGGTGACCGAGGTGTTCTGGAACAGCATGTTGCTGCGATCCCCCAACTCAATGTCCTCACCAAGAAGAGCCGCCGGGCCTTTCGGGATGGGAGCACTCTCGCCGGTCAGGGCGGCCTCCTGAGTCTCCAAGGTCGCACTCCGGAGCAGACGCCCATCGGCGGGAACAACGTCCCCGGCCTCCACCAACACCACATCCCCCGGCACCAGATCAGGAACCGGAACAAAAGCGGTAGTGCCATCCCTGCGCACCCGTGCATTGGGAACTTGCAGTCGGGCCAGAGCATCCACCGCCTCCTGCGCCTTCATCTCCTGGCGGGCCCCGAGAACGACGTTGAGGCCAACCAGAATCGCCACCAACACCGCCGTGGACACCTCCCCGATAGCAAGACTGACGACGGTGACACCAACCAACATCAGGTTCATCGGGTCGACAATCTGGTTGCGGGCGATCTGTGGTTTCGACGGCGGAGCCTCGCCTTCGATCTCGTTGGGCCCGTATTCAGCTAGACGACGGTTCACCTCAGGTTTATCGAGACCGTCCACCGGGTCGCTCCCTAAGAGACCAACGACCTCATCGGGCCCGAGTGAGTACCAGGGGTCTACTGGCTGGTCCAATTCCACGGCCGTACGCTACGACAGCGTGGCAACCAGGATCGCCTTGATGGTATGAAGCCGGCTCTCCGCCTGGTCGAAAACGATGCTCGCCTCTGACTGGAACACCTCGTCGGTGACTTCGAGCCCCTCGGGCATGTCGGTGTGTTCCATCATCTCGCTGCCCACCGTGGTGTTCTTAGCCCGCATCACTGGCATCGACGACGGGATGCCGGTAGCCGGCGAGGGAAATCGCCTCGAAGTGTCCAACGTCATCTGGTGCACCGGATACACAAGAGGGTTCGACTGGATAGACATGCCCGTCCTCGACGAACAAGGACACGCCAAACACACGCGAGGAATCGTCTCAGACCAGCCAGGCCTGTACTTCGTAGGCCTCTACTTCCTCCACTCCCTCTGGTCAGAAACCATCACAGGCGTCCAACCAGACGCCAAACACATTGTTGATCACCTCATCACAATCCGACCACTCACCACCACTCGATAACCAGCCATATGCGCCTGGCTCTGGCCCGACCCCGAAATAGGTGCAGTTCGGGTCAGAAAGCCAATGGCTTTCGGCGATTACGGGCAGTGTGAAGGTTCCGCGACATCCGAACTCGACGAGCTACTGCAGTCATCATCCGCAGGGCTCGAACCGGACGACGTGGGTAGCGACTATTTGCCTGGGGAACCAAACAGGTGCGGTTGGCATCCGATAGCCACGTGGTGATTGCGGATTCACGCGGTGGCCATGCATGGGGTCAAACGAACGTCAAACATGCCACAGTCGCAAGACGCTTCGCATCATCTCGCGATCACGGAGAGCGCGGAGCAACGGCTTAGGGTCCTGGCGTGACTAGCCGAAACGCATCCCAGGACTCGAAGGGGAAGCTCGGCTTCAACGCCACCTGGTCGATGGCGGTGGGTGGGATGGTGGGGGGAGGCATCTTCTCGACGCTGGGCGTTGTGATCGGGATCGCCGGGTCTTGGGCCTGGTTAAGCTTCGTTTTCGCCGGGCTGGTGGCCTTCTGCACCGCATATGCCTACGCGAAACTGGCCGAGCACAGCGGGCAGGCAGGGGGTGCGTTTCAATTCCTGAGTGAGATCAACATGCCACGAGTGGCCGGGGGTCTGGCCTGGGTCCTCCTCGTTGGATACGTGTTGACGAACGCGGTGTATGCGTTCACCTTCGGAGAGTATCTGGCCAATGTCATCGAACTCGGCCCGTGGCTGGCGAAGGGGGCGGCGGTGGGCATCGTGGCTGTGTTTGTGGTCGTCAACCTCCAGGGAGTCGGCGAGTCGAGCGCCGTCGAGATCGTCCTGGTGTGGTTCAAACTCGTGGTCCTGGCGGGACTGGCCGGCTATGGGATCGCGCAGTGGCAACCCGAGCTCCTCTCTCGGGGAGTGCCGGAGGCTTCCCCACTTACTGCCATGTTCGGTGCAGCGTCGGTCTTCATGGCATATGAGGGGTTCCAACTGCTCACCTACGACTACGAAGACATAGCGATGCCGCAGCGGAATCTGCGTCGGGCCACGCTCTTAGCGGTTGCCGTGGTGGTGGCGGTCTACGTGGCTGTGAGCATCGGAGTCCCCATGATCATCGGAGCCGACGCGGTCATCGAGAACAAGGAGGTGGCCCTGGCCACGGCCGGGCAGAAGATAGCCGGGTCCCTCGGGCTCATCGTGGTAACGGTCGCCGCCGCGTTCTCCACCGGCTCGGCGATCAACTCGACGTTGTTCTCCACGGCGCGGCTGTCGCATCACGTAGCCACATCCGGAGAGCTACCTGCCTGGCTCGACCACAGCAACGAGCATTCGATCCCCGACCGCGCGGTCATCGCCCTCGGGGCTGCAGCCGCCGTCTTGGCGATGATCGGCTCGCTCGTCGAGCTGGTCGAAGCGGCGAGTCTGGCATTCCTTGCCACCTTCGCCATCGTCTGCTGGCTCGCCTTCTATCGACAGATAGGCAACAAGATCATCACAGGCATAGGTGCCGGTGGGGCTTCGGCAGCCACATTCGCCCTGCTGGCAAGACTGTGGACTGAGACCCCCATCGCGCTGTTGGCGTTTGGAGTTTTGGCTCTGGTCTCGTTCGTCGGCCGGCCCTGGATCCTCAGCCGAATGGAGACCAAGTGACCCAAACCTATCGTCCATCCATCGTTCGGGGTCTCCTTGTAGAGTCGCGGGACCAACGGGATCACTCTGTGCTCACGGGGCCCACTCGCCGCCGAGATGGCGTTTCCATGGTCACGGTGGGGGGTCACCCTTCATCGCACTCATCGAAACCAACAACTACTGGCATGAGGCATTGGAAGAACTCCACGTCGACATCCAACAGGGACTGAGGTCGCGTGGTCCGCCGAATGGACTGTGTCGGTTGACGAATACGGGCGGCGGCCAGGCTCGCGTCGCACGTCAAACCCGCCAGGGCCGTATTGGGCCACTACTCCCCCGCTCAATATTTGCCGTCATGTGTGCCTGTGACTTTTGGCTCTTTCCAGTTTCTATGGTTTCGGATACCGATGGGTTCATGACACGGTATGCAATCGATCGGGACAGAGACGGGCTCACGATCCGTGTGACCGAGACGGGGGTCGGCAAAGATCGCCTCCTCGCAGAATTCCGGGATTGTCAGGCAGGCCGTTGCGACTGCCCTACCGATGAGTACGACAAGGTCTCGTCGCTCAGTGTGGAGAGCGAGGGAAACGACAGGATCACGATGCGACTCATCCCCAAACCTGGTGAACGGTTTGATGAGTCCGAGATCGACGCCTGCCTTCAACACACGATGGCGAAAACCCAGGGTTGAACCGACCCGGTAGGCGGAGCGGCGGCCTTTCCCGATGCGGTGAGGGGCCGATAACGCCCGTTTGTGCTCCCGAGCGCCCTCATCCGCTCAACATGTACCGACATGGAGCGGTTTCCTAGGCGTGCGATGATTGGGATCGCTTGATCGGGATCGTCTTTGTTGGTGTCGCTGCGGCCCTGTTGTGGTTCGGCGCGGAACTGTTCGTCGAGAACGCGGTATCAGCTGGCGTGCGTCTCGGAGTGACGGGTTTGGCCGTTGGTCTTTTGCTCGCCGGCGCAGAACC
>CAZSOF010000147.1:0-6552 GCA_964607685.1 uncultured Acidimicrobiaceae bacterium | reverse complement strand
GGGATGAAAGCCACCATCACCGTCCAATAACCACCCGAAACTCCGCGGGGCGTCGTGGCCGGTCTTGCCTCTGGACGGGATTGCTGTTTCATTTGGACGAAGGATGCGAGGGACCGGTCCTCCGGACTAGGACTCCTGCCCGCACAGAGAGGGGCTCATCCGGATGACGGTCGGGTGCCCGCTTGGTTACCCCTGATCATTCTTGGGCGCAACACCCCCTAGCTGCTCCCAATGCAGACCTCCGAAGTGGGCCATCTCAAATCCGCCATGACGAGTCAAGATCTCCGCTACTCGGGGTTTCGCCTCCTCGTCGGCCGGCACAACGATCGCCAAGCCCCCCGACTCGAGGTGTTCACGGATCCGCTCACGCGCCCAGTCCGGTGTTCGCCCATATGCTTGACCGAACTGATAGAGGCGATCCCGCAGACCGCGGTGGCGGCCAGTGATGTCCAACTGTTCCACACCGGTCTCCCCGCAAAGGACGAAGATCTCCTCCCCTGATACTCCGTCCTCTGTCAACTCTGCCACGGCCGCTGCCGTCCCCTCGCCATCATTCATCAGCGCGGTGACCCTGTTGGCCGGCATCATGAACAAATCGCTTGGAGGCTCTTCCCTCAACAAACGCTCATGCTTACCTTTCTTGATCACGCTATTCCCTTTTCGATCAACTTTCTCGACGAGGCTGGCGTCCGGGATGAAGAGTGCACATGGAGTCCATGAGTAGTTGGCGTGGCACCATCCGACTATACGTTTCCCGCTGTCGACGCGTCGACCGCTGAGTTCGCAGTAGTCGAACGAAGCATTCGCTTTCTTGCGGGTAACCGAAGTTCACGGTATTCACCGTGATGGCGTGGCTCTTCGATCTCATCAGTGTTTCACTCTCTTCGGATCGCTGGACCTCATCACGAATCTGAGAGTGACCAACCCCCATGTCGATTGAGCGGGTTGAGGTCCGGGAACGTGCGGATGGTTCTTTCTGACTGATGCTCTGGGGGATTGCCAGCGTTTTACAGAGGCCACGGGCATTCTGGATCGGTGTGTAGCCTCGTCTCGCAATGCCGATATTCATGGACGTTCATGAGAATCTCGGGGACGTGACCGAGGAAGACATCAAGGCCGCACACCAGCGAGATCTCGAGGTCCAACAGCAATACGACGGCGTCCGATTCCTGACCTTCTGGTTCAACAGCCCCGACGGCGAGGCGTTCTGCCTGGTGGAGGCGCCCTCCAAGGACGCCGCCATATCCGTACACAAAGAATCTCACGGATTGGTGCCACACGACATCATTGAGGTCGAGAAGCCGACCGTCAGCCTTTTCATGGGCGACTGGGAGAGGAGCGTCCCTGACATCGCGAGACACGAGGACGGTGAACTCGACACCGGGCTTCGAGCCATCATGTTCACCGACCTGGCGGGCTCGACTGAGATCAGCAGCCGGGAAGGCGATGAGGCGGCGATGGATGTCTTGACTCTGCACGACCTCATCGTCCGCGACGCTCTCTCGATTTTTGGCGGTCGGGAGGTGAAACACACCGGTGACGGGATATTCGCCTCCTTCAGCTACGTGAGTCGGGCGGTTGAGAGTGGCGTGGAGATCCAGCGCCGATTTGGCGAGGAGGGCGCCCAGATCGCCCATGCCCCCCAGGTGTGTATCGGGATCAGTGCCGGGGAGCCTGTCGACCGTCATGAGGACCTCTTCGGAGCGGCGGTCAACCTCGCCGCCCGCATTTGCAGTCATGCAGCACCGGGCCAGCTCCTTGTGTCGAGCGCGGTCAGAGAGCTCTGTGTCGGGAAACCGTTCCAGTTCCGAGACCGCGGGCCAATCGCCCTCAAGGGGTTCGACCACCCGGTCAGGCTCTTCGAGGTGCCGATAGATCGGGAGTGACGGAACTCGGGCAGCTCATGGACCTAACCGGCCGTGGGTTCTTGTCCTCGTGATCCGGCTTTGGCCAGCGCTGTAGGAGTGGTACCGATGGCCCGTATACGCCAGCCACCAGTTCAGCGATGTTCCCAACACCTAACCGTTCCACGACGACATCAATTGGTTGGCCGACGCCGAAGCCTTCCTTGACCTGGCCGGATGTCTTCGAGTCCGGTGTCGCGGCGCGTCTCATTTCACACCCAATTGGCCGAAGCGGTATTCAGGGGGCAGAGCTGTGAGGTTGGGAGTTGGGAAAGGGAGCCCTCCCGGGGGTAGCGTCATCGAAATGTCGTCTGCGGTTGGTCGGGAAGGTCGTGTGGAGGTCGGTGGAGGCTCGATCTGGTATCGGTTGGTCGGCGGAGGGGGAGGCACGCCTCTGGTGACGCTGCATGGCGGCCCAGGCTATCCGTCTGCATACCTTGAACCGCTAGAGGCGCTGGCTTCGGATAGGCCGGTCGTGTTCTACGACCAACTGGGCTGTGGCAACTCGGATCGTCCTGAAGACGTGAGTCTTTGGAGTGTGGAGAGGTCCGTTGACGAACTTGCACTGTTGCTCGACCATCTTGACCTGGATGATGTCTACCTGTTGGGTCACTCGTGGGGAACGATGCTGGCGGTGGATTTCTACCTGGCTCATCCAGAGACGGTGAGGTCAATGGTGCTCGTGAGCCCGTCATTGAGCGCCTCTCGTTGGTCGGCGGATTGCGAACGGCTCATCTCACGGCTCCCGGCGGATCTACGAGCCATTCACGCCGATCCAGATGCGACCGAAGAAGAGACTGACAGGCTGAAGGCCGAGTTCATGAACCGTTACTTTCTTCGTCTCAGCGACGAGCCCGAATCAGTGAAGCGGGCCAAGGATGGATTCGGCGAGTTGGTCTACACCGCAATGTGGGGGCCGAATGAGTTCACTGCGACGGGAGTTCTCAAGGACTATGAGCGGGCCAGCGATCTCGCCGATATCGAGGTGCCTGTTCTCTATCTATGCGGACGTCATGATGAAGCGACCCCGGAAGCAACCCACTTCTATGCATCTCTGACGCCGAATGCCGAAGTGAAGGTATTCGAGAACAGCGCGCACAACGCCTTTCTCGAAGACACCGACGAGTTCATTGCCACAGTCGCACGGTTCCTCGCAGCCAGCTGACCCTCGTTTCCCTATCAGACCGGAACGGGGATCCGATGCCGAGAACTGTGATGGTCGCGGTGTTGGCTGCAGACTGGGGCGGGTTCAGGCCGCGCCGCCGGTCTCCCGGGACAGCTGGTCCATGGCCAGGATGTTTCCCTCACTGTCTTTGAACCACGCGACCTTCGTGCCATCAGGCATCACCGCGATTGCGTCGTCGGTCTTGAGCTCGTCCATGTCGTACTCCTCGAAGACGACACCCCTCTCCCTCAGTGCGTCGACCATGGCTCGGAGGTCGGGGACCCGCCATGCCGCGGCCGTTCCCTGATTGGTTCCCGCGGACGACGAGGGGTAGACGAAGAATGAGACACCACCACTGCTGTACACGACCTCGCCCGTCTCGCCGATGACCTCAATCGGCCGGAAACCGAGAACATCCTGATAAAAGCGTCTGGCTCGGGGGATGTCGCTTGCCGGAAGCGTAGGCCCCATGGGGTAATCCGAGAGCATGATCGGGCCTCCTCTATACCTGAGGTGATCAAAGCTACTCCCATCTCTGCCAGCAAGGACTCAGCGGCAATCGAGGAGAGAAACACACCAGGCACCGGGTCTTTGTCAGACGGAGATGGCCAGCTCGATTACCTCGTCGACGGAGAGAAGACGTCCGCGCTCCAACGCCTCCTGGATGTCGGGATCGCTGCTCTCGCGCAGCTTGTCGAGAAAACGGTATTTGTTGGCCTCCACCTCGCCGATCCCAGCACCGCTCTGCTTCACGAGAACCTCGATGGCCCCGACTAGCTGGGCCGCGGTGAGTGAGTGGCCCTCCAGCTCCAGGATCCCTGCTTTGGCGTATATGACGAGAACGAATGCTGACACGTCACCTGCATCGATGAACAGTGGTAGGGCAGCATCGAAAGCGTCACGTGCGGTGCCCGCATCCCCAGCGACATACGAGGCGTGACCGATCATGAATCGCGACCAGCCGAGATCGAACGGGGCGTCCAGATGCTCGAAGATCGACTCCGCCTTGCGGGCAAGTTCGATGCAGCCCGTCAGGTCCCCACCGAGAAAGGCGAGATCACACAGACCCCAGTAGACGCGTCCGACCCCCAGGTCGTCACCTCTCTCCCGGTATATGGCCAGTGACTCCTCGAGGTACTGCTTCGCCATGTCCGGGTCACCTGTGACATTGATAGAGAAGGATGCGTTGTAGAGGGCGTGGGCGATGTCGAGTGGAGCCCCGTGCTCCCGCATCAGCTCGAGGGACTCCAGGTAGGGAGCCCGAGCCCCTCCCCAATCGCCTCGCCAGTATCGGATTCCACCCAATGCGTCAAGAGCTCGCGCTCTCGAAACCGGCGACGCACCCGTCATGTCCAGTGTCTGCTCGATGCGGCTCTCGGCCTCGAGCAAGTGTCCGCGGCGCTGCCAGAACCGCCACAGGTTGGCGACGAGCTCATGTGCGGTCTCGGTCGCTCCCGATCCGAGCGCCCAATCATGTGCCGCTCGCAGGTTGTCATGCTCCACTGAGAGGATGTCGAGCCACTTGGCTTGGTGGCTGGTGAGAAGCAGAGGCTCGGCCCGCAGTGCCAGGTCTGCGAACGTGGCGAGATGACGGTCCCAAGTCGGCTTCTCGTCATCGCCATTCGCAAGTCGAGCCGCAGCAAACTCTCTGACCACAACGAGCAGCTGATAGCGCGTGCCGGCGGATGTGGCCTTTGCATCGATCAGACTGTGGTCGACGAGTTGTGACAAGGCATCGAGGGAATCCGTCTCGAGGTTGTTGCCTGGATTGCAGACGGCCTCGACGTCATTGAGGCCGGCGCCTCCCCGGAACACCGAGAACCGCTCCAAGAACCGTTGTGCCGGACGATTCAGCAGGTCATAACTCCAGGCGATGGCATTGGTGATGGTCTGCTGGCGTGCCGGCACATCAGGCGCCGGGTTGGCCAGGAGCCGGTTGGAGAGTCGATCGAGAATCTCTGCGGGAGTGAAGAGACGTGACCGCGAGGCGGCCAACTCGATGGCGAGAGGAAGCCCATCAAGGCTTTGGATCAGTTGGCTGATCGCCACGGCGTTCGATTCGTCGAGACGGAAGGCCGGGTTGTTTGCCATGGCTCTCTGCACAAAAAGCTCCACCGACTCGTATGCGCCGATCTCTGCGAGGCTCTCGTTGTCACCTGAGGGATGGGGTAGCGGTGGCAGCGGGTATTCGTGCTCTGTTGTCAGGTGAAGAGGAGCCCTCGAGGTGATGATCATCCTCAATCCGGGGGCCGATCCGAGCAGTCCTGACACGACCGACGCCGCGGGCAGGATCTGCTCGTAGTTGTCGAGGATGAGAAGCAGCTCCTTGTCGGCCAGGTATGTGGACAGTTCGACTTCTGGATCTCCTGCAATCACAGGGCGTTCCAGGCTGGTGAGGACTGTCCGCGGGATCAGATCTTCGCTATTGACCTCCGCCAAATCGACGAAGAACGCCCCGAACGGAACAGAGTCCGTCAGCCGCGAACCAACCTCGATGGCGAGACGTGTCTTGCCGGTACCGCCGGGGCCGGTGAGGGTCACCAATCGGCGAGCACCGATGAGATCGACGACCTCGTCGATCTCATCGCTCCTGCCTACGAAGCTGGTCTCGATCGAGGGGAGGCTTCCGGGACGATCGGCTATCGCTGAGAGGGGCGCGAAATCGTTCGGCAAACCGTCAATGAGAAGCTGGTAGAGCTCCTCAGGTTGACTCAGATCTTTGAGGCGATGACGGCCTAATTCCCGAAGCCCGACCTCGGGTGGAAGGCGCTCCGCAACGCGACGGGCCGTTTCTCCGGACAACAGCACCTGACCTCCGTGGGCGGCCGAGGAAATTCGAGCTGCGCGGTGCACGTCGAGACCGACGTAGTCACCGCCACCAAGCCGACCTTCGCCAGAGTGAATCCCCAATCGAACTCGTACGTGACGTGCCTCGCCCCAGTCCTGATCCGCGAGGTCCCTCTGCAGTTCCGCCGCAGCGACCACAGCCGCCAACGGGTCGGTGAAGACGGCGAAGAACGAGTCCCCGGTCACATGGACAACCGTCCCGTCACCGCTGAGACTTCGGTGGAGAATGTGATTGTGCTGCTCGATGGTCTCGGAGAAGGCATCGTCGCCGAGGGTCTGCAGCAACTCAGTGGAACTCTCGATATCGGTGATCACGAAAGTAACCAGTCCCGTTGGTAGTTCCGGTTTCGACACCGGCCTGGAGAGACTCATCGGCTCGACATGAGCGGAACGAGCTGGGAGCGCATCCAGCCAACGATGCGCTCACTGCCAGCCACCGGATGATTGACCGAGAAAGCGAAGGTCGTCTCGTCGATAGCGGTCGGCTCCTCGTGGACCCGAGATCCCAGCTCGGCGAGGCTGGTGACGTTGCCGTCGGCGATGGCCCAGGGAATGGTCGCCGAGTTCAGCAGGTCCTCGTGGGTGCTCATCGATGCCGTCGAATCTATGTTGAAGACATCCAGTGTTGCACGTCTC
>CAZSOF010000146.1:0-6552 GCA_964607685.1 uncultured Acidimicrobiaceae bacterium | reverse complement strand
CACACATCGAATTTGGCAACGACACCAGCCCTGTTCTCGAAAAGGAAGCCGCTCTTACCCGGCTGGCGCTCGCCAGATCCACCTCTACAACGACCACCACCATCACGCCGACCACCACAACAACGACCACAGCGACCACCACCACCATGGCCCCGGTGGCCATCACCGCCGCTGTGACCACCACAGTCACCACCGCTACCACCACCACGACCAGCATCCCGGAATCGACCGCCCCCTCAACCACCACCACTCTCGCTCCCCAGGCTCCTCCTCCAAGCGTGGAGGGCGCCGGTTGCGTGCCGGCCGCCGAATCAGAATTCACAGCTTTGATCAACCAATACCGGAGCGGGTCTGGACTGGCGGCGATGATCCGAGAGAACTCCCTCGATGCCCACGCCCGCTCCTGGGCGAAACAGATGGCCGCCAAGGGCGATCTAGCCCATTCCAAGATCGGCATCCTGGTGCCGCCCTGGAATGCGGCCGGCGAGAACGTTGGTCACGGTGACTCAGTGGACTCCATCTTCGAGGCCCTGGTATCGAGCTCGGGGCACAGCTCCAACATGCTCAACGACTACACCCACATGGGCGTGGGTGCCTGTCGAAGCTCTGACGGGGCGCTGTGGACGGTGCACGTATTCGCAGGCTGAGCGACCTCGATCCCAATCGGTCACGGGTGACGACGTGATAGATCCTCACAGGACGGTTCCACCGCCGGGTCCTCTCAGTCTTCGAACTGGCGGAAGAACTCGATGATGGCCTCGGTGTCGTCGGAGAAGGCCCATCGCTCGGTGAACTTCCCATCCTTGACATGGGCGATCTCCGCTGTGCGGTAGGCGAACTCCTGATCCCCATATTTGACGCGGGCCTCGACCAGGCCGACCACATGCTCGTCGTTTGCCACCACGTCATGGATGTCGACTTCGAATTCACCAGTTTCCATCCCGGACATGCTCTCCATCATCTCGTCCAGCGAGTGATAGGTGGGGCCACCAATCGTGTGCCACACGATGTCGGGAGCAAGCAGGCTGGTAAAGGCGTCGAGGTCCCCCGCGGCAAAGGCGTCGATGGCCTTGCGATACAGAGTTGCGTTGGGATGCTCTGCCATTCCTCCTCCTTCGAGCCGCAAACTACAACACCCTTGACATGTGAGTATTTACTCACATATAGTACCCACATGGACGCGGTGTTCCGGGCGATCAACGACCCCAGTCGGCGACTGCTGCTCGATAGCCTCTATGAGCGAGACGGTCAAACACTGGGCGAGATGTGCGCCCACCTCCCCGATATGACCCGCTATGGCGTCATGAACCATCTGCGGATTCTCGAGGAGGCCGAGCTGGTAACGACTCACAAGCAGGGTCGACAGAAGTTCCACTACCTGAACCCCGTCCCCATCAGGTTGATTCACGATCGCTGGATCAGCAGATACGCCGAGCCGCGGGTCGGGGCGATCACCGGCATCAAGGCTCGTCTGGAAACAGGAGAGCAGACAATGGACAAGCCGGTCCACATCTACAAGTCCTTCATCCGCGGCTCGGCCGAGGACGTGTGGGACGCCATCATCAATCCCGAGAAGACGATCCAGTACTTCTACGGGACTCGGGTCGAGTCCGACTGGCAAGTCGGGGCGGCCATGAACTACACCTATCCCGATGGCAGGGTGGCCTCAGAAGGTCACATCCTCTCCATCGACCCACCCAAGCGGCTGGAGTTCATGTTCCATGCGATGTGGGACGAGGACCTCACTGCCGAGGGGCCGGTTCGAGAAGTCTGGGAGGTCACCGATCTCGGCGAGATGGTGGAGCTCAAGATCGAGCTCTACGACGCCGGGCCGAAGACACTCGCCGACTTCAGTGAAGGCTTCCCTTACATAGTCTCCGGATTGAAGAGCCTGGTCGAGACGGGCAAACCACTCCCCTCGGCGAACTCCTGACCCCCCCAATCAAACCGTTCTGTGAGTAGAAACCGCGGTATGGCTCCCATTTCTACTCACAGAACGGTCGGTAACCCCCGACACGCACATTGCCCCTGGATACCCGCGGGCACAGCGCGGTCACTATTAGTGAGAACTAGTCACAAAAAGTGATAAACACCTTCCCACCAGGGGTCATGCTGCACTAGAATCACCGGTGGGCGTGTTGGGATATCAGCGAAGGAGCTGAGATGCCCAAGCGACACACCGGCCTAGTTGTCGGCAAGGACTTTCGTCCGCCCTCGGGGGCGCAGCCGCTCGACTGGTGTTACCTGACGGTTGACATCTCCCACGACGAGCGGATCTCGGTCAGGATCCGGCGTGACCACGTTGCCGGCGCAAACGTTGGCGATTTGGTCGTCTTCCGGCGACCCCGGAACGCCGACCACCCGGTGCCACGGGTCACCCGGGTGGCATCCAACCCGAGCCTGCTACCGCCCGTGGAGAAGACAACAAAGCGGCGTTAGACGACGTCGATAACGAAGCGATTCAGCATCCCGAGGTGACTCACCTCTCGGGATGTCACGCCGACACCGGCCTGGGTCAATTCGGCGAGAGGATCACGATTGGTGCGGCAGGCGGTGGTCTGGAAATGCTTGTCGAAGCTCGCGTCCTGACGACGGGATATCCAGCCAACTGATGACCGCCCATGCTCCGCCAACAGGACGCGCCCACCGGGTCTGGTGACGCGGGTCATCTCCTGAAACGCCGCGACATAGTCCGGGAACGTGCAAGAGGAGAAGGCGGAGATCACGAAGTCAAAGGACCCGTGGTCGTAAGGGAGTGCGGCGGCATCGGCAACCACGACATTTGCAGCCAGACCGATGGCACCGGCCCGGTCGCGTGCCCGGGAAACCATTTCCGGTGAGAGGTCGACAGCTTCTACGTTGTCGGCCCCGAACAGATACTTGAAGTTCTCGCCCGTGCCGCAACCTACATCGAGGACATCCCCGGTCACTCCGGAGAAGTGCTTCCTCCTCAACCGGTTGATGCCCAACAAGGCGTCGGGGATCGCCGCCCACTTCCAGGTGCGTGCCTTCTGGTCATAGAGGGCACGCACCTTCTCAGTGTCCATGACGGCGGTCATGCCGGCACTGCTTCCAGTTCTGTGGAGGGGGATTCGTCGAGATGACCCTCGACGCTGATGTTGGGAATCCACGCCAGCCAGCTCGGGAAATACCAGTTCCATGTGCCAAGGAGCTTCATCGAAGCCGGGACCAGCACGGTCCGGACGATAGTGGCGTCCAGAAGCACTGCCATCGCGAGACCGAATCCCATCTGCTGGAAGCTGACCAGCCGCCCGGCGGCGAAGCCGGCGAAGACGGCCACCATGATGATGGCTGCCCCCGTGATCAGCGCACCTGTTCTCCGCAATCCATAGGCCACCGACTCGGTGTTGTCAGCGGTCTGATCGAAGCGCTCCTTGATCCTCGACAGCAAGAAGACGTGGTAGTCCATCGACAGACCGAACAGCACTGAGAACAGGAACAATGGGAGCCAGTTCTCGATCGTTTCCACCTGTGAGAATCCCACTGCCGAAGCGATGTCCTTGACCCACTCTGGCCCCACCCCCTCCTGGAAGAAGGCGACCAAGAGACCGTACGCGGCCCCGACCGACAGCAGGTTCATGGCAATCGCCTTGCCCGGGATCACAATCGAACGGAAAGCCACCATCAGCAGGATGAACGACAGACCAAGGACGACGGCGAACACGATGGGCGTGTAGTCGGAGGTCTGGTCTATGAAGTCAACGGTGATGGCGGTCTCCCCGCCGACGAGGACGGTGGAGCCCCCGGCGACGGCGGGAACGATGTCTTCCCGAAGATGCCGGATCTCATCCATCGACTCGACGGAGGCAACATCGCCGAGAAGCTGGACCGTGAGTATTCCCTTGGTGTCAGTGGATCTCGTATCGATGGTTGCCGGGCCAAAGCCCCCATCTGCGGCAATGGCGTCCTGAAGACCGGTGAGGACCAGGGGGACGTCGTCTGCTTCCACTGCGATCTCAACAGGGGCCGTGAGCCCGCCGGCAAACTCGTCGTCGAGGATGGTGAAGGCCCTTGCCGACTCGGTCTCCTCCGGCAACGTCGACACCCCTGCCAGGCCGGTGTCGATGGACATGAAGCTCGAGGCCGCGATCAACAGGACCCCGGCCGAGACGACCAGCGACACGACGGGACGCCCCATCACCAACCGGGTAACACGGTCCCACAGCCGGGACTGGGTCTCCAACGAGCCGCGTCGCCTCACGCGAAGTGCATTGATTCGGTCTCCCATGAGGGACAACACGGCGGGCAACAGAGTCATGGACGCAGCTACAGCAGCGATGACCACAAGAATGGCTCCCAGACCGAGGCTGCGGAACAAGGTGTTGGGCAGTATGAGCATGCCCACCAGGGCGAGGACGACGGTCAGTCCGCTGAACAGGACCGCACGGGTGGCAGTCGCCCCGGCCCGCCCGATGGCCTCGATCTTCTCGAACCCTTTGGCCCTCTCCTCGCGATAGCGGGAGACGATGAACAGCGAGTAGTCGATGCCCACGGCCAGCCCGATCATCGTGATCATGTTGGTGATGAAGAAGCTGAGGTCGAAGGCCTGCCCGACGAGAGCTCCCAGACCCATCGCCACCGCGATCGATACCACACCGAGGATGATGGGAACCACGCCGGCGGCGATCGACCCGAAGACGAACACCAGCACCACGAGCGCCACGCCGATGCCGATTGCCTCTCCGGTGGCCAGATCCTCTTCGGCAATGTGGTTGAACTCGTTGTTGAGGGTTGCCGGCCCGGCGACCAGGGCCTCGAAGCCCTGGGGAGCTTCGATTTCTTCCACCAGCCCGGCGACCGTCTCCGCGTTGGCGGAGACCTCATCGACCTCCGAACCGCTCAACGTGACCGGTAACAGCGCCGTCGTCCCCGATTCCGAGACGGGACCGCTCTCGGTCAAGTAGGAGCCGACGGCGCCCACCGCTGCCGAGTTGGCGAGGGAGGTCTGGATCTCCTCGACGTAGGAGATGTATTCGGGCTCGGCAGCCACCGAGGTCTCCGACTCGACCACCACGAACTCGGTGGATGTCTCATCCCCGCGCAACTCTTCCAGGACCTCGAGCGCCTGCACCGATTCCGGGTCGTTGGTGAACGTGATTTCGGTGGTGAGGGCGTCGCCCAACAGTTGGGTGGACAACACACCGGCGCCTACCAGCAGCACCAGCCATACGGTGAGAGTCCTCCATGGTCTTCTGGCGCTGCCCCTCGCCAGCGCCTCGGGTCCTATGTCCACTGCTTTTCTCCTCTAGACAAGACGTACGCTGTATGCGTACACTGTAAATGTACATCATATGTTTACACCGTAAATATGGATCGTGTCAAGACCTGAAATGAAGAAACACACGACTTACGATGTCGGTATGACCACCACGGCACGTCGACCCCTCACCCGGGACCGGATCATCGAGACCGCCATTGTCTACGCCGATGAGCACGGTGTCGAGGACATGTCGATGCGCAAGCTGGGTGCCCAGCTCGGAGTGGAGGCGATGTCCCTCTACAACCACGTCGACAACAAAGACGACATCTATGACGGGATGATCGACCGGGTGTTCGGAGAGATCACCATCGCCGATGAGTCACTGGGGTGGAAGGAGCAGGCACGTGTCATGGGACGGAGTGCGATGACCGTGTTCGGAGCCCATCCCTGGGTCGTCTTCCTCCTCATGACCCGAGGCAACTTCGGACCTGGTGCCCTGAGATTCATGGATCATGTTCTCCAGATCCTGCATGATGCGGGGTTCAACGACGAGGACGCCCATCACGCTTGGCAGATGCTGGCCTCCCACACCATGGGCTACGCCTTTCAGTCGACCACCGGAGCCGGAGCCCACGACAAGGACTACAGCGCTCTCGAGGATCAGCTGCCGATCTTGACGCGGGAGTTCCCCAACGTTGCCCGGCTTGCCCCTCTGCTCATCGAGTGCCGATGGGAGAACGAGTATCTCTTCGGGCTGGAGATCATCCTCGACGGTCTCGAAGCCAGGCTGAAATAATCCATGTCGTAGCCTTCTCTCCGCGTTTGGGCCCCGCACCCGTGTACTCAATATGAGGATCGGATGCCCCCACCCCGGCTTATCGTCCCGACATGAAACCGAACGATCTCAGCTCCCTTCACACACCCTCCGATCCTCGACTCTCCCCCGACGGCACCCGGATCGCATTCGTGGTGTCGACGCCCAACCTGGAGGACGATCGATATGACGAGGTGATATGGATCGGCGATCGGGCGTTCACTTCCGGCCCGGGGGACACTGCCCCCCGCTGGTCACCAGACGGTTCCCGTCTCGCCTTCCTGCGCAGCAGGGTCGACGAGCCGGCTCAGGTGACGGTGATCCCGGTCGAAGGTGGCGAAGCGTGGACGATCACCGACTTCGATCACGGAGCGGAAGCCATCGAGTGGTCTCCCGATGGGACTCGACTGGTGGCGGTCGGGATCGAATACACCTCGGAATGGGACGATCTCGACGACAAAGAGCGTGAGCGTCGACCGCGGAGACTCTCCGCGGTTCCCTACCGATACGACGACAA
>CAZSOF010000145.1:0-6616 GCA_964607685.1 uncultured Acidimicrobiaceae bacterium | reverse complement strand
GCCGACTCCGCGTACGAGAAGTCGAAATCTCGTTCGGGCTGGTATTCGAAGAATCCGAAATGCTGAGGCATCTCTCGAAGTGGCCCCCGACCTGCGTGGAAATCGGAGTCCTTGGTCTCCAGCGGCCAGGGAAGCAGAAGGAGGTTGTAGCTGGTGCCGCTCCTATCCCTGGCGTCCAGGTCTCCAAGGGGGAGACGGGTCCACGATACGTCTATCCGGCCCGTATGAACTGCCAGATATCGGGAGAGGGACCGCAGATTGATGCCGCCTGGCCCCAAATGGGTCTTGGGGAGCACCCGTGCCACCCAGGGCGGGAAGTGAGACAGGGTGCCGGCGCTGGTGAGCCTCCTCCACGCGCGCCCTTCGAAAGTCGGCGAGAAAGGGTCCAGTTCACTGCCAAGCCCTGCGGCGGCTTGGTCGGCCAGTGCGTGCAGTGTGAGTAGCGCAGAACTCAAGTCCCACCGTTCTCCTCTCGTCAACTCGTCGAGCCAGACCTGACGCGCATTCCAGATGTGGTCCCATGTTTCGGTCAGATGGTGTGGCAGGGCCGAATCGGGGTTGTTGATCGCTTCCACCCACTGTGCCGCGGCGTGCACCAATCTGTGGGCCCAAGCCGGTTCCGGTGGCCATTCCTGATCTTGAGGAGGAGACACCACGAACCGGTAGCCCTCGGTTTCGAGCAAGAGTCGCGCCGTTAGAGCAAAGACGTCGGGTGGCCACCACAACACCTGGCGCGAGTCGGAGGGCAGGGGGAAACAGTCGAGGACGTCGGCGATGGATCTCTGATCCTCGAGTTCGGGTCTGATATCTGATTCGCACCGATCCCATTTCGAGCGGGGCTCCGATGAGGGAACCATCTGGCGTCTGGTGGAGGACTCCTCATCGGGCATCGGTCACGATCCTTCTCCGCGAGAGGCTCATCCTGTCGGCAAGACCCCTGAGGACGATGCCGACGGCATTGGCTCCCAGGACCACGATGATCGAAGAGACCAGGCCAGGCTTGGTGACCATGAGAAACAGGATGGCGACATCGTTGGCGGCCATGACATCGGATGTGAACCACCAGAGCTGCGAGTTGCGCATGGTATCGACTTGAGGGGATACGAATCTCGAGTCGGAGGCGAAGATCGCCCTGGCGATGTTCTCCAACGTGGGCCCCGTCACGGTGATCGCCAAGACGAGGTTCGCCATCCACATGACCAAAGCTGTCCATACCCAGGGTGCCCCCCACCATTGGCCTACCGAAGCAAGGTAGACACCGGATGCGAGGATCGTCAGCGACGCAACGGGATTGATCCAAGCCAGAGGCCGACCGGCGGACAGCCATCGGCGCAACTCGGTCGCCGTGCTCGCTCTGCGAATCCAAACATTGACCGCAGGAGTGGCCAGCAGCGACGCTCCGAGTAGGACAACCGCAGCCAGCACATGGAGGAAGACAATCAATTCATACATGAGCAAGAGCACTCCGCCGCCATGCGTGACCCCCACCACGACATGCCGTTTCCACGAGACACACGTCCCGCAGGACACGCACCCCCGCTGCTACCAGGCAACCGGACACGGTCACTCAACCTTTCGTTTCACGACGATTGAGCTGGTCGACCAACTCACTCTCCGCCGCGAGTTTCCTTTCGGGCGACTGAACCCGACTGGAGTATCCAATAAAGCAACAAAGGGCCCGCCGCCAGAGCCGTCTGACCCTTGAATTGGGCGGCCGAGTCCTGTATATGAATATGGCTCGCCGCAAACAGAAGACCTTCCCCCGGCCGCCCATCACCCCTCCGAAACCGGCCAACCACGCCAACTCGGGCGTCTCGGGCATGAGCTGGAATGCAGACGCCATCAGGTCTCTCACGACCTGTGAGCAGCATTGACCTCGGCTCCGACTCAGCCGCCGGCATTGAGCCTGATCAGTTCCCCTTGGTCTCGAGGACGGTCAAGGATCTCGTGGCCAGTGGCCCATTCGAATTCGAAGAGCGCGGTACGCACACGATGAAAGGCGTCGCCTGGAGGTGGGAGCTCTTTGCTGTCATCAGGGATTCGACATGAACGTCAACCCGAGACCCCATCAAGCCGGATGAGAAGGATGGAAGCACCACTATCGCCGTCCGACAGACTCAACCTCGGAGTCCCAGCCTGTTTCGGCGGGGAGGAGCGCAAGGCTTCCACTCGTTTCGGCCCTCTGGGTGCTTGCTTGCGGTGATCACGGCCGAGGAAGTCCTCCATGCTGCGAATCGGCGGATTTGTCGGGCCATGTCGCACCACTAACGTCGATCGCTTTCACCGTCGTCCGAACCGGCCGAGACGTTGGTTGCCGTGGAGGTGTCGAGTATGAACAGGGACGTGGTCCGCCAGATGCTGGTGGTCGTAGCGACGATCGCAATGATCACAGTGAATGTTTTGGCCAATGCTCTGCCCCTGAATGGTCTGAACACCGGAGAGATCTCCGACAGGTTCGACATCCTCTTCGTTCCGGCCGGATATGTCTTCTCCATCTGGTCTCTCATCTATCTGGGAATGATCGCCTACTCGATATATCAGGCGTCTTCTGCTCAGCGTGAGAATTCGCGGCTGCGTCGAATCGGATACCTCTACGTTCTGAGCTGCATTGCCAATGTCACTTGGTTGTTCCTTTGGCACTACGAGGTCTTCTCGCTG
The DNA here is from genome assembly GCA_964607685.1 of uncultured Acidimicrobiaceae bacterium. Lineage (GTDB taxonomy): Bacteria > Actinomycetota > Acidimicrobiia > Spongiisociales > ZC4RG35 > JANQRA01. The sequence continues at coordinate 3,958 of CAZSOF010000145.1, read as the reverse complement.
ACTCTCTTTGCCATGTTGACGATCCTCTTCAGTCTGATCCTGATCTACTTGCGGTTGGATGTGGGCCGGTCCGATGTCTCCAGCGGAGAGCGTTGGGCTGTGCACGTGCCCTTCAGCACCTACCTGGGCTGGATCACGGTCGCCACCATCGCCAACACAGCTCAACTCCTGTTCTTCATCAACGGCAACGACTGGTTCTTGCCACCCGAAGCCTGGACGTTGATCCTGCTCGCGGGTGGGGTAGGGCTTGCCACCGCCGCCAGTTGGAGTAGGGGTGACGCTGCCTACTCTCTGGTCCTGGTTTGGGCTTTCGTGGGCATCGGCATCGAACAGGCCGACAACTCGCTGGTCTCCATCTCGGCATATGTCGCAGCCGCTTTGATCCTCATGACCTTGGGCGCTTCCATGATGCGTGGCTCCAAGCGCCCAGCCGCTGTCCGAGCTGCGGACTGAGGACCGGGTCCTCTTGTGGGTCACCGGCAGGACTCGAGATTCGATGGCGGTCTGGTGCTTCGCCATCCGGCTGGCCGAGAAGAGCACATCGCCGTCGGTGAGGTTTGGAGAATGAGAGTGTGATTTGGTGATTTCGTCCGCTGCTGAAGCTCGGACAGCTTCGCAGGACTGCAAGCATGGTTTCGAGATTGTCGGTGATGCGAGTGGTGGTCACGATCTCCTTGGTCGCGACCTTCTACTCGAGGCCAACGCCTAGTACTGGATGTCGAGCGGCCTGCCCTCGTCTCAAGATGTCATGATGGGTGTTGCGGCGTTGCCGCCTATCCCCGGGAATGCCATCGACCCGCCGCCCAAGGTGGCGCCGGACGTCATGCGGAAGCTGGACGACTCGGACAAGGCGCTCAGCACGGCTGCCGGTGTCGGATACCGGGCGATGACGAGGTTCAACCACGCCAGGGCGGCGCTGCTCGCGGCGGGAACCACCTACTACCTCTTCCTCGCCATGTTCTCCCTGATCGCGCTGGGATACGGCATCACCGCAATTCTCGATGCCGACCGGATTGCCAGCTATCTCACCCAGGCAATCTCAGAGGCATTCCCTGGCCTGCTTGGCGAGGAGGGGATCGACCCTGCCCAGCTGAGATCGGTCGGGCAAGCAGCCTCGCTAGTCGGTTTGTTGGTCATGCTCTACGCCGGAAGCGGTGCCATGGTGGCCGCCAACGGCTCGATCCACGAGATCTATGGCGCTTCTCCCGATCCCCGCAACTACGTCATCAAGCGCCTCCGACTGCTCAGCTGGCTACTGGCAATCGGGCCGCTTATCGCTTTCTCACTCGTGGGCGGCACATTGGTACTGAACTTCGCCGACAGGGTGATGGATGGTGTCGGGATCGAGAGCACGTCTGATCGTTATCTGGTGAGGTTGCTCGCGGCGCTGTTCGTCCTCGGGACCGACTACCTGGTCGTTCACCTGATGCTCAGCCGCATGGGAGGCATCCGACCGCCCAAAAAGGCACTGATCCTCGGAGCAGCCTCCGGTGGGCTCGTCATCCAGCTGCTCAGGATCCCGATGGCGCTCATCGTTGACCTATCGGTTGACAAACCTCAGTACGGAGCCCTGGCCATGCCGATCGGGGTGCTGCTCGTCCTCTACTTGAACTCTGTGACTCTGTACGGGGCGGCTGCATTGACCGCCGGATTCGCCGAGCGGAACGTACCCATCGAAGAGATACTTCCCGGGCCCGACGTCTAGGAGCGCTCAACCCGATCCTGCGACGTCAAAACATGGAAAGGTCGGGTCGCGACTGACGACTCGGCGGAGCCTGCAGTTCGCACACTGACCCAAGGTCTTCGCCTCAGACGACGAACAATTGCCCGACAGGGACTCTTCCGCCGCTCAAGGGAGCCAACTCATCCCTACCCATCCCGGCCGACCTGCTCTCCGCCGGCACCAGTCCAGCCATCTCCCCGATGAGAACCCCACGAGCAGGATGCCGAAAGCAGAAGCACCCAAGGCCAGCCGATCGTTCGCCCGTTCCCTTCGTTGGCGCTCTGGTCATCAGGCACGATGCCGATCGCAGCCTCCTTCCTCGATCAGAGGACTCGCGACACGCCCGGCAGTTTCAAAAGGATGGATGCGAGCCCGAAGCTTCCGGCGACACCGAGCACAGCGACTGCGGCATACTCGATCTCTGGTGGCCAGTCCGTGTAGTGGGTGGCGAGAACCAGTCCCACGAGGATGACCTGATGGAGAACGAACGCCATGTATGCCGACCGGCTCATCTCCCGGGCTAGCCGCCCCTGGTGATCGAGGCGGCGCTGGAACATGTCGAGAAGCCAGAAGGACATCGTCACGACCAGCACTCCCTCGACCCCGGCCGTCACCAGGGACTGCCAGGTGCCTCCGCCGGCGAAGTCGTTGATGTCGACCTCCAATGCCATGCCGGTGCCGATGAAGAGGACGAAGAATGCGACCGTGGTCCACGCCACCCGCCGCATGATGCGTCCGATCCATCGATCGATCGGGTGGTACCACCCGCGTTCCGCCCCGAGAACCCCGAGGACGAAGCCGGCCAGCCATGCCGGCGACTGCCCCAGCGCCAGCCGCCATACCTCTGCTCCGAGAGGCACCACCAGCCTGACCGCATACGACGCCAGCGCAATGAGCGCGGGCACGGTGGCCAGCAACCACAGCCGAGGCGGCGTCCTTCCCGGGCGGCCTCGCCTCGGCCAGATCACCCGCACCAAGGCGTAGCCGATCGAGAAGACCAACAGCACCCCGAGGAACCAGGTGGGCCCGGGTGCCGGTGGCCACCAGATGTGGACCGTGAACGCGCCGAAACCCTTGCCCCAGCCGGCGTTGTCGGGATCGACGTATTCGACGATCGGGCTGAGAAAGACTATGAAGAAGAGCATCGGCAGCCCCAGCCTCACGATCCGGTCGATGCAGAACCTGCCCAGCCCCTTTCGCTCGAGCGAACCCGGCGTGAATGCTCCCGCGATCAGAAAGAACAGCGGGATGGCGAACAAGGCTCCGATCACCGAGACCAGAATCAAGACGCTGAGCAGGGGTTCCCTTACGGGAGGCTCATCGAACACCCACTCGCCGACACCGGTCCAAGCCATCGTGACGTGACCGACTATCACCCCGATAACCAGCACCACCTTCATGTTGTCGGCGTACAAATGGCGCTGCCGAGGAACGATGGGCGTGGTCGCAGACAGGACCGTCGACGTTTCCTGCTTGCCCGTCATCGCCATCGGCCTTCCAGAAGCCATATCACCAGCGAACCAACACACTCCTGGTCCGGGTAGAGGCGAAGGTCACCGGTAAAAGGGGGCCGAGCCGGACACGGCGGTGACCCCGACCGCCGGCGATCCTGGTACGAATCTCCCAGTGAGTCGTTTTCGCTCGCCAAACGGCTCCGAACGTCCGGAGGCCGACCTTGCTGCTCATCCGTCGGGGCGTCAAAACTCATGCAGGTGCTTGGTGGTTGGTTACTCCCTCGGTGAGCCTCGATGCCATCGTCATCGACCGGAGACCACCGCTTCTGTCGACCAACATGACCGTGCCGAGGATGGCCGTCAGCGCGATGTTGACGGCATAGACCAGTTCCATCGGGCCGGAGAGTGGGGCCTCGGGGAACAAGGTGTAGACGATGTTGGAAGAGGTGTTTGAGCCCGCGTGTAGAAGGATCGCCAGTAAGACACTCTGTGCGCAAATAGAGACCGGTGAAGACAAGGCTCCAGCGAGCTCACCGCTCTCTGAATCGTGTTCATAACGTAAGTTACGGTAAGGAAGTCAAGAAGCCCAAGGCAATAGCGGGGCAACACCGGTCACCGATCTTCCCGGATTCGATTTGATATTCCACAGCCGGCCACCACGACCAAGTTGTGCCTCAAGTGCTCGCATCAATGACGCAGAATCGGTTGCCTTCGGGGTCCGAGAGGATCACGTAGTCGGCGTCCGCCGGTCGCTTGTCCCAGTGAACCTCGCTGGCGCCGA
>CAZSOF010000144.1:1860-6624 GCA_964607685.1 uncultured Acidimicrobiaceae bacterium | reverse complement strand
CCGCTGCGTGGCGACCCTCACGGGACGTCACTCGACGGATGGGTGACCTTGAGCGCCCTGGCCCGCGAGACGGAGCGAATCAAGATCGGCACCATGGTGAACGGGATGCACTTCCGTCATCCGTCGATCACGGCCAGCATGGCCGTCTCGCTCGATCTCGTCTCCGGCGGCCGCAGCTACCTGGGCCTGGGAGCGGGGTGGTTCGAGGCCGAGGCCGAGGCCCATGGCATCGAGCTGGGAACCCTGAAGCAGAGAATGGATCGCTTCGACGAGGGTCTCGAGGTGGTCGTGAGTCTTCTCACCAAGGAGGTGACCACTTTTGCCGGCCGGTACTACCAGCTGAGAGCGGCTCGCTGCGAGCCCAAGGCGTTGCAGGAGCCACACCCGCCGATCGTGATCGGTGGCACCGGGCGGAAGAGGACTCTGCGGTCTGTGGCGCGATGGGCGCAGATGTGGGACGCCCTCATCGTCAGCACGGAGGATTGGAGCGAGTTGCGCGAGGTGCTCGAAGACCATTGCCGCACGGTGGGCAGGGACTCTGCTGAGATCGATTGCTCGGTCCACATCCGCTACTCGAAGGATGATGATGTCGCCGAGATCGCCGACCAGGCCGCTGAGCACCTGGACAACGGGGTGGACGTCGTGGTCTTCACCATGGGCAGTCCCAACGACGTCTCCATGGTGGCCCCTCTCGCCGACGCGCTCACCGCGGTGGAGTAGTCAGTCTTTGAGGTATCTGTCCAGATAGGCGATGACGAAGTCGATCGCAGCCTCCTGCGTCTCGTCGACTTCGTAGTCTCCTTCAGGGCCCCGCCTTGGGAAGACGTAGCCATGGAGGGGGTGATCGTAAGTGACCCACTCCACGTCCTTTCCGGCCTCGAGGAGGAGCTCGTAGGAGGCCCGGAATATCCCCTGGAGATGGTCCGTCTTCCGACCCATCACCAGAATCGGGGTCTTTACACGTCCGATGCGCTCCATTGCCACCTCAGTGACGATCCGGGCCCGCACCTTCCCGGTGGCTGCCATCTGCATGTTCTCGATGTTCCGCAACCCCGTCTCGGTGTTCATCGGGGCGGTCTCATCGGGCCGCAAGGCGAGAAACTCGTGAGCAGCAGGTTCGCTGGCCACCGCCGCTGTCACCCCGTCGTACTCGGATGTGATCTTGAAGACCATCTCCCCACCGTGGCTCAGCCCGATCATTCCCACCCGCCCGGCATCGATGTCGGGGCGGGTCTCGAGGTATTGGATGATTGCGATCTCGTCTTCGTATTCGAGCGGTGACCGATTGAACAACTCCATACCCTGGCGGGTGTCCCGAACGAGGTCGCCCCCCAGGTTGTAGCCAAGTTCGACCTCGGTCCGGTATCGAATCCAGGCACAGGCGTATCCCGCGGCGAGCAACCGCTCCATGATGTAGCCCCGATCGCGGACCGCCTTTCTGATCCAGCTCATACCCCCACCGCCGTTGCCGGATGCCAGCACGACCACCGGGAAAGGGCCGGCTCCCTGCGGGAGACGCAGCCCGATCGGGGCATACAGCCCGTCCCATGTCTCCACATAGATGAGATGGACCGGGGTCTGGGACCCGGGGACACGCTCGATCAGCTCCACGTGCTCAGGGTCGAGGCCTTCAGCGGTTGTCGGGGTTGACACCATGAGTCATTTGTAGCGCGCTGCGCTGGCCGCGGCCAGGTCACCATGTACCTGGCGCGGTCCGAATGTCAACGCGCCGGCGGCGCCTATGGTCAGAATGAGTCTCGAGGTGGTTCTGTGAGCAACAACGTGACAGCAGGCAGAGATGCGATCCAGCGACACGACTGGGATGCCGCCCTCACGGCCCTATCCGAAAGCGACAGGGAGTCGGGATTGTCACCCGACGATCTCGTGTTGCTCGGTGATGCCTATTGGTGGACAGGCCAGACGGACAATTCGGTTGAGGCCCTGGAGCGCGCCTACTCCGGCTTTGTCAACGACGACCGCATCTCCGAGGCTGCCTCCATCGGTGCCCTGCTGTCCTACTTCGCAATTCGTCGCCAGGCCTTCTCGGTCGCCCGTGGGTGGATGACCCGGGTGGGGCATCTCCTCGAGGGCAGACCACCCTCGATCGGCCATGCATGGCTGAAGATGATGCAGGTTGGCTCGGCTCTGTTCCACGAGGCCGACCTGCCTGCAGCTTTGGAGCTCGCAGACGAGGCGATTCGCCTTGCCGGAGAGCTGGGGGTGCCCGATGTGCAGTCATTGGCCATGAGCTTCAAGGGCATCGCGTTGGTGCAGTTGGGACGGTGGAGGGAAGGTGTGGCCTTGGTGGACGAGGCCACCGTCATCGCCATGTCGGAGGGTGGTGACCTCAGGGCGACCAGCGACGTCTACTGCAACACCATCGCCACCTGCAGTCTCCTGGGTGACTATCGCCGGGCCGGCGAATGGACCGACGCAGCGGAGCGTTGGATGGCCGCCAACGCCGTCGGTGGCTACACAGGAATCTGTCAGGTGCACAGGGCCGAGTTGAAGCGACACAACGGCTCCTGGGGCGAGGCGGAACAGGTGGCACGGCGGGCGTGTGTCGAGTTGGAGCGCTTCCGGCTGCTGGAGGGCGTGGGCTTCGCCCACAATGAGATCGGTGAGATCCGTCGCCGCATGGGAGACCTCGACGCCGCCGAGCAAGCCTTCGCTCGCGCTCACGAGTACGGCTGGAGCTCGCAGCCGGGAATCTCATTGCTGGAGATGAATCGAGGGGATGTCGAGTCGGCGGCCAAGTCGATCTCCAGTGCCCTGGCCAGACGCGCCGGCCGGGAAGAGGGCTCGGCGAGCTCCCTCAGCAGGGCCCGCCTGCTGCCGGCGCAGATCGAGATCGCCCTGGCGGTAGACGACACGGCCACCGCACACCGGGCTCTAACCGAGCTCGAGGAAGTGGCCGACAACTACGAGGGTGTGGTGTGGCGAGCCAACGCCCTCATGGGTCGGGGTTGGCTGGCTCTTCACGAAGGCCGTCCGGCCGATGCAATCGAGTCTCTCACACAGAGCAGCCGGATATGGCGCGATGGGGATATGCCCTACGAGGCGGCGCGGGCCCGAGCACTCTTGGGCGCCGCCCATCGCGAACAGGGAGACGATGTTTCTGCCCAGCTGGAGCTGAAGGCTGCGCGCGCCACCTTCGAGCGTCTGGGGGCCCGTCTCGACCTGCGCCGAGTGGAGGAGATCGCTGGGGACATCCTCCCCAAATCCAGGGAGCAGGTCGGAGAAAAGGTCACCAAGGTATTCATGTTCACCGACATCGTGACTTCCACCGACCTGATCGGGATCATCGGCGACGACGCCTGGGAGGAGCTGCTCAAATGGCACGATCGGACGCTTCGCGAGTTGTTCACTCGGCACGGTGGTGTCGAGGTGAATCACACGGGAGACGGCTTCTTCGTCGCTTTCGACGATTCGCGATCGGCCGTGGAGAGCGCCGTGAGCATTCAGCGGAAGCTGGACTCACACCGGCATGAACATGGCTTCGCCCCGCGGATACGCATCGGGATGCATCTCACCGAGGCAACACGCCAGATGGACGACTATTCGGGAGGTGGCGTTCATGTCGCTGCCAGAATCGGGGGAGTGGCGGGTCCCGAGGAGATCCTGATCTCGGCGGATGTGGTGGAGGGCGCCGGGGTTCTTCCCTATCAAATGTCGTCGAGGAGGGTGGAGCTGAAGGGGATCACGGATGAAGTGGAGGTCCACGCTGTCGACTGGCGGTGAGCGGCGGCATCGGCCTTTTGGTTGGGGCTGCCTGGACTGGGCTGCACAACTTGCGGAAACCGTGACCTCATGCGGCGCAGTCGGGCCAAGGGGTGGACAGCGTGCAACCGCCCGCCTCCCCTGTGGTCGCCTGGGCTCGATCGTCTCAATGGCCAAATAGGATCCGGCCGACCACGGACCAGAGATCACGGTGAAGCGACGATTAGCGGCGATATTGCAGGCCGACCTGGTGGGGTTCAGTCGTCTGGTGGCTCTCGACGAGAACGCCACTCATGACAGATTGGTGGAGCTTCGCAAGAACTTGATCGAGCCTCTGGTCGCTGACCACCGGGGGCGCATCGTCAAGACCCTTGGCGACGGGTTCCTCTGTGAGTTCTCCAGCGTGGTTGATGCCAGCGAGTGTGCCCTGGCGTGGCAGGCCGGTGTCGCCCAACACGAGAAGGATCAGCCCGACGACGAGCGATTCAGTTTCCGCATTGGCATCGCACTCGGCGACATCATCATCGACGACGAGGACGTATTCGGCGACGGTGTGAATCTCGCCGCCCGTCTCGAAGCGCTGGCCGACAGCGGCGGCATCCTCATCACCGAGGACGGGTACCGACAGGTCCACGGAAAGGTAGGGGCGGAGTTCGAGGACCTCGGACCTCAGATGCTGAAGAACATGTCGACTCCGGTGACGGTTTACCGCCTGCTAGCTCCGGGGTTGGGGAAGTCGCCTTGGATGCGTGGCGAGCGTCGGCCGCAGAGGCCTTCGATTGTTGTGTTGCCGTTCGTCAATCGGAGCGGCGATCTCGATCAGGACTACTTCGTCGACGGGATCACCGAGGAGATCATCACCGCGCTCTCGAGGGTCCGATGGTTCTTCATCATCGCTAGAAGCACGAGCTTCACCTACCGGGATCGGAACGTCGACGCCAGCCGGGTCGCAGCCGACCTGGGTGTGCGTTACGTGCTCGAAGGCAGCGTGCGCCGCTCGAATGGCGAGGTGAGAGTCACCGCCGAGCTCATCGATGGCACCAC
>CAZSOF010000144.1:0-1760 GCA_964607685.1 uncultured Acidimicrobiaceae bacterium | reverse complement strand
GCATACTCCGGACTGGCCGAGACCTACTACCACGAAGTGGTGTACGGGTTCAGTTCCTCCAGGGAGACCGATCGCAATCGGGCGCTCGCACCGGCACGCCGAGCAGTGGCTCTCGACCCCGATGATCCGAGCGCCCACGGGACACTCGGCAGGATCCACTATCTGCGCGGGGAGCATGACGCCGCCGTGCTCGAGCTGGAGAGTGCGCTGGAGCTAAACCCGAGCTACGCGCTGGCCCACTACAGCCTGGGCGCGGCCCTGCTGTTCTCCGGTCATGCCGAGGAGGCGAAGCCGCATCTGGAGCTGGCCATACGGCTCAGCCCCCGGGACGCCAGCATGGGGTCCTTTCTGGTGCGTCTGGCCGAGGTCAACCTGATGATGGGTCAGGCGTCGGAGGCGGAGAGGCTGGCGAGAAGGGCGTTGCAGCAGCCACAATTCCAGTGGTCCCGCTACGCGGCCCTGCTGGCCTCGCTGGGCGTGCTTGGTCGGGCGGAGGAGGCGGCAAGCCGGATGCAGGAGATGTTGCAGGAGCGTCCCGACTTCTCAGTCGACTTCGTTCGCACCCATCATCTCTACACCGACCCCGGCTATCTGGACAAGTACCTGCAGGCTCTGAGACTCGCAGGCGTCCCAGAAGGGCCGAACTGACGGCCCGGCAACAGTAGAGGCAAGCGACTCGTCGGCAAGTTGGCGTCTCCTGGGCTCGGCTGGACGGTTGCGGAAACCGTGACGTCGCGCAGCGCAGTCGAGCCAGTTACGGGGAGCGACTGGCCGAGCGACCACCCGACGCCCGAACCAGACCTATATTCACTGGCGATGCAGGCCTTCATGTTCACTGACATCGAGTCGAGCACAAGGCTATGGGAGGAGCACCCCGACGAGATGGGTGCCGCGCTCGACCGTCACTATGCGGTCCTCACCGAGTCGGTGACCTCCAGCCGTGGCGAAGTCGTAAAGACCACCGGGGATGGCATGGTCGCCGTGTTCGGGTCGCCCGCCGACGCACTCAACGCCTCGCTGAATGCGCAGCGTGCCATGGCCGGCGTCGGTCACGACATGGGCACCCCTTTGCGAATCAGGATCGGTGTCCACGCCGGCAATGTCGAGCAGGCGGGCGGAGACTATTTCGGACCGGTGATGAACCGGACGGCGAGGATCATGGCGGCCGGACATGGCGGGCAGGTCCTGGTCTCCGGGACGGTCGCCGACCTCTCGGGTGCCGACCTCCCGCCCGGAGCCACGCTCCGTGACCTGGGTATGCACCGATTGAGGGATCTCACCCTCCCCGAGCATCTCTATCAATTGGTGCACGGGGACATCACCAGCGAATTCCCCCCACCACTAACCCTCGATTCGACTCCCAACAACCTGCCGTTGCAGACCACCGAGTTCCTGGGACGACGTGGCGAGATCAACACGCTGCAGACCATGCTCCTCTCTCCCACCACCCGTCTCCTCACCGTCGTCGGGCCCGGGGGAGCAGGTAAGACCCGGCTGGGTCTGCAGGTGGCGGCCGAGACAATGGATCGGTTCCAGGAAGGGGCGATGTTCGTGGATCTGTCGCCGGAACGTAACCCGGAAGCCGCTTTCGAGGCCGTAGTACGAGCGTTGGATCTTCCGGCCGGCGGCAGCGATACCCCGCTTCGAGTGCTGGAGACCCGGCTTCGGGACAAGGAGATGATCCTGGTGCTGGACAACTTCGAGCAGGTGACCGAGGCGGCCACCGGAGTGGTGGACCTGCTCCAGCATTGTCCCCGGCT
>CAZSOF010000143.1:0-6671 GCA_964607685.1 uncultured Acidimicrobiaceae bacterium | reverse complement strand
TGTGAATACGGCGGACAACCGGCCGAATGCGCCACCATCGTCGTGCCGGAGAACCCGGCCGATCCGGAGTCACGGCTGATCGCATTGCCGGTGACTCGGGTTCTGGCTGCCAATCCAGACTCTTCAGAGCCGATCTTCTACTTTCAGGGCGGACCCGGTGTCCCCAACGAATTCGATGACGCTGCTGACGCCCGTCGTTTCACTGGCAGCCGGGATGTGGTCATGGTTGGTTACCGCGGCGTTGAGGGCTCCTCGGTGTTGGCGTGCCCGGAGGTGTCGGCAGCGGTGAAGGCATCCACAGACCTTGTCGGTGACGAGTCGACGCAGCGAATCGCCGCAGGTTATGTCTCCTGTGCGCAGCGTCTCGACGAGGAGGGTGTCGACCTCGACGGGTACACGCTCACGCAACGAGTCGAGGACATGGAGGCGGTTCGAGTCGCCCTCGGCTACGACCGCATCAACCTGCTCAGTGAGAGCGCCGGCACCCGCACGGCGATGATCTACGCCTGGCGGCACCCGGAGAGCGTTCACCGTTCGGTGATGATCGGAGCCAACCCTCCCGGCAACTACCTCTGGTATCCGGAGACAACCGATGACCAGCTCCGGTATTACGCCGAACTGTGCGCCCAGGACGAAGCGTGCAGCCGGCGCACCGACGATCTCGAAGCGACGATGCGCGGGGTTTCCGCCGACATGCCGGACCGGTGGCTCTCTCTTGCGATCAACGACAAGAGTGTGAAGGTCGGGTCCTTCTACGGCCTGATGGAGACCACGTCAGAGGCCGGCCTCTTGAGTGGCCCCATGGTGCTCGACTCCTGGCTTTCGGCTGCTGAAGGCGACGCCAGCGGCTTGTGGCTCCTCAATGCCGCCTTCATCATCTTCCCCGACAAGGCGTGGGGAGAGCAGGCGGCCACCGGGATCATCGATGCCCCGTACGCCGAGGAATACTACGGGTCAGGAGGCGACCCGGGGTCGATTCTGGGCAACTTGGCCACCGACCTCATGTGGGTCGGGGGTGGGCTGATCGATGCCTGGCCGGCTGCTCCCGACAACATTCAATACCAGCAAGTCCAGCCCTCGGACGTCGAGACCTTGCTCGTCGGTGGCCCGCTCGACTTCACCACACCACCGGTGAACGCCACCGACCAGCTCCTGCCACACTTGAGCAACGGTCACCAGGTGGTATTGGACGACTTCGGGCACACCATCGACTTCTGGACATACCAACCCGAGGCAGCCGACAGGCTGATAGACCACTTCTACGACACCGGCGAGGTGGACGAATCGGCTTACGTCCACCAGGCGGTCGACTTCGCGCCGCAAACGACGCATTCGTCGGTAGCCAAGACTCTGGTCGGAACGATGGCCGGCTTGATACTCCTCATGCTGGGGGCGCTGGTTTGGATGCCTTTCCATGTTCGGAGAAGAGGCGGTTTTCGGCCCTTGGCCGGCACCCTCCTGCGTGCAATCGTCGTGCCCCTGGTCATGGGTCTCGGAGGATGGTTCTTGGCATGGCTGGTCATGATGACCTTCTGGCCCTCCGTACCGGTCACCAACCCATGGGTCATGACGATTTCCATGGGACTTCCGATAGCGGCGGGAATTTACTGGGCCTGGATCAGGTGGGACGCTCCGACCTCGCTGCGGATGAGTGGACTGGGGCTGAGTCTCCTGGGTGGCCTTGTCGGGGCCTGGATGGGGCTCCACGCCACAACCGGGATGATGGCGCCCTTGACCGCCATCATCGGTGCGGCCATCACCGCCAATCTGGCTCTCATCCTCCGTTCCATCGCCTGGGACGGGACCGACCGGACTGATGATGAGCGACCGGGCGCAGATACGAGCTTCGCACACGAGCCGGGAGTTGAGCTGCCGGTGTCAGGATGAGGAAGGGATGAAGTGATCTCTGCACCGGTCATGAGGATCAGGTCGAAGTGGGTGACATCACCACCGGCGAGCAGTCCCTGGAAAGGGCGATCGTGAGTGAAGGCATGACGACCCGGGGCCGCCTGGTTGGTCCGGGACGGCTTACGGCTTTGGCCCTCATCACTGTGCTCGTGGCAGGGCTCGGCTATCTGGCATTCGCTCCGGAGGACTTGGTGGAGGTCCCACGTGGCGCCCGTGCCGGCGACCTGATCCTCGAGCCTTGTGACTATGAAACGGAGGAAGGTGCCGTCACCGCCGATTGCGGAACGTTCGTGGTTCCCGAGAATGGGGCCGATCCGGGGTCGCAGCTGATCGCGCTACCGGTGAGTCGCATCCTCGCCAGATCCGAGCATCCGGGAGAGCCGATCTTCCGGCTCCAAGGTGGCCCGGGTCAGAGCAACATGGACTTCCCCGAGGCCAGCCGGTACGCCGAGAATCATGACGTCGTCCTCGTCGGCTACAGGGGCATCGACAGCTCGGTGCGGCTCGACTGTCCCGAGGTCGAGACGGCGCTCGCCCATTCCACAGACTTCCTCAGTGAGCCGTCGTTCCAAGCGTACGGCGACGCCTTCAGATCGTGTGCAGATCGGCTTACCGGACAGGGCATCGACCTGGCCAGCTACGGGCTGGTGCAGCAGGTGGACGATTTGGAGATGGCCCGGGTCGCATTGGGCTACGACCGCATCAACCTGCTGAGTGAGAGCGCCGGCACCCGCACGGCGATGATCTACGCCTGGCGTTACCCCGACAGCATCCGCCGGTCGGTCATGTTCGGGGTCAATCCGCCGGGTAACTTCCTCTGGGACCCGACACTGACCGACGAGCAGATCGGCCGATACGCCGATCTCTGCTCGGAGGATGAGACGTGCCGGGCGCGTACCGATGACCTTGCCACGTCGATGGGGCGAATCTCCGCCGACATGCCCGAGCGTTGGCTGTTCCTTCCCATCAAGCAGGGCAACGTCGAGACGATGTCGTTCACGATGATGATTCAGTCGACCTCGGAAGCTGGACTTGCCTCCGCCCCGGTCGTGTTCGACGTCTGGCTGTCCGCTGCCGAGGGTGATCCGAGCGGCTTGTGGTTCACCTCGGTGATGGCCGACGTCCTCTACCCCAGGTTGTTCACCTGGGGCCAGTTCGCAGCCGGGGCGAGAGTCGATGCCCAGGCCGGACGCGACTACTTCTCTTCCGGAGGCCAGGTGAACGGTGCCAATCTCGGACGCGCAGCAACCGAGTTCGTCTGGGCAGGCGGACAGTTGATCGACTCCTGGCCGGCCGCCCGGGAGGAGAGCGAATACAGCCGGGTACGACTGTCGGAGGTGGAGACTCTCCTGATCGGCGGGGAGTTCGACACTGCAACGCCGCCGCAGCTGGCCACCACCCAGCTTCTACCGTATCTTCCCAACGGCCATGAGGTGGTGCTGTCGGGGCTCATGCACTCGCCGAGCTTCTGGAACGACCAGCCGGAGGCGGGAACCCGACTGATCACCACCTTCTTCGACAGCGGCGGGGTGGACGACTCGCTCTACCGGCCACAGAGCGCCCCCGTCACCCCCAGAACGACGGGAACGACGCTCGCCAAGCGAATTCTCGCCATCATCATCGGCTTTGCCGTCTTCATGGTGGTGTCACTCGTCTGGATGGGTCGCCGGGTGCGCAAACGAGGAAGTTTCGGCCCCTCGGCCGGGGCAGCGCTGAGATCCCTCTACCCGATCGTCCTCGGCCTGGGCGGATGGTCGCTTGGAGTCCTGATCGTCTCGACGGCGATGCCCGGAGTCCCTCTCGACGACGGGTTGCTCTCAGTCCTATCCATGAGCACGCCGATCGGTCTGGGTGTCTACTGGGCTTGGGTGCACCGAGAGTGGTCACCGACGGCCAAGACCCGAGGGTTGCTGACGGCGATGGCTGGGGCTCTCCTCGGAGGCTGGCTGGGGTACAACACTATCGAAGGGTTCCCATCCATCATCACCGTGATCATCGGAGCGGCGGTCGGTGCCAACCTCCTCCTCATCCTCGGCGACATCTATCGGGATCGGCGAGCCGCCCGGTCTCAGGCTCTCCGACATCGTCCTCTCCAGGCTGAGAACCGCTCAGCTGAGACGGTCCCAGAGCCGCTTCATTGACAGAGGAGGCATTGTCTTCGGGCTCGATCGCTCGCCCGGCTTACGCCGGCCGCACCTGCTCAGGATGTCACAACACCGTCTCGGCTGGCTATGTATGGCCTGCGGTTGGCGGTGTGCCCGAGTGTCGGGTCCGGCGACGGAGGGCCGCGGCGAGCAGCACCAGCCATAGCAACCAGGCGTAGACCGAGATGCGCTCGATGACCCCTGCTCCCGGCGTGGGCAAACCCGCCTCTATCTCCTCGGCGTAGCTGCCGGCCCAAGCACCGAAGATCAGCATGATGAGAACCGATCCGATGGCGTAGACCCGGAATCGCCACCCAAACGCCATCGACGACAACCCCATGGCCACCATGATCATGAGGGCGTTGACGCCTATGTACACCAGGTGCATTGTGGCGGCGAACCCCGCTTCCGTACCCCGAGGATTCATCGGAGCGAAGATCCCGCCCAACAAGCCGACAACGGCCACCGTGATCAACAGCCCGGCCGTCCACCGCAGTGCCCGACTCCGGCCGGCCGATCTCCAAACGCCCACGGCGAAGACACCCACCAGGACGAGGTGGACCGTGACGAGTGTGGTCAGCAAAGCCCGGGTTTGGGCACCCGCAGCTCCCAATTCGCTGATGTGCTGGTCCGCAAAGCTGTAGCCCTCGTAGAGAAGACCGCAAACCACATCGGCGACGACATAGAGCAAACCGGCGACGACCCCACACACCAGCAAAGCCCCCTGGGTCCTTCTCGTCGAGGACCCCGTAACCGAGTCGTCAACCGACTCGGCGTTGGTTGCAATCTCCATTGTGATTCCTCGATACGAAACGTGCCGCCAGATGGTCAGGAGCACCAGGGCCGATGTGCTCTACACCGTCGGGGAGTCGTCGGATGGGCTGCTGGGACTGTGATTGGTTGAGAGACCAGGTGCGGCATTGCTGAAACCGAGCAATACGCCGTCACGTGCATCTACTGGCTGGAATGGTCGAAGACCTGCCGGAGATCTCGTAACGCTCTATCGGCTTCACGTCGCATCATCCAGGTGAACAAGCCCTCGGCGAGCTGTTGCAACGGCTTGAAGCCGATATCGACGTCAAAGGCGGCTATCTGAGTCACCGCCGTCGTTCCGTGATCAGTCTCGTTGAACTTCCAGATTCCAGTTGCCGTGAGCGACCCTTCCTCCGACCGATGAACCAACTCAACCGGTGGGTCGAATCGGACCACTGTCCATTCCGACCAGGATTTCAGAGGCCCTGGGCCGCTCCTTTCCCGGAAGACGGACCCCTCCCCCCATTCACCCGTGCCCTGTTTGACGACGTCAGAGAGAAAGCCTCCTAGCCCAACATGGTTGGTCGGATCGGACATGAACTCCCAAACGACTTCCCTCGGCGCAGCCACCTCAACCGATCCTTCGATCCGAGGCAACGATCCTCCTTTGGCCGGCGGTTGGCGTCAACCATCACTATGCCACCGGAGGCTCAGCCGAAGACAACTGAGGACGCGAGTGGCTCACATACGTAGGTTCTCGGCATGGGGACCGAGTCCAAGTCGAATCACGAAGTACGTGCCGACTCCCGCCACATCGTTCTCTGGGCATTCCTCGCAGAGGCGATTCTCGCCGGTGGGAACTCTGTTGCCATTCGCTTCAGCAACCGCGAACTCGAACCACTATGGGGCGCTGCCCTGCGTTTCTTCCTTGCTGTCTTGCTGATCGCCACAGTCATGGCCGTGATGAGGATCAGGGTTCCCAGAGGGAAACTCCTGGTCGGCGCCATGGGCTTCGGTCTGTTCCAGTTCGCCGGGGCATTTGGCCTCTACTACTACGCCCTGGTCGAGATACAGGCCGGGCTGGGACAGACCCTATTGGCGCTCGTCCCATTGGTGACTCTGATCCTGGCCGTTGCCCAGGGTCTGGAACGCCTGCGAATCGCGGCGGTGTTGGGCGCAGTCATCGCCCTGGCGGGAGTTGCTCTCATTTCACGCGAGCCGCTGCAAGGCTCCGTCTCGCCGCTATCACTGCTGGCGGTCTTTGGCAGCGTGCTCTGCTTTGCCCAGGCCCTGGTGATCGTCCGACGCCTCCCCCCAATTCACCCCGTTGCATTGAACACCGTGGGGATGGCGGTCTCGGTGCCACTGCTGATCGCTGCTTCCCTCATCAGGGGCGAGGGCTTGGCGCTCCCTACGCTCTCGGATACCTGGGTTGCCCTCGCATACGTCGCCGCCATCGGCTCAGTCGTCGTCTTCCTGCTTCACGTCTTCGTCGTGCAGCACTGGAGCGCATCCCGCACCTCGTACGTCATGGTGCTCATACCCATCGTCACCGTGGCGCTGTCCGCATGGCTGGACCAAGAACCGATAACGGCCGGCCTCGTCGCCGGAGGACTTCTCGTCATACTCGGCGTCTACATCGGCGCTTTGCGGTCCACAGGTTCCTGACAGGATCGTCCGCACACTCGCTCCGTCATCCATGATGGGGCTGGCGATGCACTCGGCCGAATTCGAGTCGAAGTCCGAGATAGCAATAGCCCTCGAGATGCATCTCGCGAAGTTCGTATCCCAGGACGCATAGAATCGGGGACATGCCCAGAGCTATCTGGAAGGGCGCCATCAACTTCGGTTTGGTGACCATCCCGG
>CAZSOF010000142.1:0-6676 GCA_964607685.1 uncultured Acidimicrobiaceae bacterium | reverse complement strand
AGCACTTCGCCTGGGATGCGTACCGGCGTTTCGTCCAGATGTACGCCGACGTCGTGCTCGGCGTGCCCGATCAGCTCTTCCAGGAGGTACTGACCAATCTGCGCACCAAGCGCGGGGTCGCCGATGATTCCCAACTGACCACCGACGACCTGGAACGCGCCACGCGGATGTTTCAGTCCATAGTCCAAGAGCAGCGACCGGGACAGCTTCCCGACGAGCCCATGGAGCAGCTGCGTGGGGCCATCGAGGCGGTCTTCAAGTCCTGGAGCAACAAGCGAGCCGTCGACTACAGACGAATCAACGACATCCCCGACGAGTTGGGCACGGCAGCCACGGTGCAGATGATGGTCTTCGGAGACCTCGGCGACGACTCCGGGACAGGTGTCTGCTTCACCCGCGACCCGGCCACCGGGGCCCGGGTCTCTTACGGCGACTATCTACCACGCGCTCAGGGGGAGGACGTGGTTGCCGGAATCCGCAACACGATGACTCTCGATGAGCTCGCCGGACTGCACCAGCCCTGTCACGACGAACTGCTGAAGATCATGGACGACCTCGAAAAGCACTATCAAGACATGTGCGACATCGAATTCACCATCGAGCACGATCGTCTCTACATCCTCCAGACCCGAATCGGCAAACGCACCGCCGAGGCCGCGGTTCGGCTGGCGGTGACCATGGCCAACGAGGGTCTCATCGATCGCAAGACTGCGGTTTCCAGGGTTCAGCCGGCCGCTCTCGAGCAGCTTCATCGACCGAGGATCGATCCCGAAGGGGCACCAGAGCCGGTTCTGTCCGGTGTCGCCGCCTCTCCCGGGGCTGCGTCGGGCAAGGTCGTCTTCTCCGCTGATCGCGCCGTCGAGGTGGCCTTGACGGGTGAGAACGTGATCCTGGTGAGACCGGAGACCACTCCCGACGACATCCATGGCATGGCTGCAGCACTGGGAATTCTCACCAGCCAGGGTGGCAAGACCTCGCACGCCGCGGTGGTGGCCAGAGGCATGGGGAAACCGGCGGTCACGGGTGCCGCCAATCTGGTGGTCGATCCCGCGGCCGGAATCGCTCATGCCCTGGATCATGACCTCCACGAGGGAGCATTCATCACCATCGACGGGACTAGTGGGGCGGTGTACGTCGACAGCGTAAATCTGATTGCTCCTGAATCCATCTATGAGCTGGATGAGCTTCTGACCTGGGCCGACGAGATCCGGACCATGGGGGTGCGCGCCAACGCCGACACCCCCGAGGACGCGGTCCTGGCCAGGCAACGGGGGGCCGAGGGCATCGGTCTGGCCCGTACCGAGCACATGTTCATGGGCGAGCGACTCGAAGTGGTGCAGAGAATCATCCTCGCTCCAGACCCGTCACATCGGGAAGAGGCACTCGATGAGCTCCAGCGCGTGCAAATCGCTGACTTCGAAGGTCTTCTGGAGGCGATGGACGGTCTGCCGGTCGTGATCCGTCTCCTCGACCCGCCACTACACGAGTTTCTGCCCAGTCGTCTCGAACTGGAGCGAGAGGCTCTGCGGCGGGTTCGCGCCGGGA
The DNA here is from genome assembly GCA_964607685.1 of uncultured Acidimicrobiaceae bacterium. Classification (GTDB taxonomy): domain Bacteria; phylum Actinomycetota; class Acidimicrobiia; order Spongiisociales; family ZC4RG35; genus JANQRA01. The sequence goes on along the minus strand of CAZSOF010000142.1, from coordinate 5,131 downwards.
GGCCGATCGACGATCTCCAGGCAATGTCCGAACAGGTCGCCCGATGGGAGGAAGACAACCCGATGCTCGGTCTGCGCGGGGTGCGCTTGGGTCTCATGCTCGAGCAGCTCTACCGAATGCAAGCTCGGGCTGCAGTCATCGCCTACGAGCGCCGGCTGGCTGCCGGAGGTTCGCCCATGCTCGAGATCATGATCCCCCTGGTGGCGGAGGTGGAGGAGCTGAAGCGGATGCGCCGTGTCATCGAGGAGGAAATCGGCGAGCATCACGAGATCCCAATCGGGACCATGATCGAGCTCCCCCGGGCTGCCCTGACTGCAGGAGAAATCGCCCGGGTGGCCGACTTCTTCTCCTTCGGCACCAACGACCTGACACAAATGACCTATGGGCTGAGCCGGGATGATGCCGAAGGTCTGTTCCTTCGACAGTACCTGGAGCAAGGGATTCTCGATTCCGACCCGTTCCAGACCCTGGATCAACGGGGCGTTGGTCGGCTGGTTCGGGTTGCCTGCCTGGAAGGGCGGGAAGCCAATCCCGACCTCACCCTGGGGTTGTGCGGCGAGCACGGGGGTGATCCGGAGTCGATCGAGTTCGTGCATGGGTTGGGGCTCGACTACGTCTCCTGCAGCCCACCGAGAGTCGAGGGAGCCAGGCTCGCCGCGGCCCAAGCCGAGCTATCGGACTAGACGATCGTCGATCTCGTCGAGAACGGCCTCCACTCCCTCCCCGGTGGTGGCGACGGTCACCATGGCGCTCGTTCCTCGGGGATCGCCAGCCTCGTTGAGAGCACGACGCACGTCGTCTGCACCGGGTCGGTCGCCCTTGTTGACCACGAAGAGATCGGCAACCTCGACGATCCCCGCCTTGTCGGCCTGGACCTGATCCCCCCAAGCGGGACCCACCACCAGGACGACCACGTCTGCCAGCCCCATCACTTCCACCTCCGACTGACCCACGCCTACTGTCTCCACGATCAGCCGGCCGAATCCGGCGAGCCCCATGAGGCGGACTGCATCGACCGCGGCCTCCGCCAGCCCACCCAGATGTCCTCGCGTGGCCATCGACCGGATGTAGACATCGGGATCATCGATGTGGGTCTGCATCCGGATCCGGTCGCCGAGGATGGCTCCACCAGTGATCGGGCTCGACGGGTCGACGGCCAACACGCCCACCGACTCGCCACGCTGTCTGATCAGCCGAATCAGCTGGGATATGAGGGTCGACTTGCCTGCTCCAGGGGGTCCGGTGATGCCGATGATGGCATCGGGTTTGCCCAGCTCGAGAGAAGAGTTCCCCTGTTCGACCAGGGTAATGGCGCGTGAGAGCGCTTTTCGGTCCCCGGAGCGAACAGCCTCGAGTAGGGCGGATTCCATCGCCGGGAGCCTAAGAGTTGGTCAGAGCGTGGGTAGAGAAATCCCGACGCCCTGTGAGGCCTCTTCGAAAGTGCCAGGAGCATCTGCCGAGGCAATCACCTCGCGCACGCCGGCGACCCTGTCCTTGAGGATGCGCTCGATCCCGGCCTTGAGAGTCATCATGGAAAGTGGACAACCGCCACAAGCACCGACCATTTGCAAGCTTACCGTGCCATCCTCGGTGCCGAGCAAGACGAGGTCCCCGCCGTCGGCCTGAACCGCGGGACGGATGTAGTCGAGCGCCTCGTTGAGCTCCTCGAGGTCGATGGTGCCTTCCTTCTCGGCAGCGGACGCGATGGATACTGGTGTTGTCTCTGACATTCCCCTGGTGAAACCGATGATGCTCGCCTGTTGTTCCAGATTCTAGGAGATGTGCTCAGGTGGCCTCAATCCGCGCACCCAGCGACGACAGCCGGCCCACGAAATCCTCGTATCCCCGAGCGATATGTGAGGCCTCGCCCACTTCGGTCTCGCCCTCAGCAGCCAACCCGGCCAGCACCAGCGCCGCCCCGGCCCTGATGTCGGGAGCCAGAACGGGGCATCCCGAGAGTCGCTCCACACCCCGGATGATGGCGTGCTGAGCCTCGATCGAGATGTCGGCCCCCATCCGGGCCAGTTCCCCCACATAGCGGTAGCGGGCGTCGTAGAGGTTCTCCGTGATCACGGAGGTCCCGGTGGCCAGGGACAGCAACGCCACCATCTGGGGTTGCATATCGGTGTGAAAGCCTGGGTAGGGCAATGTGGCGAAGTCCACGGGTTGGGGACGATCCGGGCCTCCAACCCGAAGCCATCCATTCCCTCGCTCGACACCGCAACCGGCGGCCTCGAGTTTGGCCAGCTCCATTCGGAGATGACCTGGCTGACAACCCGTCACCGTCACGTCTCCACCGGTTATCGCGCCAGCCACGGCATAGGTACCTGCCTCGAGTCTGTCGGGCACCACTTGATGATGCACCGGAGTCAACTCCTCGACTCCCCTGATCGTCACCAGAGACTCCCCGCCGCCTTCGATCTCGGCGCCCATGGCGTTGAGCTGATTGATCAAGTCCTCTATCTCCGGCTCACGGGCGGCGTTGACGATCACCGTCTCACCCTCGGCGAGGACGCCGGCGAGGAGCAGGTTCTCCGTGGCGCCCACCGAGGGGAAGGGCAATTCCACCTCGGTGCCCTTGAGGCGACCATCGACTCTGGCCACCAACTCTCCTCGCACCAGATCGAAGCTCGCTCCCATCTGCTCCAAGCCGTGCAAATGCCACTCGATGGGTCGAGTGCCAAGGTCGTCGCCACCCGGCAACGCCACCCGGGCCTCGCCACAGCGTGCGAGAAGCGGACCCAGGACCACTATGGACGCCCTCATCTGACGCACTAGCTCGATCGGGGCCTCGGGCCGCGGCTCTTCAGGGACCACGACCCAGATCTCGTGATCACCCTGCTCGATGTGACAACCGGTGTGCTCGAGAACCCGCGCCATCAACTCCACGTCGAGTATGGAGGGGACATTGGTGAGATGGTGGCGGCCGGGCGCCAAGAGGGTGGACACGATCTCCTTGAGAACGGCGTTCTTAGCCCCCAGGGTCCTGACTGTGCCTGATAGGCGCACTCCGCCTTCCACGAGGATCTTGGACATCATGCCGAATCTACCTCTCCAGACGTGAGGGCCCGGTGACCGGGCTGAATGGACCGCGCTGGCTACCCTGCCGCCGGAGATGAGAATCGCCGTCGGTTCGGATCATGCCGGCTACCAGCTCAAAGAGCACCTGGCATCGTGGCTGGCCGAGTCGGGGCATGCCGTGTACGACCTCGGCACCCATTCTGCAGACCCGGTCGACTACCCCGACTACTCGGCGGCGGTGGCCCAGGCGGTACTTGATGGCCGAGCAGACCGAGGTGTCATAGTCTGTGGCTCAGGAGCCGGGGCTTCCATCGCAGCCAACAAACTGCAAGGAATCCGGGCCGCAGTCGCCCACGATGCCTACACAGCACACCAGATGGTGGAGCACGACGATGTCAACGTCCTCTGTCTCGGCTCGAGAGTGATCGGCCAGTCCCTGGCTGAGGAACTGGTGAAGACATTCATCGAGGCCAAGTTCAGCCGTGAGGATCGGCACGTCCGCCGCCTGGACAAGATCAGAGCCCTGGAGGCCTAACCGTCCTCGTAGCTGCTCTGGGCCAGCGTGGCCAGGAATTCGAGCCCTGCCGTGCCAACCTCTCCCGCAACGCGACCCAAGTTGTTGTTGTCACCATCGAGAACGATGTAGGTCGGTGTCGAAGTCAACCCATACGCCTCAGCGGCGCTCCCCTCGGCGTCGTCCATGATCGTGGGACTGGTCCAACCTGCGGCGTCGAGCCAGTCGCCGGGAGGCCAGGTGCTCGAGTCACGCAGGCGGTTGGTCAACACCGTGACCCCGTAGATGTCCACGTCCTCGGGAAGACCACCGGAATCGACCCAGTCCACGAGGAGAGGCAACTCGGCCTGACAGTGCGGGCACCAGTGAGCGAGCATGACGATGATCTTGGCTCGGCCGTCGGCTCCGATGGTGAATTCCTCGCCGTTCCAGTCTCCGCCGGTCACTGTTGGCGCGGCGAGGCCCACGGCCGGGTCGGCGGCACCGGACTGGAAGAAGGGAAGGCCCTCTCCCTCCACTGTGACTTGGCCGAAGGCGAGCGACTCATCGACGTCACCTTCGCTGGCGATGGCGATGGCCATCCATACGATGAGACCCAGGCCGATGACACCGCCCAAAATCCAGTAGATGAGATTGGATCGTGACTCTTGCTGCTTCTTATTCGATGCTTGTCTTGTTGACATAGAAACCAAGTAGGACAGTGATCACGATAAACCCGGCGCCAGCCATAAACGGGATACTGATGAATCCGAAGATGTCGACGTACTTCGCCGTGCAGGGGATCGAGACGTCGCAAGCCCCGCTCTCCAGCCCGGGGATCGACTGAATCAGATAGTGATAAACGGAGATTCCCAATCCGATCAACGCCAAAGGGAGGGCGTAGTACTTCACTTGAAACTCACGACGAATCGCCCCCACGAAGAGAACGACGGCCATCGGGTACATGGCTATTCGCTGGTACCAGCACAACCGGCAGGGCTCGAATCCGATGACATCGGAGTAGATGAGGGAGCCGACGGTGGCCACCAGGGCCACGATCCATGCCAGCCAGACGGCTCTGCCCTGGAGAAGCTCCACCGCGTCCGACCCCTTGACCATCCGGTAGACGAGGAGGACGACGGCCGCGACCAGCGCCACCAACGACAGAATGGCGACAACATTGCTGTAGACGAGGATTGCGTTGTTAGACATAGGCGGCGAGTCGGAGAGACAATATTGGCCGCCGCCACGCCCTACCAATCATCGGCTCGAAGTGGCGAAGAGGCTCTTGAGATCGGCTTCGTCAACCGGCATCCTCACGATATGGCCATCTCCGAGGAAACTCGCAGTGATCTATACACTGGTCTTCGCGATGTCCTCGGACCGGAAAGAGCCGAGACGCTGATGAGCGCCATCCCTCTGCATCCTCTCGACGAGGTCGCCACCAAGGCGGGCGTCGAGATCGGCACAGCTGCACTGCGGACGGAGATGGCGGACCTGCGGACGGAGGTGGCGGACCTGCGGACGGAGATGGCGGACCTGCGGACGGAACTCAAGGCCGATATGAGTGGGCTGCGAGTCGAGCTCCTTGCAGAGATCGGCGCGCTTCGCAGGTCC
>CAZSOF010000141.1:0-6721 GCA_964607685.1 uncultured Acidimicrobiaceae bacterium | reverse complement strand
CTTGATCTCCATGGCCTCGACTCTACGGCCCGATCGACAGTGAGGCCGACAGGCTCCCAAGGTGGCTCGAACATCCCGCGATGGCCTTCTGACCAGGCGTTCGCTCCACACTGCGCGATCACCCCTGGATCGATCTCGAATATCGAGCGCCGATATGCCGATCAGTGCGGATCGCGAATGTCGTCGTTATCGCTCCGGATTTGGTGTTCGGTGCGGTTGCATGCGGTGGTAGTGGCCTCTCGTTTGGTTCGCCGCGTAGAGTCGCTGCCACGGAATGGTGTCAGCGTAAGGCGACGGTGGCGGCGTCTCGGTGGTGACGTAGGGAGGTCACCTATGGGAGTGGGACGGTTGGCGGCACTTGGCTGGGCTGGCCTCGCCCTGGCGTTGGTCGTTGCGGGGTGTGGCGAGTCACCGTCAGGTATCGAGGAGGTTGCGGTTGACTGCTCGACACCGCGACTTGGCGATGTACGTGCTCTGGCAACGCGCCAGGAGTTGGCGTTCGACGGGACGGTGACGGCGATATCACCCGAGCGGAACCCGTCTGCCGGCTTCCAGCTCGCCTTCGTCGATGACGGCGAGGACGATCCCGATGCATCGCGACGTGATTCCGAAGCCGGCGATGACGCCGAAGTTTCGGAAGCGGGCCAGGTGTGGCCGTGGACGACGTTCCAGGTCAACGGCTGGTACACCGCCGATCACGGTGGGACGATTTCGATCTGGACGGCGGGTCTCGATCTGGAGGTAGGGGATCGGTGGCTGATCGCCGGTCAAGCATTCGCGACGCCGGACGGCTTGGGGGAACACGAGGCACAGTCGGGGATGGCGGCGGTGTGTGCCAGCGAGCCCTATAGCGAGGCCGCGGCGGCGGAATGGGACGCGTGGTTCGGGGGTAGCGTCTCCCCGGGTAGCGTGGAGCCTGAAGGCGAGCCGGATCCAGCGGATGTGGCAGCCATCGAGGCCGGGCGTGACCGGTGGAGCCAATCCGGGATCGACACCTATACCGCAACGATCCGCACCTATGCGGAGTCCGGACGGGACGAAACGGCTTGTGGCGCGGCGGGCTGGCCTGTTCGGCTGGTTGTCGAGGCAGGGGTCGTTAGCGATGCGGTCAATATGGAGTTGGGTTGTCGGGTCGATACCGCGTCGGTGCTGACGATCGATGACCTCTTCGACATGGCGATCATTGCCGCCGGCGCCGCCGACGAACACGACTACGAGCTCGACCCGGAGTGGGGCTTCCCCCGTTGGTTCTACGGCTATGACCGCAGCATCGAGATCGACGGGTCGGTGGACGAGTTCACACCGCGAGCAACCCGCCTGTTGATCCACGATGAGATTCCACAGCAGATCGACGAGCTACGAGCCCAATGGCTGGCTGCCGGCATCGCCGACTACGCATTCGTTTTGGAGTGGCGCTGTTTCTGCGGACCCGAGGTGACTGGACCGTTCCTGATCACCGTCAGCGACGGGACCCCCGAGTCGATCTCCCGAGTCGATGGGGAATCCCTCAACCCAGACTTCACCCCGGCGTTGCCTGCCACCATCGACGAGCTGTTCGACATGATCGTCTCCAGCGTGGGCGACAGCGACCTCGTCGTGGCAGGGTTCGACACCGAAGCGGGCTACCCGACCGGGGTGTTCATCGATGAGATCACCAACGCGGTCGACGACGAATTGACCCTCATTCTCACCGATTTGGAACCGCTCTAGACCCAGCCGTGCAGCGCAAATGTGATGCCATGAAGAGCGGCAGCCTCCCCGCTCGGTGTCCCGCCCGGCCTGGAACCGGAAGTTCTGCGCCGCCCGATACGTGCCGATCTCGCGCACTTCTCGAAATGCTCGTTATCCGACCATAACTGTTGATCTCGCATGCACTGGGAGGAATATCTCTCTTCGCGTGCAACCGTTGGGGATGGTGTGGCCTGATATGGGATGTGGGTGACGCTGCTGTTTGGAACAGGCATCGGGAGGAGCTGATCCGCTATGCCTCGATGCTGGTCGGACCAGCTGACGCGGAGGATCCGTCTCCCGCGGGATGGTCGGCCCTTCATCGGCGGCTCGGGACTCAGAGTCCTTCGTGGGGTCGCCAGCACGGACTACAGGTGCGATTGTGGCTTTGGCCTCTTGGCGAGCATGTCAGCCCTGCCCTACGTTTCGTCGCTGTTGGAAGCTTGAACCGCCGTTCTGAAGGAGGATGCCTTGGTTGGTGATGTGTCCGACCGTCAGGATCTGGTCGATGTGGCTCGGGATGCGTATGCGTTCTTCTTCCCGATGTTGATGGGGTACCGGTACCTGTTCGGGAGCTTCCTGGTTCCGAATCTGCCGTCACACCGTGGCCCGGTGAACACCCTCACCGGTGCGCTGCAGACGCTGGACCACACGTTCGAGGAGATCATCAGCCCGAATGCCGATACGCCTTATTCGATGGCCGGCTTGGACCTGCGGGCAGAGCCGCTGGTGTTGTCGGTACCGGAACTCACCGACCGCTTCTACCATTTCCAGTTGGAGGACTTGTGGGGTCACAACGCCCACTATGTCGGTGTCAACGCCACAGGGACTGGGTCTGGCGCCTATCTGCTTGCCGGTCCTGGTTGGGATGGCGAAGCTCCATATGACATCGACGGGGTGCTCCGCTTTGAGACTGACGTCGTCTTCGCGATAGGTCGTACTCAGCTGCTCGGGCCCGACGACGTCGAGACGCTCGGTCAGATCATGGCGTCGTACGACCTGAGTCCGCTCTCGTCACATCTCGAGGAGTCGGCTCCGCCGACGGTGCCTTACGAATGGCCAGTTTGGAATGATGAGGCTTCCCGCGATGAACGCTTCATCGGTTATGTCAACGCTCTCCTTCCACTCTGTGAGCCCTTCCACCCCGAGGACAGGCCGCACCTGGAACGGTTTGCGCTCATTGGTATTGGCCCTGGTGAGCCATTCGCCGCCGAGGCTCTGGATGAGTCGAGGCGAAACGCGATCCGAGCTGGTGTCGTCGAGGCACGGTCGGCTATCGAGACGAGGATCTCCGATCTTGGTGATCTCGGTCGGGAGGTCAACGGTTGGTCGGTCAGCAGGGTGTTTGGCGACCGCGATTGGTACGGCGGCGACTACCTCTTAAGGGCGGCTCTGGCGATGATGGGATGGGGCGGCAACGACGCCAGCGAAGCCATCTACCCGCTGTGCCGTGAGGACAGTGACGGTCAGCAACTCCATGGCGACCACCGGTACCGGATCACACTGTCGAGTCTTCCACCGGCGCGGGCGTTCTGGTCGCTCACCATGTACGACACCCGCTACGACGGCACCGCCGGATATCTGGTCGAGAACCCCATCGGCCGTTACCTGATCAACTCCTCCACTCAAGGCCTCGTCCAGGGTCAGGATGGGTCACTCGTCATCCACATTCAGAGTGACGAGCCCGACACCGAGGAGGGCCGGGCCAACTGGCTGCCCGCCCCGACGGGACCCTTCTATGTGATCCTGCGGCTGTATCTCCCTGAGGAGGCTGCTCTCGATGGATCATGGGAGCCGCCTCCGATAGAGCGGGTGTCGTAGAAGCCGAGAAAGACAGACGATCGAGGATGGAGTCGGACATTGGGTGATGTAGTAGGTGGGTTCCTCCCGTACGCGGTCGGTGTGGCGATCAGTCCGGTACCCATCGCAGGTGTCCTGCTCATGCTGGTGTCGAAAAAGGCCCGGACCAACGGCCCGATGTTCCTGCTCGGCTGGCTCGCCGGGTTAGCCATAGTTGGTGTGGTCGTGTTGCTCATCCCCGGCCTGGAAGCAGGTGGAGGAGAACCATCCACCGCCACCGGGATGGTCAAGGGTGTCCTCGGCATCCTCCTCCTCTTTGTGGGAGTCAGAGCCTGGAGGAGCCGCCCGGCGGCGGGTGAGGAAGCCAAGACACCCGGCTGGATGGCCAAGATTGACGGGATGAATGGCCTCGCCGCCCTGGGCATGGGGTTCCTCCTCTCTGCCCTGAACCCAAAGAACCTGCTGCTTGCAGTCGGTGGGGCCGCAACCATCACCTCCTCGGATCTGACCACGTCGCAGGAATATGTCGCTTTGGCCGTGTTCGTGGCCATGGCCTCCATAACGATCCTGGTTCCCGTAGTCGCATATCTGATCACGGGAGAACGAGGCGAAGCCGTCATGCTGTCTACCAAGGACTGGCTAATCCAGAACAACCAGACCGTCATATCCGTCCTCCTGCTCGTGATCTCCGTCACGATGATCGGCGACGCCATCGAGATCCTCTTCTAGATGCCCGCTCAAGATTCAGTGAAGAAACGAATCTTGGAATCCTCGCTGCTCCTCCTCTATGGATTGGGGAGCTCGGCTCAGGACGGCCATGCCCGAACGGTCACCTTGTGTCACCGATGGAGCGGGCGGCAGGCAATTCCTGAGAGCACATAACGCGCGCCGCCGAGGCTCAAAAACCGGCCGAAACACCCGCGCGCTATTCGGCACTATGCGCCACCTGACCCTGTGTCGGTCTCTGGCTGGCAATCGCCAATGGCTCAGCTGGCACGACGCTTTCTCAAGAGGGCGAGGTCGGTAGGGGCGGGGTCGAGGGAGTCCGAGCTGCGCATAGGTGCCGGACGGGCGAGTCGGTGGCACCGCTCGACATGTGCCGATCTGCTCGACTTCCAGTATGTAGGGACGGGTTGTAAAGGGGCTGGAGGGGTTGAGCCCGATCGCGCAGCAACCAACGCCATGCCGCTATGGGCGGGATCGCGGCTCTCCTACGAGGGCGGGCCGAGTGGCGCTGTCGGTATCCACGGCCCCTCGATCAGCGTCGCCTCCGCGTCTCCCGGCCAGGGCGGCATCGAGATGCAGATGAACCGCAGCGGCTCCACTCCGGTGGAGCGGTACTGGAAGCCAGTGCCGACCGGAAGGTCGATGGAAACACCCGGCTCCAGAACGGTGACCTCCTCCCCGCTGTCGTCGCGACGCCAGATCTCGCCGCGACCCGACAGGACATGCCAGAACTCGCTCACCGTGGCATGAACCGTCGCCCGATTCACCTGACCCGGCGCGACGGTGGAGTGGATCATGTTCCCGGCGGCGCCCTCCATCAGGTAACGAATCTCCGCCCCAGAAGGGGAACGGGCATCGGGAGTCTCCGGAAAGGGGCGGGTCTGCATTCACGCTCCTTAGTGACCGTCCCAGCACCCTAGGCAGACGGTGAGAACCCAACCATCGGCACCATGCGATCTCCCGCGCCGACCTTCCGATAGCGCATAGGTGCTGATATGGGCGGGGGTTCCCTCGGAGTGTCCAGCGTGTTGGGACCGGTCGTTCTGCTTAGCATCGAGATGGCCGGAGGGTTGACATGCTGAGCCGCGTCTACGACTGGCTGTACAAGATCATCCGCGGGTTTCGGGTACCGATTCATTGGGTGTTCGGGACACATCCCGAACTGGCCGAACTCGTCGAATCCCGACGGATCACCCCGGGTCGAGCCATCGACCTGGGATGCGGAGTCGGCAGGGAGGCCATCTACTTGGCCGAAAAGGGTTTCGAGGTCACCGGCGTCGACATCTCCCCGACCGCGATCGCCATGGCGAAGCACGCCGCTGAGAACCGTGGGGTCGATGTCCGGTTCCTTGTCGATGACCTCACCGTGCTGGCCACCGTCGACGGCACCTTCGACCTGATGGTGGACTATGGCACTCTCAATGACCTCAACCAGGCACAGCGCGACGCCTACATGACGCGGGTGTTGCCACTCGCCGCCGACGACTCCCGGTTCGTGCTCATGTGCTTCGACAGCAAGCTCCCCAACAGCGAGGTCCAGGAACGTTTCGGAGCCACCTTCACCATCAGCCGCATCTCGTCAAAGGGCGAAACCGGCACACGAAGAACAATCAGCACCTATCTCATGAACAAGAGGTAGCCCCGACCCGCCCATGGCGGATCCGGTTTCGGGGGATCGTTGCGTCACTGACGACGAGGATTGGGCTCGCGTTGAGGAGGTTGGTGATGGAACGGTTGACAGAGCCGGAGCGGGCTGAGATTTGGGATCGGTTCGAGGCGGGTGAGTCGCAGCGGTCGATCAGTCGACGGTTGGGGAGGTCGCCGTCGACGATCCGCACGCTGTTGGTGTCGTCTGGGTGGCGGCGACCGGTACCCGCTGCTGGGTGGTCGCCGTTGCGGTTGTCGCTGACCGAACGAGAGGAGATCAGTCGGGGGGTGGCTGCGGGTGAGTCGATGAGGTGTATCGCTGCCCGGTTGGGGAGGGCGCCATCCACGGTGAGCCGGGAGGTTGCGGTGAATGGTGGCCGGCATTCGTATCGGGCGACGGCTGCTCATCGGGCGTCTCGGCATCGGGCGCAACGTCCCAAACCACGGAAGCTGGCTTCGAATCATCGGCTCAGGGAGATCGTCGAGGCGAAGCTCGAGTTGTGGTGGTCCCCGACGCAGATATCAGAGTGGTTGATCGAGGCATACCCTGATGATGAGGAGATGCGGGTGAGCCACGAGACCATCTACCAGTCGCTGTTTGTCCAAGGAAAAGGCGCGCTGCGTAAGGAGTTGTGGCGGTGTCTCCGCAGCGGAAGGGCCATCCGACGGCCTCAGGGACGACCCGCATCAACCAAAGGTCAGATTCGGGACATGGTGATGATCTCGGAGCGTCCCGCCGAGATCGAAGACCAAGCGGTGCCCGGCCATTGGGAAGGCGATCTCCTCATGGGGAAAGGACAGACCGCGATCGGCACTCTGG
>CAZSOF010000140.1:0-6745 GCA_964607685.1 uncultured Acidimicrobiaceae bacterium | reverse complement strand
AGTCACGTCTGGCCGCGGTGTGAATCGACTCCGCCCGTGCCAGGGCGGTCGACGCCCTCTCCACGTCGGTCGCCGCGGTCTTCAGCATCGCCGAGCCGATATCTTCGGGATCGCCGATGCGAACCCCGGAGACGGAGATGAGATCTCCTTCGAACGTGACCGCGCGCAACGCGGGGTGCTTGGCGATCACGTCCCACCCGGTGGTCCAGTCTTGGACCAGCACCACATCACCGAGAAGACGACTGGCAAGGCCCTGGTGGCGACCGGGCCCAAGCCGATCGATGAGGGCCTGCAGACCCAGGATGCGGGCAGCCTCGACCGCAGGCGTCGCGGTTTCCGACATCGAGGACACCAGCGAGATCGAGCCGCCGTCACGGCCCTTCACGACCTCGACCGTCTCTCGCAGCGAGTGGGGGTCGGTGAATGCCACGGCATCAACCCAGACGTCGAGTGCGGCAGCGACCGCTACCTCCAGCCCCTCGGGCACATCGAGTTGGGCGGTGAGCGGCCCCAGAACACCGGACGCCTCGGAGGCGACTCGAAGGGAATCGGCGTCATTTCGACCCGCCATGGCCGTGCTGATGGCGTCGAGACGAGCTCGTGCCGCGGCCAGGTCGATGCGAGCCCCGTCGAGGCTGTTCTCGGCCGTTGACCATCGCTCCTGCAGTTGGGCTCGGCTCCTCGAGGCCGTGTCGTAGTCCTCTTGCAGTTGACCGATGGCGGCGTCCATGGACCGGATCTCATCATTGATCCGCTCGATCCCCTGACGTTCCTCCTCGGATTGCGCCGCCAGGACCTCCGCCCTGTGGGTCACGTGCTCGATCTCCCTGTTATCCCTGGCCAGGGAGGACTCCTTGGCGCTCAACTCTCCTCTCACCGCGGCGAGAGCCCCTTCCGGGGAAAGGGCAGTCTGGGTGGCAATCGCCCGTTCCTCGTCCTCGAGTCTTCGGAACCTGGCTTCGGACGCCCTTGCCAGCGACTCCGCTTCCCCCCGGTCCGTTTCGATTACAGCCAGCTCCTTGGCTATGTCGTCCTGCTCCTGCTCCAGATCGAGACGGCGCTCGACTGCCACCTCGAGCCGGCCGCTGGCCGCACGCCCCCGCTCCAGAGCGATCGACGCGATGCGACGAAGACGCTCGTTGGTGGTCTCCAGCAGGGCGGCGGAGGACGTGTCCCGGTCGAGATGGGCTGCCAGGGCGTCGGCTCTCTCGCCGAGCTCGGTCAGCCGCCCTCCCAGGTCCTGGACTCGCTTCTGGTCGACTTCGAGGCCTTCGGTCATGACCGATTTCTCAGACGTGGCGATCGTCAACTCACGGCTCAGCGACTCCAGCTCACGTCCACCGAGGTAGAGCCGGAGCGCGATCACCTGTGACTTCAGGCCCTCGTATCGCTCGGCAGCACGCGCCTGACGACGAAGGGGGCGCATCTGACGGTTTATCTCGCCGAGCAGGTCCTGAAGTCGGATCAGGTCCTCGTCGGTCCGTGCGAGACGTCTCTCTGAGCGCTCCTTGCGTCGACGGTGCTTCAGGATCCCGGCGGCTTCCTCGATCACTGCACGATGCTCTTCCGGCGACGCATTGAGCACCCTCCCGATCTCGCCCTGACCGATGATCACATGCTGGTGCCGCCCCACGCCCGAATCGGAGAGGAGGTCCTGGATGTCGAGAAGCCGACACCCCACCCCGTTGAGCTCGTAGTCGCTCGATCCGTCCCGATAGAGACGCCTGGTGATGGAGACTTCGTCCAGATCGAGGTCGATCAGTCGCTCCGTGTTGTCGACGACCAGGGTGGCCTCGGCCTTGCCCAGGGAGGGTCGTGTGGCGGTGCCCGCAAAGATGACGTCCTCCATCTTCTGGGTGCGCAGGGCCTTGGTGGACTGGGTACCGACCACCCACGACAGGGCGTCGACCAGGTTGGACTTGCCGGAGCCGTTGGGACCGACCACCACGGTCACACCCGGTCGGAACTCGAGCCGTGTCCGGTCGGCGAACGACTTGAACCCGGCCAGCTTCAAGGATTTGAGATACACCGCTGACTACCTGGCAAATGACATGCTTGTGATTGGGTGGTCAGGCTAACCAACATGCGTGGCTGCGCCGCGCTTTACCGTTCGGTGAGGGTTTGTCACCCATGACGCGTCAGGAATGATCACAGAGCGGTCCCAGGACCATCACTGTGGTGCGGGGTTGGGCTGGATGAAGAAGTCGGTGAGAGTCGCATCGGGGGTGACGACCTCGGTTTCCACCCCCATCACTCGGGCCATCCGTGGCCCCACCCACACCCAGTCCACGAGCCGGTCCACACCTTCGTCTGCCCCCTGGGCGAAGATCTCCACACGTCCGTCGAGGAGGTTCCGCACCCAGCCCACCAGACCGTGGGATCGCGCCACCTGGCGACATCCCTGCCGGTAGCCGACACCCTGCACCCGGCCGGTGACCACGATCTGAACCGCCTTGCTCATCTCATGGCCTGGCAGCTTGGACAGAAGTGCGTCGACCGGGCGCGAATCACGATTCGCTCGATGGGTGATCCGCAACGTGGACAGGGCTGGTGCTCCCGCCCATACACCGCAAGACTCGCCACGTTGTCACCTGCCCGGCCATCCGGCAGTAGATAGGCCAGGTCATCGAGGGTGGTGCCACCGCTGGCGATGGCCGCCGCCAACACCTCATGCAGCGACTCCAACAATCGACGCAGACTGTCGATATCGAGATCCCCTCCGGGCGTGAGGGGGTGAATACCAGCGCGATACAGCGCCTCATCGGCGTAGATGTTGCCCACGCCTGCCATAGGGCCCTGGTCGAGCAAGACCGCCTTGATGGGAGCGGTGCGACGGGCGAGCCGGGCGGCCAGCTCAGCGGCGCTCGGCGGGTCCGCCCAAGCATCCGGCCCAACCCGGCTGAGGCCGGAGTTGGCGATGTCCTCGGGGTCATACACCGCGATGAATCCGAAGGTCCGGGGGTCGACGAAGCAGAGTTCAGTGCCGTCGTCCAAGGTGGCCACGAAATGGGTGTGGGGCTCTCGCCGGCCGCCGTCGATCGACCACCGACCGGACATGCCGAGATGGGCCACCAACGTTTGGTCATCGTCGAGCCCCATTACCAGGTACTTCCCTTGGCGACCCACCGATGTGACCGTTCTCCCCGCAAGCCGGGCCTGCACCTCCTCGGGGGACGCATTGTGCCGCACCGTCCGGGCATGGGTGATTTCGACCTTGGCAAGGACCCGACCGACCAGGGCCGACTCCAAATGACGTCTCGTTATCTCGACTTCTGGCAGCTCGGGCAGCTCAGGTCTCCCACCGGGGCGGATTACGGTACCCCCGCTCATGTTCATAGCTCCCCGACCTTTCGGCCAGGTGCTCGGCGACGCCGTGAACAGCCTCGCCAGGACCTGGAAGCCCCTGATGGCACCGGCATTGCTGGTCACCGTGCCGGTGAGCGTCATCACTGTGATCATGTTCCGGCTCAGCGGAAGTGGCGAGTTCATGGACATCATCCTCAACAACCCGGAACGTCTCCAGGCCTTGCCCGAGGAGGTGTTCTGGGAGCTGGCTCGACCCTTCTACATAGCCATCGGGGTGGCATCCGTGTTGCAGATCGTCTCCGGCGTCTTCGTCGCCCTGGCCAGCCATCGCACGGTCGCCTCCGAGCTCAACGGCACGTCGATAACGGGGAGCCAGGCAGCACGTCATGCCTTGAGAAGGTTCGGCGCCGGTCTGGGGGCGACAGTGATGATCCTCGTCGTCGTGGCCATCCTCGCCGGTCTCGGAGCAGCGATCTGGCTCGTGCCGGTACTCGCGGTGGGCACGCCCAACGGTGCCACGCGCCTGGTGGCGCTGCTCTTGTTCGGCGCTCTGTTGGGCCCGGGCATATGGGCGGGTGTCGCCATGTCTATGACCACATCGGCGGTGGCCATAGAAGACATCGGCGCCATAGGGTCGATTCGGCGCAGCATGCGATTGGTCAGGGGACGTTGGTGGCCCACTGCAGGGTTCTTGATGTTGGTGGGTCTCCTGGGAGGTATTGCCATCCAGCTGATCCAGCTCATTGCGCTCCCCCTCGCCGCGCTGGGGGGCACCAGCGGGATGGTGACCATCGCCTCTGGTCTGGGGGTCTTCGCCCAGGGTCTCCTGCTGGCTGGGATCGCCGCCATGTACACCCACTGGTACATCGATCTTCGGGCTCGAAAGGAGTCTTTGTCTACCGACGATCTGAGCTGAGCGCCTCCAGTGCCTGTCGGGCGGCGGCCTGCTCCGCCTGCTTCTTCGACTTACCTTCCCCTGTGCCGTAGTCGGTACCATTCACGGTGACCACGGCCGTGAAGTGTCGATCATGGTCGGGGCCAGTTCCCTCCACCCGGTACGTGGGTCGTTGACCGTCACGTGCGGTCAGCTCCTGCAGACGCGTCTTGTAGTCCTTGACGCCCGGCTGCTTGGCACGCTCGGCAACCCGAGACGACCACAGCCGGAGGATCATCTCGCGTGCCGGCTCGATGCCACCGTCCAGGTAGACGGCGCCGATGACTGCTTCAACCGCATCGGCGAGAATCGAGTCCTTCTCCCGGCCTCCGGTGGCCTCCTCGCTGGCGGCCAACTCGATGTCCGCGCCCAGCTCGAGGAGACGTGCGATCTCGGAGAGGGTTGCTCGGCTCACCACGGCGGCCCGTACCTTGGCCATTTGCCCCTCGGCGAGCTGTGGGTAGGCGTCGTAGAGCAGGTCGGTGATCACCAGCTGGAGCACTGCGTCTCCCAGGAACTCGAGACGCTCGTTGTCGTTTCGCCCCGGATCCTCGGCGCTCACCGATCGATGGGTGAGTGCCAGTCGGAGCAAACCGATCTCGGCGAATCGATAGCCGAGCCTGTCTTCGAGACTCATGCCAGGGCGGCGGCGACCCGCCCGGGGAGATCCTTGTCGGCGCTGTCACGCGCCATGACGAGAGCATTGGAGATCGCCCGACGGCTGGAGCTGCCATGTGCAATCAGGGCGGCGCCCCGCACTCCGAGCAGCTGGGCACCTCCGTACGTCTCCCAGTCCATCCTGTCGCGCACCGCCTCCAGAGCCGGGATCACCTGGGACTTCACGTCGGGTCGCAAAGCTGACACCGCTTCCGCGACATAGGACTGCATCAGCGACGCCGTCCCCTCGGTGGTCTTGAGGAAGATGTTGCCGGTGAACCCGTCGGTGACTATGACGTCCACCTTGTCCGTCGCCACATCACGCCCCTCGATGTTGCCCACGAAGTTGACCGGAGCCGATTCGAGGAGCGCATATGCCTCTCTCTCCAGATCGCGCCCCTTGCCCTTTTCCTCACCGATCGACAGCAGACCCACGCGAGGCCGGCTGGCACCGAAGAGGGCTTCGGCGGCAACCGATCCCATCACCGCGAACTGGACCAGTTGGGGCGCCTTGACCTCAGGGTTCGCCCCGCAGTCGAGGACGATCGTGGGAGAGCCCGGCGTGGGGAAGATGCTGGCGATGGCGGGGCGAGTGACTCCAGGACAGCGGCCGATGATGATGGCGGCTGCCGCCATGGCGGCACCCGTCGACCCCGCCGAGACGAAGCCGTCGGCCTCCCCGGCTGCCACCAGTTTGGCACACACGGTGATCGACGCCTGGGGCTTCTCCCGCAGGGCCCGAGATGGATCGTCGCCCATGCCGATGACGTCCGGCGCGTCCACCACGGGGAGATCCGAACCGTGCTCGCCCAGCTCGCTCTCAATGAGCTCGCCGCTGCCAACCAGCACCACATCTACACCTCTGACCGCAGCATCGACGGCGCCGGCGACGGTCTCAGCGGGGGCGTGGTCGCCCCCCATGGCGTCGAGGGCGATGCGGGCCAAGGTTCAGCTGGCTTCTATGACTTCGCGACCTGCATAGGTGCCGCATTCACGACAGGCGCGATGAGGGAGTTTGGGCTTGCCACATTGCTCACAGGAGACCGTGCGTGGCGATTGCACCTTCCACGCGGCCTTCCGCTGCCGGGTGCGGGAGCGCGACATCTTCTTCTTGGGCACCGCCATCTGGGCACTCCTTGGTCAATCGTGATCGAACAGATCCTTGAGAGCGGCGAACGGCGAGTCGGAATCGTCTCCATGACCGTCACACGGCGCACTATTCAAGTCGGTTCCACAGATTGGGCAAAGTCCCCGACAGCCCGGACGGCACAGCGGTGCGGCCGGAATCGCCAATGCCAGCTCGTCGGTGGCCGGTCCCGACACGTCGACGCGCCGATCCGCGATGGCATAGCCATCCTCGTCGGGTGTTGAGGAGAAGTACTGAGTCCCCTCCGCTTCCAACGTGTCGTCCCATTCCGCGAGACAGCGCACACAGGAGAGGTGGATCGGGGCGGTAACGCTGAATTCGGCGATCACCCCGTCGATGGTCCCGGCGACCTGGCCTTCCACCGACATCGGCCCGCCGACCGTGGACTCCCCGAGATGGAGCGAAACACGACGAACACCGCTGAACGGCCTCGTTTCCCCGGGATACCCGACCAGGTCATCGATCTCGATGACCAGCGGTCCCATCTCAGATGGGTGCCTCCGGCGGTTTGGGACGGGCCTGGTGGAACTCATTTCGTGAGGATTGCACCTGCGCACTCAACTCCGCAAGAAGATGTTCCAGTCTCTGCAGTTCGTGCTCCATCTCGTCTTCCGTCTCCAGACGCAGACGGCGGGCTTCACCTTCGGCCCGACGCACCAGGATGTTCGCCTCCTCGACCGCTTCGGCGACGATGTTGGTGT
>CAZSOF010000139.1:4461-6764 GCA_964607685.1 uncultured Acidimicrobiaceae bacterium | reverse complement strand
ACCGTGGCGTACAGCCCATAGAACTCGCCGAGATGCCGCGGTGGGGACACTCGCACCATGACGACCCGATCCGACGCCCAGGTGGCACCGAGGGCGACGCCCCCCGCGGGGCCGATCACCCAGGCCAGATAGGTGAGGCCGGTCTCGGCGGCGACCACACCGGAGATCATGGCGATCATCCACAGGATCAGCACCGAGCGCAGCACGCGCAAAGGGCCCATCCTCTCGATGAATGGCCCGGCGCCGATCCCACCGATGATGGCCGCCGTTATGGCCACACCCATGAGGGCGGTGAAGAACCCACGATCCAGTCCGAGTTCGTCGATGACGAAGATGGCCAGAAAGCCACCGATGAGCGTGTTGATGGCGTCGGTGTAGAAGAATCGGCCGATGAGGAATCGCACCACTCCTTCATAGGCGCCCGCGGTTCGCCACGAAGATGCCAGTCGGGCGGCGATATCCCCCACGGTGGGCAGCCTCTCGCCGGAGACACCCGGTCGCTCGTGGACAAAGAGGAAGCACGGTATCGCCAACAGCAGGAAGGCAGCCGCGATGAGGCGGAAGGCACCCGGATAGCCCCATTCCAGAACGTCGAGCGCCAACAGCCCGAGGCCCAGACCGAGGAATGAGCCGACGTATCCCACGCCGACGCCGATGCCGGAGATACGCCCTCGATTCGACTCGGTGCTCACATCGACCAGTAGTGCGTCGTAAACCACCGACCCGGTGTTCACCGACACCACGGCCACCCACAGCATCACCAACGTGAGCCACACCGGCCCGGTGGCCAGCAAAGCGGTGGCGATCACTGCGACCACCGTCGTGAAGATGAGGGTGGGCACGCGCCGTCCCTGCACGTCGCTCCTCGCCCCGGCCCAAGGGGCGATGAAGATGACCACCGCCGCAGCCGCCATCTGAACTCCCGCCAGGGCGCTGTCGGGCTGACCCGCGGCCACCAGCCAATCGGAGAAATAGAGACCCACCACACCCAGGGCGAAGATCGTGTTTGCCAGGTCGTAGGTGACCCAGGAGGCCACGGCCAGAGTCGTGGGGCCGGTGGCTCGCCCGGCTTCCGCCACGTCGTCAGAAGGTGACGGCGACCGAGATGAGCTCCTCGCGACCCAGGAGCCCGGCTGCGGCCTGCAGGGCGCGTGGCGCCTCGCTGAGGGGGAACTGATGGGAGACGAGGTCGTCGATTCTGGGATCGGTCTCCAACAGGTTGGTCGCCCATTGATACCCGACCGTGGTCGCTCCCACTGCTCCCTTCAAGGTCAGCTGTTTGGCGACGATCACATCGGACAGGAAGTGAAAGGCCCGATTGCCCTTGGTGGAGGCCAGGATCACCCGACCGCCACTGCGCACCAGGTCGAGCGCGGTGAAGACGGCCTCCGGATCGTCGGAAGTGACGTCGACGACCACATCGGGTCTTCTCCCCAGGTTGTCTGCCAGCTCGGCGGCCACGTCCGCCTTCTCCACGTCGATGATCGCATCCGCTCCCAGCCGCTGCGCGAGATCGAGCCGGTCACGATCGTGGCTGAGTCCGGCGATCCCCACCCAGCCGGCACCGGCGGCCTTGGCCGCGATGAGGCAGGCCAGACCCCGAGGTCCGGGACCGAGAATGAGCACGTCCTCGCCCGCTTTCAGAGAGGGCAGCTCCACTGCCCAGGTATGACCCGACGCCAGGGGGTGGACGAACGTGGCGACCTCGGAAGGAACGTCGTCGGTCACCGGGTGCAGATGTGCGTTGGGATCGAGGTAGAGCAACTCGGCGAGACCACCCCAGAGCCCTGGAGGCTCGATGGAAGCGATCATCCCGTAGGAGTTGGTGGGCTTCCGGCTGACACACGTGGCCAGGTTCTGCTGACAGCGGCGGCATCGCCCACACCGGATGCGGGGCTCCACCACCACCCGGGTGCCGACCGGGTATGGGACGTTGGGCCCCTGGACAGCGATTCGTCCCACCACTTCGTTCCCGGGCACCAGAGGGTAGATGACATCGCGAGCCTCGCCCTTCCAGACCTGGACATCAGACCCGGAGACCCCGGTGGCCTCGACTGCCAGCCAGCCTCCGGTCTCGGCTCCATCAGTGGGCACCTTCGTCATCGAGAAATGACGGGGCTCCACGAGCATCATGGCCCGTGCGGTAGAACCTGCCTGCATCGCCGAGCGAGTGTAAACCCGGCTCAGAGCCTTTCGAACATGTTGAGCATCCGGGCCACGCCTCGCTCCAGGTCGTCGTCGGAAAGCGCATAGGAGAGGCGTATGAAGCCCGGGGCGCCGAACGACTCACCGGCCACCACCGC
>CAZSOF010000139.1:0-4361 GCA_964607685.1 uncultured Acidimicrobiaceae bacterium | reverse complement strand
GCCGCCATCTGGGCCACGTTGTTCACGTTGCCTGTGGCGTGGGACTGATGTCGGGCCGCGGCGCCGACCACGTCCTGAGGGCCGATCATCCAACCCACGCGCCAACCGGTCATGGCGTAGCTCTTGGCGACACCGTTGACCAGCACGACGTTCTCCAGACCCGGTGTGACCGCGGCGATGGAGGGTGCCACCTCCTCGGATCCGTACACCAGACGCTGGTAGATCTCGTCAGCCACCACCCACACGTCGTTGACGAGCGCCCATTCGCCGATTTCACGCGCCTCGTCGGCCCCGTACACCACCCCCGAGGGATTCGAGGGCGAGACGAACACAAGGAGCTTGGTCTTCGGCGTTCGATGACGTTCCAGGTCGTCGACGGACACCTTGAACCCATCCTCGGTCCGCGATGGCACGGAAACCGCGACACCTCCAGCCAATTCGATCCCCGCGGAGTAGCTCACCCAATGAGGGGCGGGCAACAGGACCTCGTCACCAGGATCGATCAGAGCGGCGAACGTCTGGAATATGGCCTGCTTGGCGCCATTGGTGACCATCACACCCAGGCCCTCCGTGGAGACACCCGAGTAGGTCGCCGTGTAGCCGGCGATGGCATCTCGAAGTGGCGGCAGGCCCAGGTTCGCCGTGTAGTGGTGGTTGCCCGGATCATCGGCGGCGCGTCTTGCCGCGGCCACGATGTGCGGAGGGGTGGGAAAGTCGGGCTCGCCGGCGCCGAAGGAGATGACATCGCGGCCCTGGGCCGCCAACTCACGGGCCCTCGTGTTTATGGCAAGAGTTGCTGAGCCGGGGAGCTTGCCCAGTCGGTCGGAGACTCTCTTCACCATCGTCTGCGTCCTTTCGTGTTGGGATGAGAGTAGGCCACTCAAAGATCGATACCGCCATCGTGATCATGGACCCCCCGAGGGGTGTTGCCGAAGCTGTCGGCAATCGTTGCGAGTGCGGTTGCCTGTCAGGCGACGAGACCGGAAGGGAGACGGGCTGTGCCGACGCTCAGTCCTTTGGCTTCTTGGGTGCTCTCCTCATCGCCCGCTGTTCGCGTCGGCGTCTTTGGTATATCGACCATCCCATTCCGGTCAGGATGGCGGTCAACAAGGCGGTCACGATGACCAGGACGGCCACAGACATCCCGATCTCCATCCACAGGAATTCCACCGTGACCTGCTCGGTGTTCTGCAAGGAGAAGCTGAGAAGGCCGATCGCCCAGATCAGCAGCAGTATCGCACCCCAGGGGACCCCCTCCTTCACTCGTTGTGGTCTCTCCGGTGCCAGATGCTCGGTCACCTCGGAGACGTCGTTGTCTTCCATCGTGATCAACCCTATGCGTTCTCGAAGGACCAACGAGCTCGTGATGCCCGAGCCTCGTTCACGTCCACTCTCGAGAGGAGGACCAGGCCCACGGCGAAGAACGCGACGACCGAGAGAATCGCAGGTCGCCCGGATCCGGTGGCGTTGGTGACGACCGCGAACACCAGTGGTCCCCAAATCGCTGAGAACTTGGAGAACACCGAATAGAAGCCGTAGAACTCCGCACTCGCCTCCTCGGGGATCATGGTCCCGTAGAGACTGCGTGATAGGGCCTGTACCCCGCCCAAGACGAATCCAACGACCACGGCCAGCCCATAGAGGGGAAGCGCCTCTCCCTCCGGAAGAAAATAAGCGGCGACGGCGACAACGATCCACACCGTGACCGACACCATGATCGCCGCCTTGGCTCCTATCCGGCCGGCGAATGCCCCAAACATCAGGGCTCCGAAGAAGGCGATGAACTGGACTATCAGGAAGACAATGATGATCTCCTCGGCACCCAAGCTCAGCGTTTCCTCGGCATAGGCGCCGGACACCGCGATCACAGTCTGCACTGCGTCGTTGTAGAAGAGATAGGCAACCACGAAGAGCATCAGGTGCTTGAAGCCAACCAGCTTGCGCCCGGTTTCGATGGTGCGAGAGAAACCGAGTCTGACCAGGACCCACCATCGACTCCGGCTCCCGTGCGTCTCGGGGAGATTCAGGCTCTCGGTCTCCCCGGGGAGTCTCCTCAGGGCCACCGAGGTGAAGAAGATCCACCACACCCCGGCCCCACCGATGCCAATGCGAGCGGCGGTGCTCTCGGAGAGCCCGGTGAGGCTGTCGTCACCACTGAGGAGAATCAGGGCGAGCGCCACCAGCACGTAGAGACCGCCTCCGACATACCCGAAGGCGAACCCCTTGGAGGAGACCCGATCGATGGTGTCGTCGGTGGAGATGACGGGGAGGAAGCCGTCGTAGAAGACATTGGCGGCCACAAAACCAAGCTGGGTGATCAGCACCGCGGCCAGGAACAGAATCACTGCGCCGTCTGGGATCAAGGGAAGAACGATGGTCATCAGCGCTCCCGCCCAGGCAAACAAGCGGAGAGATCTCTTCTTCGTCGAGGTGTAGTCCGCCACAGCTCCCAGAACTGGCATCGCCAGGAACAAGACGATGGCACCGACGGAGATGACGGCCGACCACAGCGTCTGACCGGACAATCCGTTGAGCCCGTCCTCAGGCGTGATCACACCGGTGAAGAAGGCGGCGACGATGGCGGCAAACGTCGTTATGTATGCCGAGTTGGCCCAGTCATACATCGCCCAGCCGAAGATCGTCCGTGGGTCGTTCTTGACGATGCCGCTCACAAAACCGGAAGCTAGACATAACCTGGCCACCGATGCGCAGGTCCATGGTCTTCCTCGTGGCGGCCCTCACCTCGTGCACTCCGGCTCAAGAGCTGGCAACGACTACCTCGGGCACGCAGCCATCCACCACCGGCGCAACCGTCCCATCGACCACGTCCTCGAGCCCGGATCCCAGCACGACGACGATTCCCCCGACCACGACCACAACCACGATCCCCGCCACGACGCCGCCTGCGCTGCAGTCACTGTCCTATGAGGAGGTTGCCCGCCTCGACTTCCCCATCCAGCTGGTGCCGTGGACACGAGAGTTCGAGATGATCGCCACCAAAGACGGCCAGGTCTGGCTGTACGACGGGGCGCAGGTGTCCCAATCGCCGATCCTCGACCTCAGGGGCCAGGTGAGGAACCAGAGGGAACAGGGAATGCTCTCCTTCGCGGTTCACCCCGAGGACAGCAACCGGATCTTCGTCCACTACTCGGCCAAGGACGGCGACACGGTCGTCTCCGAGTTCGCGTGGGTCGCCGGATCTCTGGTCGACGAGGAGGTGCTTCTGCGACTCGACCAGCCGGCAGGCAACCACAACGGGGGGATGCTCCAGTTCGGTACGGACGGGCACCTCTACCTCGGTTTGGGCGACGGGGGAGGAGCCAATGACCGATTCGACAACGGACAAAACCGGGACACCCTTCTCGGTGGCTTGGTGAGACTCGACGTCAACGACGACGACTCGGGGCCCGAGCTGTTCCAGTACGGGTTGCGCAATCCGTGGAGGTTCTGGATCGAGGACGACCTGATCTACATCGCGGACGTGGGCCAGAGCGCCTTCGAGGAGGTCTCGGTGGCGGCCTTGGAGCCCGATGTCAACTTTGGATGGCCCATCACCGAGGGTCTTCACTGTTTTCGTCCGCCATCGGGCTGTGACGTCGATGGGCTGACACTGCCTGTGCTCGAAGTTGCCCACGGTGACGCTGGGACCTGCTCGATCACCGGCGGCATCGTCTATCGGGGCGATGCGATCCCGGAGATCGACGGTCACTTCTTCTACTCCGACTACTGCGGGGGCTACCTGCGGAGTCTTCGGTACGAAGACGGGCAGTTGGTCGATGAGGTGGACTGGACGGACCAGGTGGGTGTGCCCGGAAGGGTGGTCGGCTTTGGCGTCGACCGTGGAGGTGAGATGTATGTGCTCACCACAGAAGTCATCCTCAAGGTGGTGGCGAGCCGGCAGTAGATAGGCTGCGCGGATGCCCACCATCTTCAGCAAGATCATCGACGGCGACATACCGGCGACCTTCGTGTGGCGGGATGTCCATTGCGTGGCCTTCATGTCCATCAATCCGCTTCGGACAGGGCACACCTTGGTTGTCCCTCGTGACGAGATCGACCACTGGCTCGATTGCCCGCCCGAGCTGCGCGACCACCTCGTGGGCGTGTCGCAGGTCATCGGTCAAGCCATCTTCGAGGTTCACACCCCGGAGAAGGTCGGTCTCATGATCGCCGGGCTGGAGGTGCCCCATCTCCACATCCACCTGGTCCCGATGGACTCGGTCCGTGACCTCGATTTCGCCAACGCTGCGGCATCGGTCGATCGTGGAGTCCTGGAGCAGGAGGCGGCGTCACTGCGCGACGTATTGACCTCCCTGGGAGCGTCGGGAGTCTCCGACTAGGTGGGAGTCTTCCTCGGGGCT
>CAZSOF010000138.1:0-6830 GCA_964607685.1 uncultured Acidimicrobiaceae bacterium | reverse complement strand
CTCCATACGGTCCACGGCGTTGGAGTGAAGCTGGTCGATCCGAGCCAGTGAGACGGCGCCTCGCCCTGCTCAGCCTGGCGACCACGACCCTGGTCGTGATATCCCTTTTGGTTCCTCTCGGTCTCCTGGTGAGGCGACAAGCCGCCGACCGGGCACGAGTGCAGGCCGAGAGGGAGGCACAGTCGATGTCGAGCCTCATCGGGCTGGCAATGGCGGTGGATCCATCGCTCGAGACGGTGGGTGCTGCGGTGGGATCGCTCGACAATGGTCAGATCGTAGTCCTGGGGGACGGCACGGTGCTGGGAACGCCGCGGACTGGTCAAGGCTCCCTTGTCGAGCCGGCCTTCGAGAGTCAGGCCACAATCACGATGGTCGTCGACGGCGGATGGGAGCTTGCTCTCCCGGTCATTGGCCGCCGGGGACCGGCGGTCGTCGATGTGTTCGTCACAGACTCAGAGCTGAGACAAGGCGTCTACACGTCCTGGGCGTTGCTGGGTCTGTTGGGTGTTGTCCTCGTCGCTTCTGCGGTCCTGGTCGCCGACCGACTTGGAGCCGGTCTGGTCCGGCCCATCAGCGACCTGGCGATCGCGGCGCGCCGGATGGGTGAAGGTGATCTGGAGGCCAGGGTGGAACCCTCGCCACCACACGAGATTCGCGAAGTGGGTGAGGCCTTCAACCAGCTCGCCAAACGCCTGGACAGATTGCTGGTCGAAGAGCGGGAATCGGTGGCCGACCTCTCCCACAGGTTGAGGACACCGGTCACCTCCCTACGTCTTCAGGCAGAGAAGATCGGCGACCCGCAGGACCGCGCCGAGGTCCTCGGGCAGATCGACCGACTCGAACAGTCCATCGACCATCTGATCTTGGCGGCGCGTTCTGGTTCCGGCTCGGGTGTCGGGCGCTGTGCGCTTGACGTGGTCGTTGGAGATCGTGCAAATTTCTGGCGGGTGCTAGCCGAGGAGCAGGGCCGGGTCCTCACCGTGGAGACCGGCGCCACGGGTGTCGAGTTGGGCATGGCTCGCGAGTCGGTAGAGGCCATGGTGGATGCACTCGTCGGCAATGTCTTCGATCACACCCCTATAGGCACCGACTTCAGCATGAAGACCGGTGTGACCTCGAGCCGGGTCTGGCTCGAGGTCTCGGATGAGGGCCCGGGCTTCTCAGATGACTCGCTCCTGATGCGCGGGAAGAGCGGGCGTGGGTCCACAGGTCTCGGTCTCGACATCGTCAGGAGCACCGCCGAGCTGACTGGGGGAGCGATCGAGGTAGGCAACACCGCGGAAGGGGGGAGGGTGACAGTCTGGCTGGGATAGCCGGAGTGGAGGACCAAAGACCCTATCCATCATGTTTCCACCCCGATTAGACCAGTAGCTGAAGGGAGAACGCGTTGAGCTCGACCCAGGTTCTGGCCTTGGTTCTGATTGTGACCTGGCTGGCAGGTGGCGCAATCGTGGCCGTGCTCATGCATCGCTCCGGTCATGATCTCCGCCTCTGGCTGGGTTTGGGCGTCTTGCTCGGACCTTTTGCCGCTCTGTTCGCCGCGGATCGCCTCCGGCATCTCCCCCGCCGCGGCGCGATCGCGTCTGACGATACGCGTCGGGGGGGTTTGGACTTGCTCGCCGGCATCGATGACTCCACCGAGTCGGTCGCAGCCGCCAAGGTCGCGCTGGAGTTAAACAGACAGATCACGAGCCTGACACTCGCCACCGTCCTCGACTACGACTCGAGCGGACCCTTCTCCGGGATTGACCGTCAGGCAAGGGCCTATGGCCGGTTGGTCGATGTGGCCGATGAGATCGGCTATCAGCCGGTGGAGCTGAAGCTGCTGTTTGGCCGTCCATCGAAGGAGATCGCCACGTTCGCACGCGACGCGGGGATGGAGCTGATCGTCGTCGGTGCCCGTGGCCATGGGATGTCCAGGGCTCTTCTCGGTAGTGTCAGCTCAGAGCTGATCGGCACCTCGACGGTGCCGATTTTCGTGGGTCCGTCGAACGCGCATTCCGAAGAGCCGGCGACACTCACCGGGCTGGCTCGGCATACCTGAAGGGCCACACTCGACTGACCTATGCATTGCTGTCGACGAGCTGAAGCTCTTCGATTCCCTCCCGCTCCAGCAGCGCCGGGATGACCAGGAGGGCTCCCAGTGCGGCGACCGTCATCGACACCCACATGATCCCGGAGAGGTGGTGATGGGGGCGGAGCGGCGAGAGGAGCAGGGCAGTCAACGCGATCGCGATACCCAATGCGTTGGCCACGATGGGCCGACCGGCTCGGTCGATGCCACGGAGCACATAACCGGGCCCGCCCGGCCGTGCGTGATCGATGGCGGCGACGAAGTGGATCGCATAGTCGATGCCCACCCCGATCACGATCGATGACGCCACGGCTGTGATCAGATTGAGCTGGATCCCTGACGCGGCGATGAACCCGAGCAGGGCGATGATGGTGAGCAGTAGCGGAACCATCGCGACCAGCGTGGGGCGGAGACGTCGATAGGTGACCATGAGCATGATCGCCACCAGGCCCAGTGCGGCAACCACAGACCATCGTTGTGCATCGAGGACGAGACGGGCCATTTCGTCCCAGAGCACTGGGAGACCGGTGAGGATTCGCACCGTGTCGCTCTCCTCCACATAGTCGAGCCAGGTGCGTAGATCATCGGAGTCGAATGGACCAGGGAGCAGCAGGAACCGCAGCCCGTCCTCAGACGCGAGATCTCCCACCGGCAGGTCGACCTGTCCGGAGAGCACCGCCTCGAGTGGGATCGGAGATCCCGGACCGGCCAGTGAGTGCGCCGACACGACGGCGCGCACACTGGGTAGCGCCTCCAGGTCGGCCGCGGCGGCCGCTGCTGACTCCAGTGAGGCCTCCGGATTGGCCGGATCCAAGACGAACTCACCCACCAGCGGTGTCGCCCCACCAAACAACTCCTCGGTGGTGGCGAAGGCCGCTCTCACCTCGTGGTTCTCGGGGAACATGAATAGAGGGTCCGAGTCGACACGAAGTTGCGGAATGAAGAAGCCGCCAAAGACCACCACTGCAACGGCTAGCGCCAATGCAGGCCACCGCATCACTACCAGACGTCTCAGGGCAGACGTGACACGGGGCCCCATGATCGGGCGAACGGTCTCGCTGCCGATGTCCAGGTGGGTCATCGCCGCCGGAAGAGAGAAGAACGAGATGACACCGGCAAAACCGATCCCGATGGCGGCGAACACACCGAGTTGACGGATGGGGCGAATGTCGGTGGCGAGGAGGGAAAGGAAGCCGGCGGCCGTGGAGACGGTGGTGAGGATCATCGGGATGCCCACCTCGCGCAGCGTGGCTTCCACACGCTCCGCTGGATCGTCGGTCTCTCGCGACACGTCCTGGAAGTGGGTGACGAAGTGAAGCCCATCCGCCGAACCCATCACCAGAACGAAGATCGGGACGATCACGGTGACGATGTCGACGGGACGACCCAACGCCGCAATCAGGCCGAACGTCCACAGCGACCCGAGCAGAGCAGGTACCACCGCCAGGATGCTCAGCCTCCTGCTGCCTACATTCACGAAGAACGTCGCCACGAGCAGTATCAGCACAACCGGCGGAATGAGCAGCAGGAACAGCGAGAGGATGTCGAACACCGCGGCATACACGGCGGGGTTGCCAGCAACCGTCACCTCGGTTCGGTCGGGTGCAGGCACGTCGGGTATCGCCCGGGCAACGACGACACCGTCGTCTTCGGGCAGCACCAGAAGCATCGTGTGACGGCCGTCCTCGGAGAGAAGCAGGTTGGAGAACGGGCCTGAGGTGATGGTGGCGAGGGCCTGGTCGGGAGCCATGGCCACCAGTTCCGGGGTGATCTGCAAACCATCGGGGCTCCGCTCTGGCACCAGCGCGGCCACCGACGCCACACCCTCCAAGCCGGCTAGCTGATCGCGGTAGCGGGTGAGTTCGACCAGCCATTCCCGATCGGTGAATGTGTCCGGCCCATCGAGGGAGAGCACGACGTTGACCGGATCAGTGGTGTCGTACTTTTCCTGAAGGGCGGCAAAGGCCTCGCCACGCTCGTTCCCCTCGGTGATGAAGGAGGTGACATCGGCGTTGAACTCGATCAGGAACAGCGACAGTGCCGCCACCAGCGTGATGAGGGCGGTTGCGACGAGGATCTGCCTGGGTCGGGTGACGATCAGGTGGCCTATGCGATCGATCACACCGACGCCCCCCTGGAAAGCTCCACACCGCTTCGAATCCGCTCGGCCATCTCCTCGACCCGACCGACCCCGTCCATGGACTCCACGAGTTGAGTCACTCGGTTCGAGAGCGTCGGAACCACTCGACCGGCCAAGGCGCGACCCTCCGACGTGAGCCTGACCCGCACCCGGCGCCGGTCGGCGGGCTCGCGCTCCCTCCGGACGAGGCCCTCGTCCTCGAGGCGATCGACGGTGGCGGTGACCGTCGGCTCCTTGACACCGAGGTGAGAGGCGAGCTCGCCGATGGTGGCGCCAGCTTCGTCGGATTGGAACATGAGGGCCACGATGAGACGCCAGCGTGCCGGGGAGAGACCGAGATCATCGAGGAACGAGAACATCGTGTCCAGGAACAGGATCACCGAACCCCCGAGGGCGAGCCCGGCCAGGACGGAATCGACCGAGGTCACCTCGTATCGTTGTGCGGCACGCCGTATCACCTCGGCGTCGATGTCGCCGAATGGGACCAGCTTTCTGATTCCTGAGGACATGCGTCAGATTATTTAGGGTACCTAAGTACTTGTCAAGCCCGCAGCACCAAACAACGAGTGACGTATGGGATCAGCGGAGCAACAACCCGGGATGGATCACTAGTACTCGAATTCGGGATGGATCACTAGTACTCAAACCCGGGATGGATCACTAGTACTCAAACCCGGGATGGATGACTAGTACTCATAGTCGATGACGCCCTCGTCTCCGGCTGCGGCCTCGACGACGTTGCCGTCGGCATCCACGACCCACCACACACCGTTGAAGCCTTGGCCAGTCGTGTCTCCGGGTTTGGTGTCGGGGCTGTAGCGATACAACGGCATCCCGTTCACGGTGAGCTGCTCGGATCCGTCTGTCCGCGGAGACGAGGCGAACAGCGAGCCGTCGATGTCGGAGCCGATGGGTGTGTCGGCTGACACGGGTGGCCACCGGTCGGCGCAAGCGTTGTAGCAGGTGCTCTCCCCCTCGGTGTCGGCATCGAAGACATATACGGTGAATCCATCGGGATCGACCAGGATGGGGCCCAGATCGGTGTCGGCGACGTGGACGCCGTCCATGGCAGCGGCCATGGTGGTGGTTTCGGCCGTGGCGGTCGTGGTCGTCTCCATGGGCTCGGTGGTAGGCGTCGTTGTCTCCTCCTGGCCCGCGTCCGACAAGGTCGTCGTGATCGCCGGATCGTCGGTCGCAGTGGTGTCATCGCCGCCTTCGGTGCCACACGCCGTCACCACGAGCAACATCAGGGCGAAGAGCGTCATGTTCTTCGGATTCATCTCACAAGTCCTCTGGTTTTCTCGAGTCCTACGCAACAGGACTGCAAATGGTTCCCGGCGTGTCACAATCCCCGGGTGGATCGAGAGGTGTTGGAGCGGTTTCGAGTAGGAGACGAGAGTGCCGTCAAAGCCGTTTACGAGCGCTTCAGCGGTCCCGTCTTCGCCATCTCGATGAGCGTTCTCCGCGACCATGGTTTGGCGGCCGACGCCACACAGCAGACCTTCATCAAGGCGTGGCTGGCCGCCAGCACCTACGACAGCGAACGAGAGCTTGCCCCGTGGATCTATGCCATAGCGCGTCGCACAGCCATCGACATCTATCGAAAGCAATCCCGTTCGATCACGAGTGACAGTGTGGACACCGAAGTCCTGCCCCCGTCTCTGGACACGATCTGGGAGGTGTTCGAGGTTCGATCCGCCGTCGACCGGCTGTCCGACGAGGAGCGACAGGTGATCAAGCTGAGCCACTTCGATGGCCTGACCCATGTCGAGATAGCCGACCACATGGGTATCCCGGTGGGGACCGTGAAGTCGAGGTCATATCGCGCTCATCAGAGACTCCTCGAGCTTCTACGTCACGTGGAGGAGACATGAACGCAGCGAACCGATGTTGGGCGTGCCGCCGTAGACACTTCGAGAGTAGCGATGACTGACGAACGCACCGAGTACTTGGCTTCCGCGCACGGAGGCGATCCCCCTGATCGGGATCGACTCGACATGATCAGGGAGATCCTGAGCCAGGACGTGACCTGGTCTCAGCCACCGCCTGATGTCGCTGAGCGGGTAGTGGCCGCCATAGGCGGGGATTCGGAGCCCGGCACGCAGCAGATGCCGGGGAGACGACGCTGGACATGGGTGGCGGCGGCAGTAACCGCCGCTTTCGCCATCGTCCTCCTCATCGCCGGGATGCTCGGTGTGTTCTCCACGCCACAGGAGCAACTGATAGCCATGGAGGGGACGGACCTGGAGCCGGAGGCCACCGGTCAAGCCTCCATCAGGGAGTCCGGGCCCGGTTGGTGGATTCGTCTCGAACTGGAAGGACTGCCTGCCGCCGACGACGGCACCTATTACGAGGGCTGGCTGTGGAGTGACGATGGCAGTGGGATCAGCATCGGGACCTTTCACCTCAGAGGCAGTGGCGAGTCGATCGTCCTCTGGTCAGGCGTCGACCCCGAGGACTATCCGTCGATCTGGGTGACGTTGGAAGACGAGGATGGCGACCCCTCGGCCTCGGGTCGGGTAGTCATGACCGGCGGCCCCCCGGATTCGTGACCGGCTGACAGCCGGCAGCACGGGGCTCGGCCACGGCGAGCGTGACCCCTCTCGCAGTCCCGCC
>CAZSOF010000137.1:0-6938 GCA_964607685.1 uncultured Acidimicrobiaceae bacterium | reverse complement strand
GGGCGTCAGCCAACGGAACCACCCAGGTCACTGACACGCTTGGCGATTATCTCCCGTACCCGGTCACGAAGCCCCTCGACGTCGGCGTGGGTCATCCCCTCGGTCTCGATCGCGGGATCGATGACGGCAGTCACCTCCCCGCCGTGGAACCATGGCTTTCCCGGGGCCGAAGCCTCGTATGTGCCATGAATGGAGAGTGGCAGCACCGGGAGCTGGCTGGCGGTGGCCATGGTGAATGCCCCCTTCTTGAACGGCTTCATGACGCCGCTGCGAGACCGGGTTCCCTCCGGGTAGATGATCAGGCTTCGCTTGTGCTGGATGAGGTCTCTCGCCTGCCGGTTGACGGAGGTGTGGATGGCGGTGCGCGCCGTTCGGTCCACCTCGATTATTCCCACGGCGCGCATCGCCTGCGCCAACAAGGGGATGCGGAACAGCTCCTTCTTGGCTAGATAGCGGACGGGGAGTGGGACGGCCAGGAAGCAGACCATGATGTCCAGAGTCGAGAGGTGGTTGGCGACGACCACATATGAGCGCTCGGGGTCGATGTTCTCTTGCCCCTGGATCGTGAGTCGGGTTCCGGACGCCCACAGCCACGCCCGGCTCCAGGCATGGATCACCTTCTCTATCGAGGGTGATGTTCTGTCGACCATCACCAGGACGATGACGACGATGGCCCCGACAATCGTCGCCAGCACGCCGACGATCCACGTGAGTACGGTGCGATACAGAGTCGACACCCAGGGCATCGGGGCGAGCGTAGTGGGACGTATACCCTGACCACCGTGGACAAGAACGAGCTACGGGCCGCGATCCGAGCTCAGGGGACCGTCGATGTCGAGGTGAATGCTCAGGTGGTCGAGGGACTCTTCGAGTGGTTATCGCGACGTCTTCCGGGGACCGTCTCCGGCTTTCTGGCAATGAGTTGGGAGGTGGATGTCAGTCCACTCTTCGAGCGTCTTCCCGGATGGCGGTGGGTGCTGCCGCGAGTCGAACCCGACGGCTCGATGACCTTCAGAGACAAGGACGTGGCGAGAGAGACGCACCGGTTTGGGATGAGCCAGCCCGCCGACATGGGCCCGATGATCGCGGTCTATGACCTGGACGTCTTCTTGACCCCAGGTGTGGCGTTCGACGAACGGGGAGGGCGCCTGGGCAACGGGGGTGGCTTCTATGACGGCGTCCTGGAGGTTCGCCGTCCGGATTCCCAGGCGGTGGGCGTGACGATCGAAGAGAGGGTGATCGAGGAAGTGCCCATGTCCGAACATGACCGGCGGGTCGACTGGCTGGCGACCGAAGCCGGGGTCAAAGAGTGCTCGACCAAGAGCTGACACGATCGGGCGTGATGGCGATGACGGGTCCATGTGGCGGTGTTGCCCGGTATTGGAGGTACTTCACCGCCAGTGCCTCCACCGCGTCGATCCACACCGAGTCCCGGTAGTGAATGGCGGCGACACCGTCGACACGTACCCACCACAGACGGTCCCAATCGGACTCGTAGTGGTCGACGAGGAAGGAGACGTTCCGGTTGGCTTCGATGTTGATCAGCCGCTGAAGCCTCCGTGTCTTCTTCGGTTTCTGGTCGACGGCGGTGACGATGAGGTCACCGGCTGACGCAAACGTGGCGACGACGACATGCGGGGTGCCGTCGGGACGAACGGTGGCGAGATGTCCGACGCTCTCACCAGAGAGTCTCTCGATGGCTTCAACGCGATCCACGAGCCCCATTCATCAGCGGCTCGACGGTACGCCACACAGTATTGGCCCACCGGGCGTGTCCGGCAGCGCTGACGTGGAAATCGTCGGCTGCCCACAACGACGGGTCGGTGTACCACACGGCAATGTCGTCGCTCCGCTGGTCGACCACGAAAGTCCCATGTGTCGCAGCCACCCGTCGATGGACTTCGTCGAATTGTCGAGCACGGTAGGACACGAGGTTGCTCAGAGGGGGGTAGAGCCGTGGAATGGATCCCAGCTCGCCGACTCCGCTCTGGACCACGATGGCGCCGGTGACCGCCAGTCCGCCGATGAGTCGATCCATGTCGAGGGCGAACTTGTGGCGTGACGAGCCCTTGATCGCGTCGTTGGCCCCAACCGACACGAACACCATGTTGGGGGTGAAGGCGATGGCGTCCTCCAATTGATTGGCGATGACGTCTCGTGCCATGGACCCACCCATGGCAAAGGAGCGCAGGACCACGTGATGTCGTTCGGCGAGCCTCTCGCAGACCAGGGAGACCCAGACCTCCTCGGGCCCGGAGACTCCCGGGGCGGTGACCGACGAGTCCCCAAGGACGGCCACGCGCAGTGGTGGATCGTCTGAGTCACCAAACTCCCCCGACGGGTCGAAATCGGGCAGCTCGGGAGCCGGCCGGAGCACGGCGTAGGCGGCCTCAAAGCCGAGCAGTGCCAGCCCGGCCACCGCTCCACGTGTGAGAATTCGCCCAACCATGTCCCCAGTTTGCCAGGAGCTCGGAGGCTGTCCTATCTCTCGGCGGCACGCTCGATTCGCGCCTTGAGCCCAAACCTCCCTTTGGACTCGGTGAGATCGACCACGGCACCGATATCATCAGAGAAGGCTGAGGGATCGTCCGGGAAGAAGTCGAACGGGTGGCCATCGATCTCGAGGGCGAAGCGATATATCGACGTGCGAACGGCTGTGACCTTGGACAGCGACCAGGAGCCGATGTGAATCCGACCCGCGGATACCCGAAGCCGGCTGTCACCGATGTCGATCATTACCGTGCTCGGGTCCAGATTGGGCCCTTGTAGCCGCCCCGTGTAGTGCGCCATCCCGCTCTCTAATCTAGCGGGATTTCATCCAAGGTGAGTAGGGAAAATTGGTCATTCCGGCATTACAGTCCTGACTAGTCCTCCGATGACCGACAGGCAACGCAACAAGGTCGAGTTGGCCAACAACGTCCGATTCGTGACCGCGACCACCCTCTTCGACGGTCATGACGCCTCGATCAACATCTTCCGGCGCATCCTGCAGGCCTCCGGGTCGGAGGTCATCCACCTCGGGCACAACCGCAGCGGGCTCGACATAGTGGACGCCGCTATCCAAGAAGACGCTCAAGCGATCGCGGTCACCTCGTATCAGGGTGGGCACATGGAGTTCTACCGATATCTGCGCGACCTGTTGGTCGAGCGAGGTGCGGCGCACATCCGGATCTTCGGGGGAGGAGGTGGGACGATTCTCCCCTCCGAAGGCGACGAGCTGGCTGCATACGGTATCAGCCGCATCTACTCCCCCGACGACGGGCGGGAATTGGGACTGACCGGGATGGTGGCCGACATGCTGGCCAAATCAGATTTTCCCACCGGAGTGTTGGAGAAGGACTTCGATGTGGCCACTCTGGGCGCGGAGGACCCGGCGACGGTCGCCAGACTGATCTCGGCGGCCGAGAACTACACGGAGAAGTACACCGACATCTGGGAGCAAGTCGAGGCCAGGGCCCTCGAGTCCTCCGCTCTGGTCGTGGGGATCACCGGGACCGGGGGTTCCGGGAAGTCGTCTCTGGTCGACGAGATCGTGCGTCGATTGTTGCTGGATTTCGCCGATTTGCGACTGGCGGTCATTTCGGTCGACCCCTCCAAGCGTCGCTCCGGGGGAGCGCTCTTGGGTGATCGGATTCGCATGAACACGCTGCCCCATCCTCGGGTCTACATGCGGTCGCTGGCCACCCGACAGTCGAACCTCGCCCTGTCGCCGTATGTCCAGCACGCGGTGAACATCGTCAAGGCTGCCTGCTTCGACCTGGTGATCCTGGAGACATCCGGGATCGGTCAGTCGGACACCGAGATCGTCGACCGTTCGGACCTTTCGCTCTATGTGATGACACCTGAATATGGGGCAGCCACCCAGCTGGAGAAGATCGACATGCTGGACTTCGCCGACCTGGTGGCGATCAACAAGGCAGACAAGGAGGGTGCGCTCGATGCTCTGCGTGACGTGCGCAGGCAATACCGGCGGAATCACCTTGCGTTCGATGCCGCCGAGGACGACCTGCCCGTCCATCTCACTGTGGCCTCAGACTTCAACGACCCGGGGACCAACCGCTTCTATCGAGCACTCGTGTCGGGGCTCGGTCTGGTGTCCACGCTCGATCTCCCGGTGGACATTGGGGCCAAGCAGCACGTGATCCCTCCGGAACGGACACGCTATCTGGCCGAGATCGTCGAAGAAGTGAGACGATACGACCGATGGGCGGCCGACCAATCACAGGTAGCCGACCTCTTCTATCGGCTCCAGGGTGCGGCCGAGAAGACCGACGCCGATCTCGCAAACGCCGTCGCCCGGGTCACCGAAAGCCTCGATCCCGAGAACCTGCGCGACCTCGAACGCTGGGATGGGTTGGTGGCCGAATACTCGGGGACCGAGTACATCTACCACGTCCGGGGCAAGCAGACCAGGGTCCCTCTGCACCACGAGACGTTGTCTCACACCATGGTGCCCAAGGTATCGCTACCCCGGTACCGGTCCTGGGGTGACCGGCTGCAGTGGCTGCTACAGGAGAATGTTCCCGGACGATTCCCTTTCACCTCCGGTGTCTTTCCTTTCAAGCATGCCGAGGAGGAGCCAGCGCGTATGTTCGCCGGAGAAGGCCCACCGGAGCAGACCAATGCTCGTTTTCACTACCTGGCGTCGGGAATGCCCGCCAAGAGGTTGTCGACCGCCTTCGACTCGGTGACCCTCTATGGCCACAACCCACACGAGCGCCCCGACATCTACGGCAAGGTCGGCAACTCCGGTGTCTCGATCGCCACCCTCGACGACGCCAAGAAGCTCTACTCAGGGTTCGATCTGTCTGATCCCGCGACCTCGGTGTCGATGACGATCAACGGCCCGGCGCCGATGGTTCTCGCCTTCTTCATGAACACCGCCATCGACCAGGCCTGTGAGGCTCACATAGCGCGAAACGGTCTGTGGGAGGGGGTGAAGGCCAAGATCGATGGCTTATACCGGGATCGACCACGTCCCACCTACCACGGCGATCTTCCGGCCGGCAACGATGGGCTCGGGCTTGGATTGCTGGGTGTTACCGGCGACCAGGTCCTGCCTGCTGAGGTCTACGAGCGGATCAGGGCGGAGACGATGTCACGGGTCAGGGGAACCGTCCAAGCGGACATCCTGAAGGAGGACCAGGCCCAAAACACATGCATCTTCTCCACCGAGTTCGCACTGCGGATGATGGGCGACATCCAGCAGTACTTCGTGGACAACGATGTCCGCAACTTCTACTCGGTGTCCATCAGTGGCTATCACATGGCCGAGGCGGGGGCCAACCCCATCACCCAGCTGGCGTTCACGTTGGCCAACGGGTTCACGTTCGTCGAGAACTACCTGGCCCGGGGCATGGACATCGATGAGTTTGCCCCCAACCTCTCGTTCTTCTTCTCCAACGGCATCGATGCCGAGTACGCGGTCATCGGCCGTGTGGCTCGACGCATCTGGGCCAAGGCGATGAGGCACAAGTTCGGAGCCAACGAACGCTCCCAGAAGCTGAAGTACCACATCCAGACGTCGGGGAGGTCGTTGCATGCCCAGGAGATCAGCTTCAACGACATCCGCACCACCCTCCAGGCGTTGTATGCCATCTACGACAACTGCAACAGCCTCCACACCAACGCCTATGACGAGGCCATCACCACGCCCACAGAGGAGTCGGTGCGAAGGGCTCTCGCCATCCAACTGATCATCAATCGAGAGCTGGGGTTGGCCAAGAACGAGAACCCGCTCCAGGGCAGTTTCATCATCGCCGAGCTCACCGACCTGGTGGAAGAGGCGGTGCTCACCGAATTCGAACGGCTCAACAGTCGCGGAGGGGTGTTGGGGGCGATGGAACGTCAATATCAGCGGACCAAGATCCAGGAGGAGTCGCTCTACCACGAACGGCAGAAGGAATCGGGTCGCTATCCCGTCGTCGGGGTCAACACCTTTCTCTCAGCGGAGGGCTCTCCGTTCCAGATGCCGAGGGAGCTCAGACGTTCCACGGACGCAGACAAGAACCGCCAGATTGCGAATCTCAACGCCTTCCACGATCGCAACCAGGCCGTCGCCGAGCGGTCGCTTGCCGAACTGCAACGTGTTGCGGTCCAGGGCGGGAACATCTTCTCCCAGCTCCTCGAGACCTCCAAGGTGGCGTCATTGGGTCAGATGAGCCAGGCCCTCTACGAAGTGGGCGGGCAATACCGGAGGAACATGTAGAGGCGTATTCGTCTGTTGTGCAGAGTCACCGGTCAGAGCGGTACTTCTGCACAATGGATCATTGGCCGGCTTCTGGTGTGCAACCCTCGAGCCCAAGGGACCAAACGCTGAATCGGTCTACCCGATTAGCGTGGCTCCGCTGTCGGTCACGGTCCAACTCGGGTTGTGAGCGATTTCCCAGGGATGGCCATCGGGGTCGATGAAGACGCCCGAATAGCCACCCCAGAAGGTCGCGGCGGGCTCGCGGGCGATGACTGCCCCGGCGGTTCGCGCCTCCTCGATGACCAGATCGACATCGGCCTCGGACCTCACGTTGTGGGCCAGGGTGACACCACCCCAGCCTCCTTGATCTCGCACTCCGCTGTCCTCGGCGAGTCTGTCCCGGTCCCAGAGTCCGAGGACCATTCCCCCGGTCTGAAAGAAGACCACGTCGTCGTTGGTTCCCGAGCCATCCTTCCAGCCCAGTTCTCGATAGAAATGGCGTGACCGGCGGAGATCCGAGACACCCAGCGTCACCAGGCTGATGCGCTGTTCCATGACGCAACCATATCGGGGACTCGCGATGGAAACGGCCACCGTTACCCTTGCGCTCGATGACCCGCAACATCCCTGAAAAGCCAGGTCTGGACGGGCTCGAGGCGAAATGGGACGCCAGGTGGGAGGCCGAGGGAACCTATCGCTTCGATCCCGCCAGGACCCGCGCCGAGATATTCGCCATCGACACCCCGCC
>CAZSOF010000136.1:0-6965 GCA_964607685.1 uncultured Acidimicrobiaceae bacterium | reverse complement strand
ACGTTGCAGCTGATGGACGTTGGGGCACTCGAGGCCACGGCCGACGCGGCGGCGTCCTTCGTGCAGTCGCCTCCTCTGCAGTGTTCATGCTGCTCATTGGGTCGTGCGCGCCAACCTCGAATTCCGTTACTCCGTCATCGACTGCTGGGAACGGCGCAGCCTTGGCGTCACGAGTCGAGGAGCTGGGCGAGTCGGTTCAGGCGTGGGCTGACTCCGAGACCATCGAAGATGCCCACGTCTGGGCGGAGGCGGCGCTCAACCTCGTCGTCGGCCCCAATGGCCCTGGCTATGGGGATCGAAACAACGACGGGTCGATCTCAGGCGAGAGCGAAAGGGGCGTTCTGCCTGGACGGGATGGCAGTCCGGCCGGCTTGGCTTCGTCGCTCGGTTCGAACCCCTGTATCGAACGCGACGTGTTGGGCGGCGACTGGTCCGATCCGGAACAGCGCTGGGCCACCATGTCGGCGGCGATCGATGCTTGGTCTCCGGGCAACAACACTATGCCAAGTCTCCCCAGCCATCCGATGCGGATCGTCGGGTGGGCGACCTTCACACTCGAGTCGGACTCGTTGGACCTGGCTCGTGAGTACGCATCTCACGCCCGTCTCCACGTGGACGTCACGGAGCGAGCCCTCGACTGCTGACAAGTCACCGTCGTACCAGCTACAAACTCCGAGATCAGGTACACATCGTCGAAGCCGCGTCTTGGAAGGCACTCGTGGTATTTAGTTCCTGGTTTGTGAAGTCGCGTTGAGCAAGAGGTTTGGCAAGCCCGCGTCAAGCCGCTGCTGGGTTATTGGATTATGTTGACACGTGAGCATGCAATTTTGTATGCTGATTCATATGCCAAGCACCAGTGTTCGCGTCGACCGGGAGACCCATGAGGAGCTCAAGAAGCTGGCTCGAGATCTTGGCACGACGGTAGGTGAGGCAGTGGCGATTGCCACTCGGCGTCTGCGCCAGCAGCGTATAGGGAGAGACCTGAGTGCCCCTCTTACTGAGGACGAGACGAGCTGGCTCGATGCTGACCTCGGGTGATGTTATCGACCTCGACCTCGGTTCGCCCAAGGGTCGGGAAGCTGGTCTGAGGAGGCCCGTGATAGTGGTGACTGCCCAAGAAATCCTTGATGAATCGGCGAATGTGGTGCAAGTGGTACCCCTGACGTCCACCTTTCGGGGATTCGGTTCGGAGGTCGAGATTCGGGCGGATGAGAGCAATGGCTTGGAGTCTGACTCAGCTGCACAGTGTCAGCACATCAGGTCGGTGTCCCTCGATCGTGTGGAATCGGTAAGAGGGAACGTCGGCGTAGCGGCGCTCTCAGAAATCCGGGAAGTCCTTGGTCTGATCCTCGATATCAACTGACGGTGGCACGCGGTTGGGAAACGCGCGCAGCGACCGGGTCCGGGGGAGTGGCGGCGGCCAGCCGTACATAGTGCCGGTTATGTACGCCCTTGTTCGCGTGTCACCGGAATCGCATTTGGTAGGGCGGCATTTGTGAGTATCAGTTGGAGTTCACTGGGATGTCCGGTGTGGCAGGGACCTGCGGAGACATCTTGTAGATACGGATGGCGGATGCGAGGAACCATGTGAACAGGGTGGCGGCGAAGATTCGTTGTGCCAGACCCAACGCCGTCTCCCCGAGCATGGGTACCAGGAAGAAAGTACCGAGCGCAGCAATCGCCCAAATGAGAGTTGGACGGGCCATCGACTGCCATTGCGGGACGGTTCTGAACGTGCGTGATGCGGTGAACATCGCGGCGATGCTCACGATGAAGGCGAGGAGTCCGAGCGTGTTGTGGAGAGAGGGTTGGGTTCCCGAACCCATCTCGGTGTGAAAGATCCCGGAGAGAAACAGGAGGAGACCGACGATTCCCAGAAGACGGGGAATCCATTTGGACCCCTGGAGCACCGTGGAGAAGGCGTATCCGAGACTGGCCACCCCTATGCCCAGTACGAAGAACCCAATGTCCATTAGCCAGCCGTAACGTCGGAGGCTCAATTCACTCCCAGGCTGGGTCAGAGAGTCGTAGCTACTTCCGTTTACGACTGTGAGCCCGACCAGGATTCCTATCCACAACAGAACTCCTGTGAATGCGAAGATGGATGCGATCCGTCTGCGTTCCGACTGAGACACTGTGCACCTCCTAACACGTTGGACGCACCGCTTTTACACCTTGTAAACTCTGGCGAATAGAACACTACGGAGGGCTTTACACGGTGTCAAATGGTAGGGAGGAGACCCGCATTCAGATCCTCAACGCGGCCCGGGGGCTCGTCGAGGGACCGAAAGGTGCTTCGGTCAGTTTGGAAGAGGTTGCCAAGGCTGCAGGCCTTTCCCGTCAGAGTGTGTACCTGTATTTTGGGTCCCGCGCCGGTCTCCTCCTCGACCTAGTCCAACACATCGACGACACCGAAGGACTAAACGAACTAGCAGCCTCGGTATGGCAAGCATCCACGGGTGCGGAAGCATTGGATGCACTAGCCAGACTTGTCGCCGCCTACTCCCCGCGAATCTACGGGGCGGCACGCGCCGTTGTCGCGGCGAAGTCCACCGACGAGGCCGTGGCTGCCGCATGGGACGACCGGACAGCCCTAAGACGAGAGAACAGTCGACACTTAATGGCGAGAATCTCCGAAGAAGGTGCGCTGGCCGACCAGTGGGATATCGACACGGCTGCAGACGCGCTCTACTCGCTCACCTCAATCCATCTCTGGGAGTCGCTCGTCATCGACTGCGGCTGGACCGACACCCAATACGAAAGCTACCTCCAATACCTACTCGCAGAGACCTTTCTCAACCACTCACCCTCTCCCCATCGGGCGGCCCAGAGGAACCGATATGCTCGCCGGGGGGACCGGGAACAATCCGAAGGTCCCCGTTGACTGATACACCCGAAGAACCATCGGTTCCCACGACGAACCGTAAGGCCTGGGCGTCTCTGATCGCGGACCTGTCGGATCATCATGCGGAGCAGGTTTGGATCAGTCACCGGTGTATTGCCAAGGAGCGG
Source organism: uncultured Acidimicrobiaceae bacterium (assembly GCA_964607685.1). Taxonomy (GTDB): domain Bacteria; phylum Actinomycetota; class Acidimicrobiia; order Spongiisociales; family ZC4RG35; genus JANQRA01. The sequence goes on along the minus strand of CAZSOF010000136.1, from coordinate 3,953 downwards.
GCGTGCCCAGATTGACAGACCAGCCCATCCGATGACCACCCGCACCTGCATATCGGACGAGGGTTACTGCTGATAGCCCTCGACCGTGTCCTCGTCCCTCACCGATGCTTGGTTTGGATCCATGTCAAACTCGCGGAGGGCTCGCCTCTGGTTTAACAGGTCCCAGCATTGATCGAGCTCGACCTTGACTTGGTCCAGACGACGCAGCTCGTCATCATTCAATGCGCTGCCACGGTGCCGATTGTGGAGTTCGTCCTCCTCGTGAACCAGATCGCTGATTCGACCCAGGATGGAAGCGTCTGTCGATGCCATCTGCCGTCTCTTCCACGACGTTACTCACTGCTCGCATTCCGCGCCGGTCGCTGATGTCGATCAGAGTCCGAATGGGCTAAAGAAACAATGCTTGGAGTGGTCCGTCATCGTGAAGAGACTCCCCACCAGTAGAGGACCAGATGCTCGATCGCCTATCGGGGTGACACCTGGGAGCCAGGAAATCCGCCGTCCCTCCAATGAGGATGACCGCAGGACACCCACCACATCGATGAACGCGCAGGTCGGGTGATCCGTCTACTCCAAGCCCGAGGCTCTGAGCTTGTCTTTGAGCGCTCAGCTCCTGCGGCGGAGGTGAAGGCTGGTGATTCGGTCCGTGCCAATCTACCCCTATTCGTGAATAGCACAGAGTGGCGGGGGTCCCTGCTCTGCTTGCTGGTAGCTTCGAGGGGTTGAGCGGGCTGTTGGGCACGTGACTGACCGGGGGTGTATACCGGAGGCCCGCTTTAATTCCCCGGAGTTTCATGGTGGTAACCGAAGGCGAATCCGTCTGGTGGGAGCTTTTTTCAGAGGGCAGGTCGCCGGTGGAGAGGCCGAGGGCGGTCTTTGGAGTGATCCCGAGCGACCCTCGGTGCATGTTCTGTCATTCTCCGTTCCAGGGTGTAGGGCGTTATCTCATGCCACTTATCGGCAGAGGCCAGTCCTATGAGGACCCGCGCTTTTGTAACGCATGTATCAAATACGGTCGTCAACATCCGGGCGGAGCCCACATCGATCTGGCCACCCTGTTCGTTGATGTGCGAGGGTCTACCTCTCTGGCAGAGAGGATCGGTGACAGAGCTTTTAGTGAGCTGATAAATAGGTTCTTCAGGGCTTCGTCGGAAGTGCTCATCCGATCGGGGGCGTTGTTGGGCCGGTTGGCCGGTGACGAAGCCATTGGCTATTTCGTTCCCGGTCTCGCCGGGCCCGAATATGCAAAGGCGGCGCTGAACAGCGCAAAAGAACTACTGATCTCTACGGGACATGGCGAATCTGGAGGGCCCTGGGTTCCGCTCGGTGCCGGAGTGCACACCGGTCACGGATATGTCGGCATGGTCGGGTCGCCCGGAGAACCAATGGAATTGACCGCGCTCGGAGACGACATAAACGTGGGATCTCGGATCGCAGATGCTGCCGCAACCGGCGAAATCCTTGCCAGTCTCCAACTCACCGACGCTGCGGGTATTGACGTGAAAGGCTTGGAGCATCGAGAACTGACCTTGAAGGGAAAACAAGCACCGATTGAGGTAGTAGTAGTCCCACCCACGTGATCAGAGGCATCATGCAGTGCCGGACCCATTGGCGCCTCAACGGCTCTGATCGCGAATGCTCTCGGTGCCGGGGAGATCTTCATCGCCGAGCCCAATCCGAACCGAGCTCGATTCGCCGAGTCCCTCGATGTGGGTCGAGTAATGACACTGGTTGGCGATGAGCTGGTCGGAGCGGTAATGGATGCCACGAACGGCGTTGGGGTAGATGTTGCCATGAGTGCGCTGGGAAGGAGCCGGCTCTGAACGCATGCGTCGATGTGGTGAGACCTCAAGGGACCGTGGTTCAGACGGGTCTTCATGTCAGGCCAGCCTCGACTTCTCCTGAGACCTGGGCTCTCAAGGATCTCACGATCGAGGCGACTTGGTGTTATGGGGTCACGGACTGGCCCAGGGTGATCAGGTTCATCTCTCGGGGACACCTGCCCGTTGAGAGAATCGTCACGGCCCGCGTTGGTTTGGAAGACGTAGTCGAGGATGGATTCGATCGTCTCATCGACCCGACCGGTGACCAGGTCAAAGTCCTGGCCGGGCCCGAATGATGGAACTGCGTGGGACTGTGTGACTTACTCCCATGCGCGGTTCAACGGGGACGAGGAGGCGGCGTCTCGTCTATTCGTGATTGTCTTCCGGTGCCATCGCGGACATCGACCTCAAGAGGTGAAACGCTTCACCGGTAAGAATCGTGGATACGCGGTGGACGAGTCGCCTCTGACAGGACGTGTCCGTGGCGACTGGGTGGTCATGGGGATGTGAGCCACGTTCAGGGGGCCGCTGAGCTCCACGAGAGGCTGGAGGGAATTGGTGACCGTCTCCGAGAGGAGAGGCTCAAGGCCGGCTTGAGCCAAAGTGAGATGGCGCGCAAGCTTGGCATATCGGCCAGCACGATCTCCCAATTGGAGACCGGGGCCTCCCAACCGTCCCTGGGAACGCTCTTGGCAATTGTCACCGAACTCGACGTTTCGCTCGACTGGGTGATACGAGGACACGACTACTCCACGGGAGACCATGGCGGTTCGCCGGTCGGATCCGACCGTGATTCCCCCGTGGTGCGCCAAAGGGACCGTCACTTCACAGACCTGGCGTCGGGGGTCAGGTGGGAGCAACTAATCGCCAAGCCCGAGAGGGGAATCGACTTTCATCGCACCATATACGAGGTAGGTGGTGCCTCAGCGTCCCACGAGACGCTCAGGGGTCATAAGGGACGGGAGTTCGGCTATGTGGTGGTTGGAACGCTGGGGGTCCAGATCAACACTCAGGAGTACGTGCTCGAACCAGGGGACTCGATTGCCTTTGATTCGACAGAGCCCCACCGTCTCTACAACAAAGGTGACGAGAAGGTTGAGGCGATCTGGTTCGCAGTGGGCCGTGGCACGGATGTCGGTGGGCACGACTGCCTTGGACGTTGAAGAGGCACGGTCCTGCCCTCCGAACCCGCTTCCAAGAGGAGTTAGCTGCCCGCACATGACGATCAATCTGTTGTCTAACCCGCCCATATTCGAAACCGCCCGGGATCGGCACATATCAAGCGGGGGAGTGGTATCGCCAGGCGCACTGATTCCCATGTTTGACACACGTTTGACCTGGGTGTCGGCCCGCACTCGATTTCAACACCGCCATTGGCGATTCGAGGCCAACTGCACCTATTTCGGCCGTGGATCTAAGTGTCGAACAGCATCAAGTCGGCATCGTCCGGAACCGATGGAGGACCACGACGTCTGGCGAATGGTCAGCCAGTGCCGGGGCGACTCGCTGCGACGTGTCATCACTCGCTCCACGGAGCGCATGGATGTTCCACGACGCCACCCTCATCGACGACATCTCCCGACCCTAGACGCCCGGGCCCATTCGGCAGCCTGGGCCCATAGCGGGTGCAAGCATAGAATTCGTGATGGAGACATCCTCCTCGAACTACGCATCGACCGAGATGTCCCCTCCATCAATCGTGAATGGGACGCGAAACTGAGGTGATGGTGACACCACTGTCGAACAGGTTCGAACAAGCCCTGGTATTCGCGTCCCAGCGGCATGCCAGTCAACGGAGGAAGGGCACCGAGATCCCCTACATAACCCACCTCCTCGCCACATGTGCCCTCGTGCTCGAAGCCGGCGGCGACGAAGACGAAGCCATCGCCGCTCTCCTCCACGACAGCCTCGAAGACCAAGCAGCCACCTACGACGAACTCGCTGACATGTTCGACGACCGGGTGGCCAACATCGTCAGGGAATGCAGTGATTCTGAGACGGAACCGAAGCCTCCATGGAGGCCACGCAAAGAGGCCTATCTCGCTGCCCTCCCCGATCACAGCCGGTCAGCGATTCTGGTGTCCAACGCCGACAAACTGCACAACCTCCGCAGCATCGTCACCGACTACC
>CAZSOF010000135.1:0-7003 GCA_964607685.1 uncultured Acidimicrobiaceae bacterium | reverse complement strand
GAGGAAGCCGGAGAAGGGCGTCTGACCCGGATTGCGGTCTACACCCGGGGCTCGAAGCTAGAGCTGTCTGAGATCTTGCCGGTTCTGGAGGCTCTCGGACTGAGAATCGTCGAGGAGGTTCCGACGCGCGTCGACGGCGATCGAGGCGGCATGTTCATCCACGACATAGGCGTACTCGATCGCGGCGGCGCTCAGGTCGCCATCGACAGGTGCGGATCGCGCGTCGTGGCCGACATCCAGGCCGGGCTTCGTGGTGAGGTCGAGTGCGACTCTCTGGATCGACTCGTCGTGCTCACCGGGCTGAACCACCACCAGGTGGGGATCCTGCGTGCGTACCGCACCTATCGGCGACGGGTGGGCTCCGCATTCACCGTGATCTATGTCAACGATGCACTCGCTGCGCACCCTCACATCGCCGAACAACTCGTGACCCTCTTCGAGGCCAGATTCGACCCGGAAGGGGAGGGGGAGCCAACGGACGAGATCGCAGGAGAGATACTCGCCGACCTCGAGCAGGTGGCGTCCCTCGAGGAGGACCGGATTCTGCGAGGCTTCATGGAGCTCATCATGGCCACGGTGCGCACCAACGCCTATCGACCTGGCAGGGAATCCTTGAGCCTGAAGCTGTGGTCCGCCGGAGTGCCCGAGATGCCCGAGCCGGTCCCCTTCTACGAGATCTTCGTCTATGCCCCGCACGTCGAGGGGATCCATCTTCGAGGCGGGCCGGTTGCCCGGGGCGGGATCCGCTGGTCGGATCGTCGCGAGGACTATCGAGCCGAGGTGCTCGGGCTGATGAAGGCACAAAGGACCAAGAATGCGGTCATCGTCCCCACCGGCGCCAAGGGGGGTTTTGTTCTACGCACGCTCCCCGCAGACACCGATGCGGCCGACGCCGTCGTTGCTGCCTATCGGACCTTCATTCGGGGTCTGCTGGATGTGACCGACAATCTGATAGGCGGAGAGGTCTTTCCTCCGGAGCGGGTGCGTCGCCACGACGGGGACGATCCCTATCTGGTCGTGGCGGCCGACCGGGGCACTGCCACCTTCTCAGACCTCGCCAACGAGATCGCGGGCGAGTACGCGTTCTGGCTCGGCGATGCCTTTGCCTCTGGAGGCTCGGCCGGCTACGACCACAAGGCGCTGGGGATCACGGCTCGTGGGGCCTGGGAGTCGGCGAGAAGGCATTTCCTCGACATGTCGATCGACGCCGACACCTACCCGATGACGGTTGTGGGGATCGGCGACATGTCGGGCGACGTGTTCGGGAACGGGATGCTGCGATCGGAGCACATGCGCCTGATTGCGGCGTTCGACCACCGCGACATCTTTCTCGACCCCACACCCGACGCGGCCTCTGCATTCCGAGAGCGACAGAGGCTCTTCTCGTTGCCCCGGTCGAGCTGGCACGACTACGACCGCAGTCTCATCTCTGCTGGGGGCGGTGTATGGAGCCGGCGGAGGAAGAGAATCGATCTGACGGAGGAGGTCCGCGCCGCCCTGCAGACAGATTCGACCTCGTTGACGCCCGACGAACTGATCCGTGCCATATTGCGCGCTCCCGTCGATCTTCTGTGGAACGGCGGCATCGGGACCTACGTCAGGGCCGGCCGGGAGTCGAACGCCGACTGCGGCGACCGGGCCAACGACGCGGTCCGGGTGAGCGCAACCGACCTGCGCTGCAAAGTGGCGGTTGAGGGAGGGAACCTCGGGTTCACCCAACATGGTCGGATCGAATACGCCCGGGCCGGGGGACGCATCAACACCGACTTCATCGACAACTCAGGTGGGGTGGACTGCTCTGATCGGGAGGTGAATCTCAAGATCCTCCTCGGGGTCGCCGAGGAGCGGGGAGAGATCGAGCAGGGGGACCGGGTCGATCTCATCTTCAGGGTGACCGGGGATGTGGCGCACCGAGTTCTCCGGGACAACGGTGACCAGGCCCTGATACTGAGTCAGGACGAAGACTGGTCGGTCTCCAATCTCGAGGCTTACGAAGACCTGATGAAGACACTCGAGCGTCACGGGCTGCTCGATCGTGGGCTGGAAGGCCTGCCCTCGACCGACGAGTTGTGGGAGCGATCCAAGACTGGCCATGGCCTGACCAGGCCCGAACTGTCGGTCCTGTTGGCGTATGCCAAACAGGATCTGGTCGATGGCCTCCTCGAATCCGATGTTCCCGATCTCCCCGAGATGCACGCCGATCTCGAGTCGTATTTCCCCCAGGGGGTGACCGAGCGATTCGGTCATCTGCTCGGGGATCATCCCCTTCGCCGGGAGATCCTGGCCACCGTGCTGGCGAACAAGGTGGTCAACGATGCGGGCATCACCTTCGTCAATCGGCTGGTCATGGAGACAGGGGCAACCCGAGCTCAGGTGGTGCCGGCATACCGCATGGCTCAGAAGCTGACCGGAGCCCACGACCGATGGGACGCGGTGGAGTATCTAGGAGCCGGTGTGGACCCAACGGTGCGCCACGACCTCCTGGACGCCATCGACTGGCTCGTCGAGTCGACTACTCGCTGGTTCTTGAATCGACCGGGCGGATCACCGACCTCGGAGGACATGGAGATAGACCGGGGGCTCTTCGTCGACCTGGAAGCCTGTTTCGCCGATCCGGAGTTCGTGGCCATGCGTGAGGATCGAGGTGCTCAGGTGGCCGAGTTGATGGCGGCAGGGGTTCCCGAGGACCTCGCCACACGCCATGCCTACCACGATGAGTTGGTCCACGCTCCAGACATCATCGAACTGGCACGACTCCATGAACGCAACGTCATGCCGGTCGCCGAGCTGTTCCTGCTCATCGGCGAGCGCTATCACCTCGATTGGCTCGAGCGCCAGGTGGCTCAGGTGAGTGCGACCACTCGGTGGGACCGCTGGGCCGTTCGCTCGGTGGAGGCCGAGTTGATCGGTCTGCGCAGAGACCTCGCCGAATGGGTTCTGGAAGACTCCGACAGCTCGGAGCCGGAAGCCGCCCTCGACGAGTATGCCCGATCGCGGGCAGAGCGACACGAGCGTCTCGTCCAGTTCATGCAACTCCTTGCCCAGGAGGGGAGCTCCGGTCTGGATCCACTGTTGGTGGCAGCCCGCCAGATTCGGGTGCTTGCGCGCTGACCGGCCATCAGCCGCGCACCCGCGTCGAATCGGGGTCGTAGAGCGGACGTAGTGAGGTGGTTGCCGGGTACATGGACCCGGCTATCTCAACCTCCCATGAGGCCCGGTCGAGGTAATCCTTGGTCACCGGCTCGGGTGCCTCGAGCATGGCCAGGCCGACTGCACCCCCCAGGGTGAAGCCGTATGAGGCGGCGCGTATGTATCCGACCGCTGCTCCGTCCCGATGGACGACCTCACCGTGGAACATCATCGGTTCGGGGTCGGTCAGCAGAACCTGCACCAATCGTCGCCTCGTGGGTCCCATCTGATCCCGTACCGCTTCGGCCCCGATGAACCCGTCCGGTTTGTCCAGATCCACGGCGAAGCTGAGGCCCGCCTCCACGACATTGTCGGTGTTGTCTATGTCGTGTCCGTAGTCGCGATAGGCCTTCTCCAGACGAAGGCTGCTCAGGGCCTTCAAACCCGCATGTCTCAACCCGTGGGCCTGACCGGCGGCAACGACGAGCTCGTAGATCGCAGTTGCCCTCTCCGCCGGGACGTAGAGCTCGTATCCGAGCTCGCCGAGGTAGGTGATACGCAGACAGAGAACCGGCACCGATGCGATATCCACCGTGCGCGCCGTCAGGTAGGGGAACACGTGGTTGGAGACGTCGTCAACGGTGACGGTCTCGAGGACATCCCGTGACCTCGGGCCCTGCAAGTTGATCTGGGCGTATGACTCGCTGACATCGGTGATGGTCACCGTGCCCCCATCGCTGGCATGACGTCGCAGCCACGTCTCGACGTGGCGGTGAGCCGTGTCGCTGGCAACCACCAGGAATTGGCCGTCCCCGACCATGGTCACTGTCACGTCGGCCTCGATCCCGCCCGCTTCGTTGAGCCATTGGGTGTAGGTGACCCTTCCGCCGCTACCACCGACTCGGTTGGCCGAGATCCACTCCAGGGAAATCTCGGCACCCGGCCCCTCCACCAAGAACTTGGACATGAAAGACATGTCCATGAGGATCACGCCGCTTCTCGCCGCCTCGTGTTCCGCTCTCCAGTAGGGAAACCAGTTCTGCCGCCCCCAGGAGAGACGCTCGACACGGGGCTCCATCCCGTCGGGGGCAAACCAGTCGGGCGACTCCCAGCCGGTCACTTCCCGGAAATAGGCGCCTCTGGCTTCGAGACGTCGGTGCAGCGGCGAGAGCTTGACCCCACGTGCCGTTTCCGGGGCACGGGTGGGGTAGTGGGCCTGGTAGACCATTCCCAGTGACTCGGCGGTTCGAGCTTGGAGGTATCCCGGCTCGGCGTGGAAGCCATGGAGACGGTCGATGTCGAACCCGGAGACGTCGACTTCGGGCCTGCCGGTGACGATCCAATGAGCAACCACCCGTCCCACGCCGCCGCCCGTCAAGATGCCGATGGAGTTGAGCCCGGCGGCGACGAAGTAGTTCCTCAGTTCGGGAGCCTCGCCGATGATTGGCTGGAGGTCCGGGGTGAAGCTCTCCGGCCCACAGAAGAACTTGCGGATCCCGACCTCCCTGGCGATCGGCACCCGGTGCATTGTCTTCTCGACGTATCCGCCCATGCGATCCCAATCGGGTGGTATCTCTCCAAAAGAGAAGTCGTCGGGGATGCCTCCCACCCTCCACGGAACGGCTTCCGGTTCGAACAGCCCGATGAGCAGCCCGCCCACTTCCTCCCGGTAGTACCCGTAGGATGCCGGGTCCTCGATGACCGGCCAGGTGTTGGACATCCCCTCGATCTGCTCGGTGATCAGGTAGTAGTGCTCGGCGGCCTGGAGGGGGATGCTCACTCCGGCGGTGGCTCCGAGCTGACGGGCCCACATACCGGCACAGTTCACTACGTACTCGGCCTCTACAGCTCCCGCAGACGTCTCGACCCCGGTCACGGCTCCGTTAGACCGGGTGAACCCGGTGACCATCACGTTCTCCAGAATGCGAACACCCAGCCGGCGAGCACCGGCAGCCAGGGACATGGTTACGTCGGCGGGATCGACCCGCCCATCCCCCGTGACGTGGAAGCCGGCCAGAAGGTCGTCGGTTCGGGCGAGTGGGAACATGTCGGCAACCTGGGAGGGGGAGATCTCGTCGACGTCGACGCCGCAATACCGGTTGAAGGCGGCCACCCTTCGATACTCCTCGAGCCGGTCTTCATCGGAAGCGAGCTCGACAAACCCGACCGGCCAATAGCCGGTGGCCAGACCGGTTTCTGCTTCGAGACGGCTGTACAGGTCTCGCGTGTACAGACGCATCTCGGTGGAGGTCTGTGAGAACGACCCAAAGGTGACCATCAAGCCGGCGGAATGCCAGGTCGTGCCGGACGTCAGTCGACTCTTCTCGAGAAGCACGACATCGGTCCACCCCATGTGTGCCAGGTGATAGGCCACACTGCACCCGATCACACCGCCCCCGACGATGACCACGCGAGATCGGGTTGGGAGAGAATCGAGCCCTGGCTCAGACCCTGGCGTCGTGGTGGTCGGCAAATCGGCCGACGGACCACCTGCGGATTGAGAGGGATCGGTCAGCGTGATCAGGCCTCAGCCAACGAGGAGAGCACCTCGTCGAGAATGGACTCTGCCAACGCCTCCAGCTCAATGTCCGTTCGACTCTGGATGGGATGAGGGACATATACCACTGTGGGGACCGTTCCGAGAGAGTCCTTCTGTCGCTCGACCGCAGCCTCGAACTCGCTGGATGCCACCAGGACTGCTGGGATGCCCTGGTTTTCGTATTCAGCCAGGTCGTGCAGACTGCACGACACGCAGGACCCTCAGTCGGCCAGTGCCTGGATGACCGCCGTCGACTGAGTGGTGATCTGGTGACGCAGGTCGATCGGTGCAGGACGCGTATGAGTCGGCTTGGAGAAACGGAGGGCCCCGAGCCCTCGCTGGGTCATCAATTGGTGCAAGTGGTTCAGGAACACGTCGCCTCGCGGCTTTGATATGTCGACCAGCCCGACCACGCCGTCGAGCTCACGGAGCCGGGGGGCCCGGGGTCGGTGCCCGGGCTCCAATTCCGATGTGGGGTCCAGAATCACCCTTTGCATATCAGTAATCGTCGACGATGGTAGTGACCATCGTGCTTCCCTTGGGCCCGGCCACCCAGCCCGAGATGATGCCCGACACCCCGCCGGCGCCACCCCCTACGTGGACAAACCAGAGATTCTCCGGCTCGAACTTCCGGATGCCGGCCCCGCTGGCTCGCCGGTTGGAGCCCTCTTCGACGCCTCCCGCACCGGCCACGATCTCGGTGTCGGGAATGGTCAATTGCTCGATGATCTCATTCCGGAGGCGTTTCTTGTCCCAACCCGCGTCGCCGAATATGCGGGCGTGCTCGGGGGCCACCGCCAGAATCGCCGCCACACGCCCCACCGCCTTGGGGTGGCGGACCGCGCGGAGGCCGGCTGCCAGAGATCGCATCAAAGACTCGGGTGATCTGGACTTCTGGTCGGCGATGGGGGTGGGGCCCTGGCCGGCAAACAGGGTCACTGCAGAGGTGCCCTCGGGCACACCGCGCTCGTTGGCCAGAGACGACCATGGAGAGTCGTGCTCTCGCTCCGGGAAGGCCATCGTGTACTTGGTAGGGTGGCCCTGGGTCGATCGGTCCACCTCACCGGGACGGGAGCCACCAACGTTGCGCACCACCAGGTTCAGGGCCCGCCCGATCGAGGCGTTGGCCCTGTTCCCCGGGCCGAAAGCGTTGTGCTCGCCATTCATCCCAATTCGCTTGGTCACCGGGCCGTTGACTATGACGATGGGGCCCGAATACCACGTCGTGGCGGTCACGCCATGGGCGTTGAAGGGCTCGGCGGCAAACGCCTCCACCGCGGCGAGGACGACGGGCATGTACTCGGGCAAGCATCCGGCCATGACCGCATTGATGGC
>CAZSOF010000134.1:0-7145 GCA_964607685.1 uncultured Acidimicrobiaceae bacterium | reverse complement strand
AGCAGGATCGAAACCGGCCTGCTCACAGTGACTCACGAATTGGCCGTACACAGAGTCATGTAGAAGGCCGGGGCAGCATCGGTTGCCCGGGGACCCTGGTTCGGCTTGCCCACGGGCTACTCCCTATACTCCCGCCCGCTCCGATCTTTCTGGTCTTTCTCTGGAGGAGTTTCTCAAATGACGGACACGATTCTGTACATCGCGCTCGTCGCAGGTGGCCTGGCGCTGATCCTGGCGGTCTACTACACCCGTGTCGTGCTCGCTGCCGACCAGGGCAACGAGCGCATGATCGAGCTGGCCACCGCCATCCGACAGGGAGCGATGGCATTCCTCAGACGCGAGTACACCTGGGTCTCGGTCTTCGTCGTGGTCATGGCCGTGCTCATCGCGGTCTTGCTCGACTGGGGCCGTCCCTGGGGAGCCATCGCCTATGTGTTCGGCGCCGTCCTTTCCGGTCTCGCCGGGTTGGTGGGGATGAGGATCGCGACCGCGGCCAACTCCCGCACAACCGAGGCAGCGCGTCAAGGCGGAATCCCAGCCGCTCTGCCTGTCGCCTTTCGTGGTGGCGCAGTCATGGGGTTCACCGTCGCCGGTCTCGGTCTTCTCGGAGTGGCCTTCGGGTTCTGGCTGTTCCGGGACGTCATCGAAGACCCCGATTGGGTCGACATCGTCACCGCCATCGGGCTGGGTGGCTCATCGATCGCACTGTTCGCTCGTGTCGGAGGTGGCATCTACACCAAGGCGGCGGACGTCGGTGCCGACCTCGTGGGAAAAGTGGAGGCGGGCATTCCCGAGGACGATCCCCGGAACCCGGCAGTAATCGCCGACAACGTGGGAGACAACGTCGGTGACGTCGCGGGGATGGGTGCCGACCTGTTCGAATCGTATGTGGGGGCCATCGTGGCCCCAATCGCCTATTCGGCCCTTGTGTTCTCCGGCGACCTGGCGGCGGCGGCGATCATCTTCCCGCTCGCGGTGGCTGCCCTCGGGATGTTCGCGTCGATGATTGGCTCGTTCCTGGTGAGAGCCAGAGACGAGTCACACCTGGCGGCTGCTCTCCACCGGGGCACCAACTTCGCCATGATCCTGACTGCAGCCGGGGTCGTCGGTCTGGCCTACTGGGTCTTCGGGGACCTCGTGGACAACTGGATCGGTGTTTGGATCGCAGTACTGGCCGGTCTGGTGGTTGGCTGGCTGGTGGGGAAGATCTCCGAGTGGTTCACCTCCGACCACTACAAGACCGTCAAGGAGATCGCACGTCAGTCGGGGACCGGGCCGGCAACGGTCATCATCGCGGGCATTGCCGAGGGTATGCGCTCCGCAGCCTTCTCGGTCATCGGGGTGGCCGTTGGGATCGGGGTGGCCTACTGGGCGGGTGATTGGGCCATGGGTGCCGGAGGCGGCATCTATGGGGTGGCCATTGCTGCCATTGGAGTCCTGGCCACACTGGGAATCACGATCTCGGTCGATGCTTACGGCCCCATCGCCGACAACGCGGGTGGCATTGCCGAGATGTCACACCTCGATCCGGAGGTGCGCAAGTCGACCGATGCTCTCGATTCACTGGGCAACACGACGGCGGCGATCGCCAAGGGTTTTGCTATCGCCTCGGCGGCGGTCACCGCCCTTGCCTTGTTCAACGCATTCACACAGGCGGTCGGTCTCGAGACCATTGACATCTCGCGAGCCCCAACGACTATCGGCCTGTTCCTGGGTGCGATGTTCACGTTCCTCTTTGCTGCGCTGACCATGAACGCCGTGGGCCGGGCGGCAGGAAAGATGATCGACGAGGTGCGGCGGCAGTTCCGGGAGATCACCGGTTTGCGGGAGGGGGACCCGGAGGCCAAACCGGACTACACGACGTGTGTCGACATCGCCACACAGGGGGCACTGCGGGAGATGATCATTCCCGGTGCCCTGGCGATCGCCCTGCCCCTGATAGTCGGGTTCATAGACGTCGAGGCCTTGGGCGGTCTTCTCGGAGGAGCGTTGGTGACGGGGTTCCTGTTGGCCATTTTCATGGCCAATGCCGGTGGTGCCTGGGACAACGCCAAGAAGTTCATTGAAACCGGTGCCTTCGGGGGGAAGGGCAGCGACTCTCACAAGGCGGCTGTCATCGGTGACACGGTGGGCGATCCCTTCAAGGACACCTCAGGCCCGGCGATGAACATCGTCATCAAAGTCATGACCATCGTCTCCCTGATCTTCGCCTCGGCCTTCATCGCCTGAGTCGCTCGGTCGCGCTGCACAGCACATCGTCTTCCGCAACGGATTGCGGCGCAATCGAGGGGAGATCAGTGCAGGCCCAGGATTGGGTTTGCGGTTCACCCTCCTAACCTGGCAGGTCAGTGACCAGTCAGCCCTACCCACCCCGGGACGCCCGCAAGGAGATCGTCTTCATCCGCCATGCCCAGTCGCAGGCAAACCTCGATGGTGTGTGGAATGGCCAGACCGACGGTCCCCTCAGCGAGCAGGGGAAGGCCACTCTGGAACCCCTGGCGCGTCGTCTCTCGGCCTGGCGCTTCGATGCGGTGATCTCTTCACCGCTGACCAGAGCAGTCGACACTGCCAAGACGTTCGCCGAAGACGTCCATGTCGACGAGGACTTCAAGGAGATAGACCTGGGACGATGGGAAGGCTTGCATTTCGCCGAGGTGCAGGATCGGTACGGAGAGGAGCTCCGCAAGGCACTCATCGACCGCACCCTCCCGATGGGGGAGACTGGTGAGAGTCTGCAGGAGGCGGGCCGGCGTGCCATCGGTGCCGTGGATCGGCTGTTCGAACGGATGGATGACGACGATCGAGTGGCAATTGTGACCCATGGCGGATTCATGCAATCGGTATTGCACCGTCATATGGCTGGACACGGGCGAAGGGCGCACGCCTTCACGGACAACACGGCAATCACCCGCATCATCTCGCAGTACGGACGGCCAAGGTTGGCCTCCTTCAATGACACCGGTCACTTCGGCCCGCGTTCGGCTGTGGTCCAGGCGCATCTGGAGGCCGGGGAGACGGTGCTCACGTTGATCCGCCATGGGCAGACCCGGGCCAACGTGGAGAGACGATGGCAGGGACGGGGCGATTGGGACCTGGATGAGGAGGGAATAAGCCAGGCAGAACTCCTCGGCGAGTGGTATGGACGTCACGCCACCGTCTACTCCTCGCCCTTGAAGCGCGCCACCTCGACTGCCGATCGGCTGGCCCTGAACGGAGTGGTGGCCGTGGACGATTTCATGGAGATTCACATGGGTGAGTGGGAGGGACTGACCACGGACGAGATCGTCGACAGGTGGCCCGATCACATGGAGACCATCTATCGCCACGGAGTCGATCTGCCCCGGGGCCAGACCGGAGAGACCTGGGCTCAGCTGACGGCGAGGGTCTGCGGGGCGATCGACCGGCTGGCACACGCTGAGGGGCCTACGGTCGTCGTGTCCCATGGCGGCGCCCTCAGGTCATACGTCTCGTCATTGACGAAGAACGGTGACAGTCACTCGGAGTCACTGTTCACCCCGCCGAACACCTCTGTCACCCACATCGCCTTCACCGATCGCGGCCCCGAGATATTGGACTATGCGGTGGCCGCGCACCTCGAAAAGATCGGCTGAGTCGGTTGTTCGTCTGCCAGGCTTGTGGCAAGGAGTTCGATCTGCCTCAGCATATCCGGGACCGCTATCCGGGATGGACTCCCAAGGAGTGTCTCGACTGTCGCAACGAGAGAGGGAGCTCGAATCGCCCACGCAACGGTCCCAGCATCTCCAAGAACCGTGACCTGACCGTAGATGAGGTGCTGGCCACGTTCCACGAGGGACCCCAGACCGGGGTGTTCACCGATGGGGCATCGGAGGGCAATCCCGGGCCCGGAGGCTGGGGTGCGGTGCTGGTCGTGGACGGGCAGGTGGTGGCTCGAGACTATGGATCCGATGCCCACACCACCAATAACCGTATGGAGCTACGGGCGATGATCGCCGGTCTCGAGATGTTGCCTCCCGACACCCCTACCGACGTCTACACCGACTCCCAGCTGATCGTCAACATCCTCACCAAATGGGCGCCCGGCTGGAAGGCCAACGGCTGGAAGAAGAAATCGCCAGGGCCGGTTGCCAACCTGGAGTTGGTCAAGAAGGCGTACGAGCTCACCCGGGCCAAGCCCAACGCCAACATCAGATGGATCAAGTCCCACAGCGGCTATCGCTGGAACGAGTACGCCGACTCGCTGGCCACCGCCTACCGGAGAGACACCCTTTGAGCCGATGACCCCCGAGCAGGTGCAGTCGTGGGCTAGGCACACCCATGGATCGGCCCTCTACGCCCGGCTGGCTGGAGTGATCGCCGACTCCCCCGAGTTGATGCGTGTCCTCAACCAGATCCCCAATCGACCCCGGCCCAACGTCCTGTTGGCCGTGGTGCACTATCTGTTGATGGATGGCCTCGGCCCCGAGCTGGCTCGTTTCTATCCATCGCTGACCGACGAGCCGCTTCATCCCGAGGGAGTGGGCCCATTCTTCACCGAATTCGTCCTGGACAACGAGCCGGTCATAGTGGCCCTCGCCGCCACCCGTTACACCCAGACCAACGAGTGTCGTCGCTGCGTGGCACTTCTGCCGGCGATCTGGGCATCAGGCTTCGATCGGTTCCACCTGATCGACATCGGCACCAGTGCTGGGCTCAATCTGGCCGTCGACCGCTATCGCTATCGATGGGATGGACTGCAGTGGGGGCCGGTCGCCGGCGTCACCCTCGAGACCGAGCTGAGGGGAAGACCGCCGAACCCTCGGGCGATCGAGGTGCTCACCCGGACCGGTCTCGACCTGAAACCGGTCGATCCCACCGACCAACGAGAGAGACGATGGCTGGATGCGTTGATCTGGCCGGAGCATTCCGAGCGGAGGGCCCGACTGCGGGCGGCCCTCGACGTCGTGTCTTCGGTCGACACCAGACTGGTGGCTGGCAGCGCAACGGAGACCCTGGGGCCCACCCTCGACACGCTCCCACCGGGCGAACCCGCTGTCGTCATGCACTCCTTCGTGTTCAACCAGCTCACAGGGGGGCAAAGGGAGGTCGTCTCCTCTCTCCTGGCGAAGGCAGGCGAGAGGAGACCCCTCCACCGCGTGTCATTCGAATTGCTCGATGACAACGATGAATGGGCGCGTCTCGGTGTGGACGACGGTTCGGGCCTCGTTGAGATCGGCCAAGGCCATCCTCACGGGGAGTGGCTGGAGCTCTATGCTCTCCCGTAGACGGGCACGAGGGCCCCGTTGATCACGCCGGACTCCTCGCTGAGGAGGAATTCGGCGACTGCCGCGATCTCATCCGGTGTCGGCCAGTTCACATAGTCGGCGTAGGGAAGCGAGCGACGTGTTGCCGGAGTGTCGATGACCGACGGCATGAGCACGTTGGCGGTCACACCGGTCCCGTCAAGCTCGGTGGCCACACTCTGACCCAGGGCAGCGACGCCGGCCTTGGCGATATTGAACGCCGCCTGGGCTTCGAAGAAGTCCACCGCTCCTCGGCTCCCAACCAGCACTATCCGACCCCACCCGGCTTCTTTCAGGTAGGGGACCGTGGCTCGAACCGCATAGAAAGCCGATCTCAGGTTGAGGTCGAGCATCCGCTCAAATCTCACGTCGTCGGTCTCCTCGACATCCCGGCCCCCCGCCCAACCGCCGACGAGGGCACACAAGCCGTGGAGGTTGCCCCACTGGTCGGCCACACCCTTGACGTAAGTGCTGACCGCCTCGGCGTTGGTGCAGTCGACCCTGGTGAGCATGACCCGCTTTTCGTCGACCTCGAACTCCGATTCGAACTGTTGCGCCTCTTCCGGGAGCAGATAGGTGACGGCCAGCCTGTAGTCCTGAGTGACGAGTCGGCGAACCAAGGCGGTGCCCAGTCCACCAGTCCCACCCGTGATGACGACCGTCTTGTTCACACGCTCAATATAGGTTCTGACTACTCATACGGCTTCCAGACCAACCAAAGATCAGCCACATTCGTACCGGTGGGCCCGATGACGACGGCGTCGCCTGCGGCTCCCAGATAGTTCGCCGAGTCACATTCGGTTAGCGCAGCCGTGGGGTCACCACCCCTGTCGACCGTGGACCCATCCACGATGCCACCGGCGGCCTCGGACGTTCCATCGATGCCATCGGTGGCGATGGCTGCGAACACAAGGCCTGTTCCCCGGATCATCGAAGCCGCGAGAAGGGCCGCATGAGTGTTTCGCCCGCCACGACCCGGCCCGAGAGCCGCGACGCTGGGCTCGCCGGCGGCCACGGTCACCCCTGGTCCCGAGTTTTCGATGAAGTCGTGTAGACACTCCTCCACCCCACCGCCGAGCCACTCATCTTCGATGGTGGCAGGCGCAACGTCGGGTGGCACCGCGGCCACCACACCGGCGGCCGCCGTCTTCCCGTCACCGATCACGTGGACAACCTCGGGCCACCGCTTGTCCTCTCGGTGTTCTCTCAGAAGGGATGCCAGTTCGTCGGGAACCGGTATCGCCAGTCGCTCTATGATCGCGGTGACCGCGGCGGGTTCGTGACGACCGGGGATCGTGGGTCCTGACGACACCACCTCGGGCCCGGCACCGGCCACGTCGGATAGGACGAACGTGGGGAGGGGCCCGAGTCCCCCTCCCTTGATCAGTGATAGGTGGCTTCTGACCAGGTTGATCTCCTCGATATTCGCCCCCGTATCGATCAGCCGCTGAGTGAGCAGGGCCGTGTAGTCCAGGTCGACGCCGGGCAGTGGCACTTCACAGAGAGCGGAGCCGCCACCGCTGATGAGGGCCAGGTCGGCCTCGCTGGCCAGCTCCAATGCCCGCAAACCGGCGGCCAGGCTCGCCTCTCCTGGTATCGGGTGGTCACCGATCATCAGCTCGATTCCGGGAGGGACCTCCGCCCGCTGGTTGGTCACACAGAGGCCGACCAAGGACCTCAGGACGCGGTCGGCGCCACGGCACATCCCGGCTGCTGCCTTGCCGATGGCGATGACACTGGCTGGGCCCTCCCACCCGGTCAGGGCGTGGGCTGTCAGGCTCTCGGGATCCACTGCATCGATTCCCGCCTGCATCCACGACCGGACCAACGTGCGCCGGTTCAAAGCACTCTGGCCAGCCATTGACCATCGGGGTGAGCCAGCGC
>CAZSOF010000133.1:0-7157 GCA_964607685.1 uncultured Acidimicrobiaceae bacterium | reverse complement strand
CTCGACTTTTCCACAGGAAACCATTGACACCGGCAAGGGTGGTCAATTAGCTTTCCGGCGGCGGAGTTACACTGGTGTAACCCGGAGGACGAAATGACCGCTGCACGGGAAACGGGCGGCTATCGCGCCCCACAAGTCTGCAAGCTGGTCGGTATCACCTACCGACAGCTCGACTATTGGGCTCGCACCAACCTCATCCTCCCCACATTGCAGCGGGCGCATGGCTCCGGCTCCCAGCGTCTGTACTCCTTCACCGACGTCGTCCAGCTCAAGGTGATCAAGAACCTCCTCGATGCCGGCATGAGCCTCAAGAAGATCCGCTCCGCGGTCGAGATCCTGCGTGCCGAGCTCGATTCTGATCAGCCACTCGCCGACGTCACCCTGCTCAGCGATGGGCAGACCATATACGCGGCCCACTCCGACCAGGAGGTCGTAGATGTCCTCCGTAAGGGACAGGGGGTGTTTAGCATCGCGATTGGCCCGGTACAGGACCAGGTCGAAGGAGCGATTCACCAATTGTTTCCGGAAGAATCAGAGATGGCCGGGATCGTCGAATTAGGAGCCCCCTGAACACGCAGCGTCCAACCGCTCACGAAGTCGAGTTCGCCCACAACAGCGAGCGCCAATTCGCACTTCTCCTCGACTTCTACGGCCTTCCCTGGGACTACGAACCGAAGAGCTTCCCCATCGAGTTCGAGGATGGGGAACCGGTCAAGTTCTTCACTCCGGACTTCTACCTCCCCGATGACGACCTGTTCATCGAGATCACCACCATGAACCAGAAGCTGGTGACCAAGAAGAACAAGAAGGTTCGTGAGCTCCAGAAGTACCACCCCGACATCAAATGCAAGATCTTCTACCAGCGGGATTACCTCCACCTGGTGGTGAAGTACGGGCTCGAGGAGCCGGACCATCTCGAAGATGTCGTTGCCCCCACCCGGATGCCGGGTGAGCCCGAAGTCATCCGTCTCGAGGACCGTGGCGAACGTCTGACCGGATGAAGCGGTCTCCGCTCCATCAACTCAACAAGGCACTCGGAGCCCGATTCGTCGAGTTCGGTGGCTGGGAGATGCCGGTTCGATACGCTTCGGTACTCGCCGAGCATCACAGCGTCCGGGAGAGCGTCGGCGTGTTCGACGTGACGCATCTGGGTCGTTTTGATCTCACGGGACCAGGCTCACACACCGCGATCCGACGGCTCTTGTGCAATGACATCGAGCGGGTGGAGCCGGGGAGATGTCAGTACACGATGGCTCTCAACGCCAACGGCGGAATCGTCGACGACCTCATAATCTGGTGGTGGCGGCAAGACCACTTCTGGGTCATGCCCAACGCCGCCAACCAGAAACGGGTGATGGCGGCTTTTTCCGCCGAGCCGGACTGTGTGGCAGAGGATCTACAGATGAGGACCGTGCTTCTCGCCGTCCAGGGCCCGGACGCGCCTCTGACGATCAAGGAGGTCGTGGGCGATTGCCCTGGGCGGCTACGAACCATGACTCGGGATTGGAGAGACAGCGTGATCTTCATGGCCGGCACCGGGTACACCGGAGAGCCCGGAGCCGAGATCTGCACCGACCCGGACACCGGGGTCGCCCTGATGGAAGACTTGATCGCGGCCGGTTCCACACCCTGCGGTCTCGGTGCACGGGACACCCTGAGACTGGAGGCCGGTTTCGCACTCTGGGGTGAGGACATCGATGAGGGCACCACCCCCCTGGAGGCCACGTTGGGCTTCGCCGTCTCGTTCGATCACGAGTTTGTCGGGCGGGATCGCCTGGTTTCCCAACGCGAGAAGGGGGTGCGGCGTCGTCTCATGGGATTCATCATGAACGACCGGGGCATCCCTCGACATGGGTACCGGGTGAGAACCGAAAGTGGGGGAGCGGGGATCGTGACTTCGGGGAATGTCAGCCCGATGCTCGACACCGGCGTGGGTTTGGCCTATGTATCGCCGCCACCCGAGCCCGATGAGCCTCTCGAGGTCGAGATCAGAGATCGGTGGGTTCCGGCTCGGATCGCCGAGCCCCCGTTCCACACGGATCAGTGACCAGGCCCTCGACGGATCGGCCCGGCATGCTCAGCGGCAGTCAAGTCACGATCGTCTAGATCGCCGGAGGGATGAGGACGATCATTCCCGAGAAGGTGCCGGCGTGGCCCGAGTTTCCAACGGGGGTCACCCGGTTTACCTTCTGACAATGGCCAGCCACGCCTATGCCCAGCCGCATCCCGATGTCGGCACCGAGCTGGTCCGAGATTGGGCCCCCGACGGGGAAGCCCGCGCTCACATAGTGATCGTTCATGGCATGGGTGAACACTCGGGACGATACGAAGACTTCGGCGATTCTCTGGCGCGAGCAGGTTTCCACGTCCGCAGCTTCGACCTCATCGGAGCCGGGGGGACCGGGGGGCAGAGGTGGTATGTCGAGGAGTGGTCACGTTTCCACGACCAAATCGAAGTGCATCTCCGCTGGGCCCGTGATCAGGGCAAACCGGTGGTGCTCATCGGGTTCTCCCTTGGAGGGACTCTGAGCTTGGGATACGTGCTCGATGGTCGCCCGGCACCGGATCTCATGGTGCTGAGCGCTCCCGCCCTCGACGGCGGTGCGGGGTGGCAGAGAGCCGTCGCCCCCTTGGCCGCTCGAGTTGCCCCCAAGCTCGGCCTGCCCAACCCGTGGAAGGGATCGCATCTCTCACGAGACCCCGAGGTCGGCGAGAAGTACTACTCGGACCCGTTGGTGCACACCAGGTCGACCCTCCGGTTCGGATCTCTGTTCCTGGCGGCCATGGAGGACTGCAATCAGCGTCTGAATGGGCTGAAGGTGCCCACGCTGGTGGTGCACGGCGGAGAAGATCGCTTGGTCCCCACGGAGTCCTCGGCCGATCTCGGGGGGTTGGGGAACGTGGATCGGAAGGTCTACGCAAGCCTCCGCCACGAGGTCATCAACGAGCCCGAGGGACCCGCAGTGGTGGCCGACATCGTGGCCTGGATCGACGAGCATCTCTGATGCCTCTACCGGAGCGGTTGGCACGATTCAACCGAATGGTGACCAACCCATTGACCAGGCCTTTTGCAGCGCGACTGCCATGGTTCTGTGTCATAAGGCACCGGGGACGGCGAACAGGGACGATCTACGAGACACCGGTGAACGGATGGCACAGCCGGGGTCGGGTTGTGGTTCCGCTCACCTACGGATCGGACGTCGACTGGCTCCGCAACGCACTGGCGAGCGGAAACTGTGAGATCGTGATGAATGGAAGCACCCACCTGGCGGGACGCCCCGAGCCCATCCCAAGCGACGAGGGGATGGATCTGATGCCGGGTGTGGTGAAGGTGGCGTTGGCGGCCCTTGGTGTCACCGAATTCGTGGCTTTCCCATTGCTGGAGTCGGGCCATGAGCGACACCCTGTGATCTGAGGTCTAGTCGGACCAGTGCAACATGACTTTGCCCGACTCGGCACTCTGGATGGCGGCGAACGCCTGGTCGTACTCCTCGGCATCGAATCTATGGGTGATCACGGGTGAGATGTCGATGCCCGACTCGATGAGAACGTTCATCTTGTACCAGGTGTCGTACATCTCCCGGCCGTAGATGCCCTTGATGTTCAACATGTTGAAGATCACCACCGACCAATCGATGGCGTAGGGCTCGGTCGGAAGACCCAGCATGGCGATGTTGGCACCGTGGATGGTGTTGGCGAGCACATCGTCCATCGCATCGGGGCTACCCGACATCTCCAGGGCGACATCAAAACCCTCCAGCATCCCCAGTTCCTTCTGAACCTGGCCGAGATCCTCTGTGCGAATGTCGACTGCCCGTGAGGCTCCCATCACTTCGGCCAGCTGAAGACGATACGGGTTGACATCGGTGACCACCGTGTTGCGGGCCCCTGCGTGTCGGACGACAGCAGTGGCCATCAAACCAATGGGCCCGGCTCCGGTGATGAGAACGTCCTCGCCGAGCACCGCAAATTTGAGAGCCGTGTGCACCGCATTGCCGAAAGGGTCGAACAGCGCGGCTACCTCGCGATCGATCCCCTCGTTGTGACGCCACACATTGGTCTTGGGAATCAGGACGAAGTCGGCGAAGGCGCCACTGATGTTCACCCCGAGACCCTTCGGCTGCTGACACAGGTGTCTCCGCCCGGCCAGACAGTTTCGACAATGGCCACACACCACGTGGCCCTCCGCACCCACCAACTCGCCCTCGGCGAACCCCGACACGTTGGAGCCCAATCCCTCGATCGTTCCGCAGAACTCGTGGCCCACCGTCATCGGCGCTGGGACCGTTTCCCGCGCCCAGTCATCCCAGTTGTATATGTGGAGATCGGTTCCGCAGATACCCGTCTTGTGCACCTGGATCAGCACCTCGTCGGGCCCGGGGTCGGGCACCGGGACGTCTTCGAGACGAAGACCTGCGTCGTCCGGGTACTTGACCAGAGCCCTCATTGTCCGAACCAGGTCGCACCGATGTCGGCCACGATTCCCCTCTGCATGGTGGGCTGATATCCCTGTTCTTCTGCCAGGTCGCGGATCGTGGCCACCTGTGGCCCTCCATCCAGGTGACCATGGAGAGGAATCGACGGAAACGTCATGCGACCCAAGTTAGCGATTGGACCCCGGGTCCAGCCGGACGACAGTCTTCCAGGCGGTTATGTGCCACGATTATGTGATGGAGTCACTCGCAGGCACTCTCTTGGTGGCCACCCCGGCGCTCATCGACCCCAATTTCTACAGGACCGTGGTCCTGATTCTGCAACACGACGAGGACGGATGTGTCGGAGTCGTTCTCAACCGGCCCACCCAGGAACTGGTGGCCGCCCACCTGCCCGAGTGGGCCGGCCGCGTCCCTGAGCCCGGCACGGTCAACTACGGTGGCCCGGTAGAGCCAGAAGTGGCCATCGCACTCTCGCTGACGGCCACCGGCATGCCCACCGGCGTCCCCGGATTGAGTCTCATCGATCTCACCGCGGCGCCGGATGATCACGGTCAGCCGGTGCGGATCTATTCGGGCTATTCGGGCTGGGGGAGAGATCAGCTCGAGACCGAGATCGCCGCCGGCTCCTGGTATCTGGTGCAGGCGTCGCCGGATGACCCATTTGACGCAGACGAGGGCCAATGGCGGCGGGTCCTGCGACGACAGCCGGGGTTCCTGTCGGTGGTGTCGACCTTCCCCGACGATCCAACGATGAACTGATACCCCCGACGCCGGATAGAGATGCCTACTCTGGCCGCGATGACGGCCCAAGCGGTTCCCCGTCTCCGTCCCAGCCTGAAGAGACGATCACCCGGCCTGGCGGTCGAGCGTGAGCTATGGACCTCGAAGACGACGGTGGTCGTCGGTGTCGATGAGGTGGGCAGGGGAGCGTGGGCCGGGCCGATTTCGGTGGGGGCTGCTGTCGTGCCTCGCACTCGCCGGGTCTACAAGATCAGGGACTCCAAGATGCTCACCGAGGTCGAGCGCGAGGCTCTCTTCGAGAGAATCGCCGACTGGTGCCAGGCCTGGTCGGTGGGTCACGCTTCTCATGAGGAGTGTGACACCCTGGGCATGTCGGATGCACAGCGGTTGGCTGCGCGTCGTGCCATCGATGGTCTCGGTGTAGGTGCCGACCACGTGATCGTCGACGGCAACTGGGACTTCGTCGGTGGAGCGAGGCGGGTCGTGGGAGGCGACAGAACGTCGTTGTCGATTGCGGCGGCGTCGATCCTGGCCAAAGTCACCCGTGACCGGATGATGCGAGATCTGGCACCCGCCTATCCGGGTTACAACTTCGAAGCCAACAAGGGCTACCCCTGCCCCACACACAAGGCACGGTTGCAGGCCATGGGACCCAGCGCCATCCACCGCCGATCCTGGGTTTTCATGGACCATCTCATGTGGAACGGCCTCGAGCGATTCCATCGCCCCGACCCACAACTGGAGCTTCCCTTCGAGGCTTAGCCCAGAATCAGTGCCGTGATCATTGGAGCAGGCTCTGCCGGCGATCGACTTCATACGATATCTTCGAATGGTGGGGGTACCAGGCCTATGGAGAAAATCGCAGAAATTGTCGATAAAGAAGAAGTGACCATGTTCGTCGGGGGCATCGAGGAGCTGTTCAACCGGCTTCCCGTCGCTCTCTATCGCTCGGCACCAGATGGTGAGCTGCTGACCGCCAATACGGCGCTGGCCAACCTGCTCGGCTTCGACTCCGTTCCCGAGCTCTTCGATGGAACGGACACCGTCGAGTCCTTCTATGTCGATCAACGACAACGCGAGCTTTGGCTGTACAGGATCTCCGAGGATGGAGTCGTCAAAGAGTTCGACGTGGAGCTGAGGCGTTCGGACGGCAGCACCGTTTGGGTCCAGGACACGGCGCGTGCGGTGTACGACGACGAGGGAAGCGTCCTCTACTGCGAGGGTGCTCTGATCGACGTCACCGAGAAAGTGAAGGCCAAGAAGGCACGTGATGAGTTCGTGGCGACCGTGTCCCACGAGCTGCGCAATCCGATCTCGGTGCTATTGGGTCTGGCACAGGAGCTGGCGTCGGACTACGAAGGCTTCTCCGACTCGGAGCGTCGCGAGCTGGCCGACGTCATGGCGCAACAGGCGCACGACGCGTCATGGATCATCGAGGACTTGCTGGTGGCACATCGGGAGGACATGAGCCGGCTTCGAGTGTTGAGTGAGCCCTTCGATGTCACCGACGAGATCCGGCGGGTGGTGGAGGGAGTCGACCGACACATCACGATCGAGCTCGATCCGGACGCAACCCGGGTTCTCGGTGACTCGCGGCGAACACGCCAGATCCTTCGCAATCTGGTTTCCAACGCGATCCGGTATGGCGGAGGTGAGATGAAGGTGGTGACCCGACGTTCGGGGCAGTCGATCGACATACTCATCTGCGACAGTGGAGGGCCACTGGACCCCGAAGAGGCGCGACGTATCTTCGAATCGTACGAGCGGGGGAGTGGTTTGCTCGACGCCAGGTCAGTCGGCCTCGGGCTATCGGTCGCCCGCAAGCTGGCCGCCCTGATGAACGGCTATCTCGTCTACGAGCACGACGGCGAGTTCTCCTCATTCATCGTGACCCTCCCGGCGGCCTCCTAACCTGGATTCGATGCGCGTCCTGGTGACCGGCGGTGCCGGCTTCATAGGTAGTCACACCGTTGTCGCCCT
>CAZSOF010000132.1:3448-7159 GCA_964607685.1 uncultured Acidimicrobiaceae bacterium | reverse complement strand
TTCGTGATGAAGCGCCTGGTAGATCTGGACCTCGCCCAGAACATCAAGGCCGCCAAGCGGATGGTGGAGCGGCAGCGTCCCCAGGTGTGGGATGTGCTCAGCGACGTCATCCAGGAGCACCCGGTGCTCTTGAACCGTGCCCCCACCCTCCACCGTCTCGGCATTCAGGCGTTCGAGCCGGTGCTCGTCGAGGGCAAGGCGATCCAGATCCACCCGCTGGTGTGTGCGGCATTCAACGCCGACTTCGACGGCGACCAGATGGCGGTCCATCTCCCGCTCTCGGCCGAGGCCCAGGCCGAGGCGCGTGTGTTGATGCTGTCGTCCAACAACGTGTTGTCACCGGCTTCGGGCCGACCCATCGTGACTCCGTCTCAGGACATGGTCATCGGGATCTTCTATCTCTCCGAGATCGTGGAGGACGGACGGGGCGCGGGACGTCACTTCTCCGACCTCGATGAGGCGATGATGGCCTATGAGATCGGTGAGCTGGCGCTGCACGCCCCCATCAAGCTCAGGCTGGGGGAGCTGGCAGGTGATCCGGAGGTCCATGCCGACCTGAGGCAGACGCTCGCCAAGCTCGTCGATGAGGATCCGGTCGACGCCAAGACGCCCACCGAGACGACACTCGGTCGCGCCATCCTCAACACGGTGTTCCCCGAGGACTTCCCCTACATCAACGCGGCAGTGATCAAGAGCGACATCAAGCTGCTGATCGAGACGATCATCGATCGCTATCCGCGGTCGGCGGTTGCGGCGACCCTCGACGGGATCAAGGAATTGGGCTTCCGCTTCGCCACCCGCGCCGGTCTCACCATCGCCCTCGACGATGTGCGAACCCCCGAGGACAAGGCGAAGATCCTCGCCGAGTACGAGGAGCGTGCGGAGAAGGTGCAGAACCTCTTCGCCAAGGGAGTCGTCACCGACGACGAGCGTCGTCAGGAGCTGATCGAGATCTGGACCGAGGCCACCGAGAAGGTGACCGACGCCATGAAGGCGAGTCTCAAGTCGGAGCAGTTCAACTCGCTGGACATGATGGTGGGCTCCGGAGCCCGGGGGAACATGATGCAGGTGCGCCAGATCGCCGGCATGCGTGGTCTGGTGGCCAACCCCAAGGGTGACATCATCCCCCGCCCCATCATCTCCAACTTCCGTGAGGGTCTGTCGGTGCTGGAGTACTTCATCTCGACCCACGGCGCCCGCAAGGGTCTGGCCGACACCGCTCTCCGCACCGCCGACTCGGGCTACCTGACCCGTCGTCTGGTCGACGTCTCCCAGGAGGTGATCGTCATCGACGAAGACTGCCAGACCGACCGGGGCATCGTGATCAGGGTCGTCGACGATCGGGGCAACAAGATCAGAAACCTGCGCTCCCGGATCTATGGCCGGGCTCTGGCCGACGATCTCAAAGAGGGGCGCTCGCTGGTTGCCACCGAGGACGACGAGAAGCTCCGCGCCGGCACGATCATCGGCACCAAAGAGCTGCACGCCATCCAGGGCGCCGACATCGAGTCCGTGCGGGTGCGCTCACCTCTCACCTGTGACACCCGTGGTGGTGTGTGTCAGGCCTGCTACGGATTGTCTCTGGCGACAGGGCGCATGGTGGAGACCGCAGAAGCGGTGGGGATCATGGCCGCCCAGTCGATCGGCGAGCCCGGCACCCAGCTCACCATGCGTACCTTCCACACCGGTGGCGTGGCCGGCGCGGACATCACCCACGGTCTGCCCCGGGTGGTCGAGTTGTTCGAGGCTCGCACCCCCAAGGGCAAGGCGGTGCTGTCCGAAATCTCGGGAGCGGCCGAGGTCATAGACGACGAGGAAGGTCGTCGCATCACCGTCACCAAGGGCGACGAGGAGGTCGCCTATCCGATCTCGCGTTTCGCCAAGCTCAGGTTCAACCCCGGAGCCGAGGTCGAGGCAGGCACCCAATTGACCGAGGGCCCGCTCGACCCCAAGGAGGTCCTCGAGATCCGCGGTGTCCGGGCGACCCAGCAGTACCTGGTCGACCAGGTGCAGGAGGTGTACCGCTCACAGGGTGTGGAGATCCACGACAAGCACATCGAGATGATCGTTCGCCAGATGCTGCGCCGGGTTCGGGTGGTGGCGCCCAACGACTCAGACTTCCTGCCGGCCGCCCTCATCGACGATCAGACGTTCCGCGACACCAATCGCCAGCTGGTCTCGGAAGCCAAGAAGCCGGCCGAGGGACGCCCCGAGCTGATGGGCATCACCAAGGCCTCGTTGGCCACCGATTCCTGGCTGTCGGCCGCGTCCTTCCAGGAGACCACTCGGGTGCTGACGGATGCCGCCATCCAGAGCCGCTCCGACTTCATGCGGGGCCTCAAGGAGAATGTCATCATCGGAAAGCTGATCCCGGCAGGAACCGGTGCCAACGAGTACCAGGTTCTGCAGCCGTCGTTGCCCGGTGCCACCACCGTGGCCAGCCTCGGGATCCTGGGCGAAGGCGCCGGGGCCGCCACCGAAGAGGAGGGCCTACCGGAAGACCCGGCCGAGTGGTTGGCCTCCCTGGGTGGTGACGTCGAGGACGAGACCGAAGAGGAGTGATCCGCCGGTCAACCTCCGGTAGTTAGCCCCGTATACGGGGCTAACTGCCTCGAGAAAAGGTCGTCCGGTCCAGGCAGCACGACCACCACCACGTCGGCCACGACGACGACCACTCAACCCACGACCGCGACCACGGGTTGAGGAGGGGACGCGGCCTCAGTTGCCGCCGGCCCCGTGCTAATCTGGACCATCGGCCGGTGAAACCGGTCGATTTGGTACGCGCGCAGACAGGTACATAGAATCTGTCTCGGTTCTCTGGCCCGGATCATCGACCGGGCCATCCAGAGGACAGCCGGGTGCTCATGCGGTGCCCGGTACGCAAAGTTTCACAACAGGAACGGCGCTTGGGCTGTGCCCCACCGCCGCTTCCTCGCGTTAGGAGCAGAATGCCGACCATCGAGCAGCTTGTCCGCGAGGGCAGGAAGCCGAAGAAGAAGAAGGTGAAGACCGCCGGTCTGGCCGGCGCCCCGCAACGTCGGGGCGTCTGCACCCGCGTGTACACCGTCACGCCGAAGAAGCCCAACTCGGCCCTTCGCAAGGTGTGCCGCGTCCGCCTCTCTTCTGGTGTCGAGGTCACCGCATACATCCCCGGAGAGGGTCACAACCTCCAGGAGCACAGCATGGTCCTGGTCCGCGGTGGACGGGTCCGCGACCTGCCGGGCGTCCGCTACAAGGTGATCCGCGGTGCGCTCGACGCCGCCGGGGTCAATGACCGCAAGCAGGCCCGCAGCCGCTACGGATCGAAGCGAGAGTCCTGATGAGAAGGGCACCTGCTCAGAAGAGACGAGTCGAGCCCGATCCGGTGTTCCGGAGCGTGCTGGTCAGCCAGGTCATCAACAAAGTGCTCTTGAAGGGAAAGAAGGACCTGGCGAGGACGATCGTCTACGACGCGCTGGAGACCATCGAGCAGCGGACCAGCCAGGACCCGACCATCGTCCTCAAGCGAGCGGTCGACAACATCAAGCCGCAGGTCGAGGTGCGTTCCCGTCGCGTCGGGGGCAGCTCCTACCAGGTGCCGGTGGAGGTGACCCCCCGTCGGCAGAACAGCCTGGCAATCCGCTGGCTGGTGAACTACGCCCGTCAGCGTCGGGAGCCGACGATGTCGCTCCGATTGGCAAATGAGGTTTTGGACGCCTCCAACAACACTGG
>CAZSOF010000132.1:0-3348 GCA_964607685.1 uncultured Acidimicrobiaceae bacterium | reverse complement strand
GGAGTAGTAGAAGAAGAAATGAGCAACGATCACGCGCTGCATCACCTGCGTCAGGTGCCGCTGAGCCGTACCCGGAACATCGGGATCATGGCTCACATCGACGCGGGCAAGACAACGCTGACCGAGCGCATCCTCTACTACACCGGCCGTAACTACAAGATCGGTGAGGTCCACGAGGGCGCCGCCACGATGGACTGGATGGAACAGGAGCAGGAGCGGGGAATCACCATCACCTCCGCCGCCACCACCTGCATCTGGCACGAGCACCTGATCAACATCATCGACACCCCCGGGCACGTCGACTTCACCGTCGAGGTCGAGCGTGCCCTTCGTGTGCTCGACGGAGCGGTTGCGGTCTTCGACGGTGTCGCCGGTGTCGAGCCCCAGTCGGAGACCGTGTGGCGTCAGGCCGATCGCTACGGCGTTCCCCGAATCTGTTTCATCAACAAGCTGGACAGGACCGGCGCCGACTTCTATTTCGACGTCGATTCCATAGTCAAACGCCTCGGGGCCAATCCTTTGGTCATGCAGCTGCCCATCGGGTCCGAGGCCGACTTCGTAGGAGTGGTGGACCTGGTGGAGATGAGGGCCCACGTCTGGAAGGGTGACGATGGGAGACAATGGGAGACGATCGACGTCCCCACCGATCTGGCCGACTCGGCCGCCAAGTATCGGGAGACCCTCCTGGAGACTGTGGCCGAGACCTCCGAAGACCTTCTCGAAGCCTATCTGGAGAACGGCGACCTCACCTCGAAGGAGATCCAGCAGGGTGTCCGGGCCGGCACGGTGACCAACCAATTCACACCCGTCTTCTGTGGCTCTGCTTTCAAGAACAAGGGCGTTCAGCTCTTGCTCGATGCCATAGTGGCCTACCTGCCCTCACCCGATGATCTCCCGGTCACCAAGGGCTTCAAACCCGGCGACGAAGACATGGTCCTCACCCGCAACAACAACGACACCGACCCTTTCGCTGCACTCGCCTTCAAGATCATGAGCGACCCCCACGTGGGGAAGCTCACCTATTTCAGGGTGTATTCGGGTCATCTGGCCAAGGGCGACACGGTGCTCAACACGGTGACCGGGCAGAAGGAGCGGATCGGACGTCTCCTCCGCATGCACGCCAATCACCGGGAGGACGTGGATGACATCTTTGCCGGCGACATCGTGGCCGGCATCGGGTTCAAGAACACCACGACCGGCGACACTCTCTCCGACGCCGCCAACCCCATCCAGCTGGAGTCGATGGAGTTCCCGGCACCGGTCATCTCGGTGGCCATCGAGCCCAAGACGAAGTCGGACGAAGAGAAGCTATCGGCGTCGTTGCAACGGCTGTCCGACGAGGACCCCACATTCCTGGTGCGCTCCGACGAGGAGACCGGACAGACCATCATCTCCGGGATGGGGGAGCTCCATCTGGAGATCCTCGTCGATCGTCTTCTCCGCGAGTTCAAAGTCGACGCTTCCGTGGGCAAGCCCCAGGTCGCCTATCGCGAGACCATCCGCAAGGGCATCGAGAAGGTGCAGTACAAGCATGTCAAGCAGTCGGGGGGAAAGGGCCAGTACGCCGACGTGGTCATCCACCTCGAGCCAACCGGCCCCGGCGGGGGTTACGAGTTCGTCGACCAGATCAAGGGCGGAGCGGTACCCCGTGAGTTCATCCCGTCGGTGGACGCCGGGATCGAAGAGGCGCTCGACCAGGGCATCCTTGCCGGCTATCCCCTGGTTGACGTGAGGGCGATCCTCATCGATGGGTCCTCACACGATGTCGACTCCTCGGAGATTGCGTTCAAGATCGCCGGGTCGATGGTGCTCCAGACGGCAGCCCGCAAGGCGGGCGTCAAGCTGTTGGAGCCGGTCATGGATGTCGAGGTGACCACTCCCGAGGAGTACATGGGTGACGTCATCGGCGACCTGAATGCCCGTCGCGGCAAGGTCGAGGGCATGAACCAACGGGGCAACAGCCAGGTCATCAGGGCTCAGGTGCCGATGTCGGAGATGTTCGGGTATGCCACCGATCTGCGGTCGAAGACCCAGGGACGCGCTACCTACTCGATGCAATTCAACTCATATCAGGACGTGCCTGATTCGATCGCCGACGACATCGTGGCGCATCGTCGTGGTGAGGCCTGAGGGACGAATAGGAGAAAGAAAGAGAATGGCCAAGGCAAGGTTTGAGCGGACGAAGCCTCATGTGAATGTGGGGACGATGGGTCATATTGATCATGGGAAGACGACGTTGACGGCGGCGATTACGAAGGTGTTGTCGGAGCGTGTGGGGGGGAATAACACGTTTACGGAGTTTGATGCGATTGATAAGGCTCCTGAGGAGCGGGAGCGGGGGATCACGATCAGTATTTCTCATGTGGAGTATGAGACGGCGGTTCGTCATTACGCCCATGTGGATATGCCGGGTCATGCTGATTACATCAAGAACATGATTACGGGGGCGGCGCAGGTGGATGGGGCGATTTTGGTGGTGTCGGCGGCTGATGGTCCGATGCCTCAGACCCGGGAGCATGTGTTGTTGGCTCGTCAGGTGGGGGTGCCGTCGATTGTGGTGTTTTTGAATAAGACGGACATGGTGGATGATGAGGAGTTGTTGGATCTGGTGGAACTCGAGGTCCGGGATCTGCTTACTGAGTATGAGTTTCCGGGGGATGAGGCTCCGGTGGTCCGGGGTTCGGCGTTGTTGGCTTTGGATGGGGATGAGGCGGCTTCGGATCAGGTGATGGAACTGATGGATGCGGTGGATTCTTATGTTCCTGATCCGCAGCGGGACACCGAGAAACCGTTTTTGATGTCGATTGAGGATGTGTTCAGTATTACTGGTCGGGGGACGGTGGTCACCGGTAGGATCGAGCAGGGGGTTTTGAATGTGAATGAGGAGGTGGAGATTGTGGGGATCCGGGATACTCAGAAGACGGTGGCGACTGGGATTGAGATGTTCCGCAAACTCTTGGATCAGGGGGTGGCCGGTGACAATGTGGGGGTTCTTCTGCGGGGGATTGGTAAGGATGAGGTGGAGAGAGGCCAGGTGTTGGCCAAGCCGGGGTCGATTACTCCGCATACCGACTTCGAGGCTCAGGTTTATGTGTTGACTAAGGAGGAGGGGGGTCGGCATAACCCGTTTTTCCCCGGGTATCGGCCTCAGTTCTATTTCCGGACCACCGACGTCACCGGGACCATCAACCTGCCGGAGGGGACCCAGATGGTGATGCCGGGGGACAACACCGAAATGACCGTGGAGCTGATCGCTCCTATCGCCATGGACGAAGGACTCCGTTTCGCCATCCGGGAAGGCGGCCGCACCGTAGGCGCCGGACGAGTCACCAAAATCAACAAATGAGC
>CAZSOF010000131.1:0-7194 GCA_964607685.1 uncultured Acidimicrobiaceae bacterium | reverse complement strand
GTTAGGCAGAACAAGGAGAAACTGAGCATCACACCATGGTCCATGTCGTCCTGTGTGCTCCGGTGTTCCCGAGTTCGTTTGCAGATTGGTTTGCACCCCTGACGCACATACCGGACCCGCAACGGGACGGATAAGCACCAGGCAGGCACTGGTTCCGACCAGCCCGGGGCGCTACGTGAGGGCAGTGACTCGGTCCATCCGATCGACGAATGCTGACGTTTTGAAGGTTGTGCTATTGGCCTTTACCACGGAACCCACACGCGATTCCGGGTAGATCCTCATTTCCGAGCGAAACCCGCCACCCCCGCCCCGCTTAAACAAGTATCTAGGACCAGACCGCGTGCTGATGTGCCAGCCAAGTGTCATCGGCAGGCCGACTCCGAAGCGATCGGTCTGGTGTTCATAGAGCAAAGCACGGGCGCTTTCGCTTAGCAGCACCGATCGTTCCTCGAGTTGATCCTGCAGAAACCGGGCGAACCCCATCGCCGTGCCGATGAGGCCACCGGCCGGACCATGACGTAAATGTTCCCGGCGATCGTCTCGACCGACTCGCCGGTCACCGCAGCTCGCTCGTGGAGCCACCGGATCAGATCGGGACGCAGCCCCACGCGAGAATCACGGCGTCCCCGGCCGGCGAGCGCCACGACCTGAAGTACCAGCGCGAGCCCGGTGATGGTGACAAGGTCCCAATTGCGGCCGAGCGCGGCATCGATGGCGGCAATCCCCGTCACCATCGCGGAAGTTGTCAACAGCGTTCTCGTGATCCAAACCACACTCATGACAAGGACACCGGCTCGCGCACCGACTCGGCCACCGGCTCGGGAATCTCCCTCTCCAGCACAACCTCCGGCAGGATTAGATCGAGCCACCGGGGCAGCCACCAGTTCCACTCACCAAAGAGGCGCATCGTTGCCGGTACGAGAATCATCCGGACGATCGTGGCGTCGATGAGGACGGCGGCCGCCAGGGCAAATCCGAGTTCCTTGATGAGGAGTATCGAGGACAGGACGAAGGCGCCGAACACCACGACCATGATGGCGGCAGCGCCGGTAATGACCTTGGCGGTTGCTTCCAGGCCGAGGGCCACAGCGTGCTCGTTGGAGTATCCCCGGTCGTGGAGTTCGCGGATCCTGCTCAGCAGGAACACCTCATAGTCCATAGAGAGCCCGAAGAGGATGGCGAATAGCAGCACCGGAGTCACCCAGTTCACCGTTCCAGTTGCCGTGAAGCCAAACACGGTCTCGCCCAGGCCTTCTTGGAACACGATGACCAGAAGTCCGTACGCCGCCAGAACCGACAGCAGGTTCAGGACGACGGCTTTCAAGGGGATCACAATCGATCGGAACGGGATCATGAGCATGACGAACGTGGCGGCGAGGATGATGCCGATGACGACCGGGAATCGCCCGTAGAGCGCGCTGCTGGAATCGGCTTCGATGGCGGAGGTGCCACCTACGAGCACTTCCGCATTCTGGAGTTCTGAAACCGTGGGGATGATTTCAGCTCGCACATCCCTCACCGTGTCCCACGCTTCCGGTGACGACGGGTCGATCGTCAAGTGAGCCATGATCACGGCCGTGTCCCCATCCCCGTCCAAATTCACGAAGTTGCCCAGGGGTCCAAGCAGGGCCGGCGGCACGGCACTGAAGCCTTCTGTGTAGAGTGCCTGATAGTCCTCAAGGTCGAGATCGGGCGAGAGTGTCGTCATGCTCATCGCGCTCGCGAACCGCACATCGGCGGCCAGAGCCCGGGTTAGTCGATCCACGCCGGCGATCGTTTCAGGGTCGCTGACGTCACGATCGGCGTGAACTATCACTTCAACCGGCGAGAGCATGCCGGCTCCGAACTCTTTGCTGAGGATCTCGAACCCTTGCCGGCTCTGATAGCCCTGACCGAGCTGATCGACGTTCATCGTTCCCTTCTCGAGTCCGATCGCCGGCAAGGCGAGAGCGCCGAGGATCAGCAGACCTCCTAGGGCGAAGCGCGCCGGCCGCTGCATCACCTGGGTTGCCCAGCGGTGCCACATTCCGTGTGTGCCACCCTTCTGTGATCGAGAGAAGAGCAGGGTCAGGGTGCGAGGGGCTTCGATCCGGTCGCCCAGTAGCACGACCGCTGCAGGCAGCAGGGTGAGACCGGCAGCAACCGCCACCAGCACAACGAGGATCCCCCCGATGCCCATCGAGATTATCGTGGGCTCGGCTGTGGCGAGAAGGGCCGAGAGACCGATCACCACTGCGAGGCCGGAGAAGGCGATGGCCTTTCCTGCATGCCTGACCATTTCCACCACGGCAGTCTCGATACTGCGGCCCGCCTGCCGCTCTGCTCGGAACCGGGTCAGCATGAACAGGGCGTAATCGATGCCCACCCCGAGTCCGAGCATGACCGCAAAGGTCTCGAGGAAAAGAGAAAGCCCCAGCCACTCACCGACGAGAACGGCCAAAGCCAGGGCGATGACGATCGAGAGAATCGCCAAGAGAAGCGGCAATGTCGCCGCCACCAGGGCACCAAACACGCCGACCAGCACCAGTAGCGCCACCGGGAGACCCACGGATTCCGCTCGGGCCAGGCTGTCCTGACTGGCCGTGGAGATGTCGGCGTGAACCGCCTCGATCCCTGTCACCCTTGCAGTGAGCCACGGTGGAGTCGGGGCGCGGTCGACTGCAGCCAGGATGTCTTCCGAGGCCAACATACCGTCGGCGTGATTGGTCTGACGTAGATTCAGCAACGCAAAGGTGGCTCCACCATCCGGGCTGACGAGCGCAGTGTTGCCCGTGGAGTAGAAGCTATCGACGCCCGTGACGTGCCCGGTGGCTTCGATCACCCCGATCAGCTTTTCTGCTTCACTGCGGTACTCGGGATCCTCCACCAACACTTCCTCGCTGGAGAGCACGAGAAGCTGCTGAAACGCGCTTCGCGAGGTGAACTCCGACCCGATGATGTCGGCCGCCTGTTGTGACTCACCGGTGTTTCCCGATTCGACACCACGGTCAAAGACTTCTTGGATCTGTGGAGCGAATACGATGCCGACCACCAGGAAGACCAGCCACATGATCACGACGCGCCAGCGGTAACGGACCACTCCCTGACCTATTGCTGCGAATATCCGTTCCATCTATGCCCTCCTTCGTCAAAGGCGCCTCCCACCCTGGTTGGCGTCGACGCAGAATGGGTAACTGACGTCTGTGGGCCCAAGGGCTCTAACCGTCACAGTACTCCTTCCAGTCGGATGGAAGGTCAAGAGGTAATCCCGAATTCGACCTTGAGACGCTCTCATCCGGTCTTTGGTCAGGGTGTCACTGCACAATCGCGCGGTATACCCAAGGCTGCGGCCTCACTTGGATACAGGCGGGCCGACGGGCATGTGCCCAAGCGCTCTTCGAGGAGAGCCTTGGGGTCGTCGCGCATATGGCAGCGTGGAGCAGTGACGGGCAATGCCTCAGTTGATGGGGAGCCAGTGGTGGGCTCATCCATGCTGCCGATGACCCATCTGCTCATGGGGAACCAGGGGCTTGACCCTTGGGCTGAAGTCGCAAGGCGTGGCATGTGTCTCCCTCTGCGATGTTCGGTGCACGCGCTTGGTCGGCAGAGACGGGAAATCACGCGGTGGTTTGAAGGGCGCTTCCCTCAGGGCCGGCGGGTGTACGTAGGATTCGAGTGTGCAGCCCGAGACCCGCTTCGCTCGGCTCGGCGAGGAGCAGATTGCCTATCAGGTGCTGGGCGAGGCCGATATCGATCTCGTCTTCTCGCCAGGCAGCTTTGGGAACATCGATCTGGTCTGGGAGGACCCTAGGGCGGCGCTGTTCTTGCGAGAGCTCGCCTCCTTCTGTCGCTTGATCCGTTTTGACCGAAGAGGGACTGGCTCGTCTGACGCGCTACCGCTCGACGCCCTCCCCCGATGGGACGCGTACGCGGAGGAGATCTCGGCCGTGATGGATGCAACGGAGTCGGCCCGATCTGCCGTCATGGCGATGCTCGATGCAGGACCTTCGGCGATGGCGTTCGCGGCGTCGCATCCGGAGCGGGTCGACACCCTGATCCTCGTCAACACGACGTCACGCTGGGCGGTGGCCAACGATTTTCCGATTGGCGTCGAGCCGTCAGTCCTCGAGACGCTCAGACAGAGTGTCACGGAAGCCTGGGGAAGCGACGCACTGGCGGCTCTGCAGGCACCGAGCAGGGCCGACGACGAGAGTTTCCGCCGCTGGTATGGCATGTATTCACGGGCGATCGCTTCCCCGGGGGCTCTGCAGGCCTTCATCCGCGGCTTGCTCGAGATCGACGCGCGTTCCGTGTTGGGTGACATTCGCGCACCGACATTGGTGCTTCACCGAACGGACTACCGGTTCGTTCCCGTTTCGCACGGCCGGTATCTCGCCGACCACATCCCCAATGCGCGATTCGTCGAGATCCCGGGGTCTGACGGTCCCGTGTTCTGGGAAACTCCGGAACTCATCCTTTCTGAGGTCGAGAGTTTCCTTATCGGTGAGCGCGCCCGGGGTCATGCGGGCCGGTCTCTGGCCACGGTTCTGTTTACAGACATCGTGGGGTCCACCGAGACGGCAGTAGCACTCGGCGACAGAGCGTGGAAGGCTCTGATCGACGTGCATGACGATCTAGTCCGTCGCCACGTGGCCCTGGCCGGGGGGCGCCTCGTCAAGACCACGGGCGACGGCATCCTGGCAATATGCGAACAGCCGGGCCGTGCCATCCGAATGGCTCACGATATCGGTGTCGACCTGGCCAATATCGGTCTCGAGATCAGAGCCGGACTCCACTTCGGCGAGCTCGATCTACGTGGCCAAGATGTGGGAGGTATCGCCGTCCATGTCGCCGCCCGCATCATGGGGCTCGCCCAGCCAGGCGAGATCCTGGTGTCCTCAACCGTACGAGACCTGGTAGCAGGCTCCAACTTCAGCTTCATCGAGCGGGGCGAGCACGACCTGAAGGGCATCGCCGGGCATTGGCCCTTGTTCCGGGTGGAGGCCAAATAGGTAAGCCCGCGATTGGTCCTCCACACCACGTCGCTGCAGACCTGCGAGGGCTTCCAACACAGGCCCATCTGCCCATCTTGGCCTTCTGTCTTTCCAGCACTGCAGAAGGCAAGACCTGCTACGTCGATCACTGGCGAATCGCGCCAGCCGATGAGAGGGTGTATCCACATCTAGACCCATGCCCGTTTACACGTTGATCCTTGGCATCCTTCCTGTGGTGCCGTAGAAGGCGTTTGTTGGCAGCTACGAGCCAGTCAGTAGGCGACCCATCTTCTGCGCGGCTGACCGACAAGAATGTCCGCGTAGGAAAGGGCGTCCACTTCGTCGTCATGTCCTGCGTTGGGAAAGGCCAGCAGTTCCCGCTCCGCCTCACTCACCCATGAGGACATTTTCGGTAGCCAGGCGTGTCCGGCTTCCATCCGTGCTTGCAGGGACAAGGAGCGGGCGATCTTGTCTCGGTCCGCTTTGAGTTCTCTGACGGCCATACCTGCGCGTCGGACATGTTGGATCAGAGCGATTCGGAAGCCGGCTTTCTCGATGTGAACTACCGGTACATCCTACTTCTCTTGGAGGCGTCGTATCGAGGGAAGGATGTCGGGACCTTCAAGGCGTTCCCTGAGTAGATCGAGGACGATGAGAATGGTGCCGTCGAACCCGATAACAGCAATTCCTCTGTAGTCGGCGTGTTCCCTGGTCGATGCGGCCAGATCGACCGTGATGTGCCGTTGCAGATCGCCGACTGGAAGGCTGATCGTGTCGAAGCTGACCACTGCGGAGGTTCCGGTTCCGTCGATTTCGCAGTAGCGGAGCCACTCACGTCTGAACACCTGTCCACCCATGTCCACGAATTCCGCCAGGTACTCCTGGGAGAACACCATCTCGCCGAGCTCCCCGGCGGGCCTGTTCAAGTTCGGAAGCTTCGATACGAGGAGTTGCCGACGAGGGGAGCTGCCATCGTGCCCAATCGTTCAGGGATGCTGCCTGTTCGTTGCATTGCCGCAATTGATGATTTCTTTGGTGGTCAGGGACGGCGTCGATCCGTCGACCTCCGGTTTTTCAGACCGTCTCAGCCAGATTCTCTAGCAGGAGGTTTGTTTGTCTACTTGCCCTGACCAGGGATATGCTCTTCAACGGATGCGGTCCCTTCTCATCGTTTTCGATCCTCTCGCGGACAAGCTGCGGACATCGGTTGATGCCTCTCTCTATTCAAACCTCGTTCGTCTTGAGTTCCGGATAGGAGTGTCCGTCTAGCTAAAGCAGAATGCCAGTTAGTTGGTGCAGGCGTTTGTGGAAGGGGAATTCCATGCGGCTGCTGTCGCATCCATGCTTCAGCGGTCACTGGTATCTTGCACACATGGCACTGGTGGCATGCCCCGAGTGCACAAACGACGTTTCAGGCCGCGCTTCAATCTGCCCCAATTGCGGCTACCCCATCGCGGCCGTGGCTGCCGGAGCCGCCACTCAGATCGTTGCCGATCGACAAGCCAGAAGAAGCTCCGCCACGAAACCTCGGAGCACAGGCCACCTCGTATCCGGGATCGGCATCGGGGTTCCTGGGTGGCTTCTCGTCGTGTTCGGCGGAACGTCGTGGTCTCTCTGGACCGGCATCGCGTTGGCCATCGTCGGAGTCTGGCTCTTCTCGAAGTGGATGAAAGAACCCTATGAGGACTTCCAAAGACATCTGTCGATCGCATCCGACCCCGACCCTGACCCCAATCTTCTTAGCGAGCTTGTCAGTTCCCCACACTCTCGGGTGCGCATGCAGGTTGTACTCAATCCGCAGGTGCCTGTGAGTGCCTTGGAGATCCTTACGACGGACTCGGATGCAGATGTGTCTTCCGAGGCTCGCAACCGGCTCGCAAAGAGACGCGCCTAACCGTCTCACATGACGGCACATTCTGAGCGGCCCAGTTCGAAGTAGCCTCAGCGCCTCTACTCAAACCTCGCCGGTTTGGAGTTCAGGATCGAAGTGGGCGTGGACTAACGCAGAATGCCGATACGGCTGTC
The DNA here is from genome assembly GCA_964607685.1 of uncultured Acidimicrobiaceae bacterium. Taxonomy (GTDB): domain Bacteria; phylum Actinomycetota; class Acidimicrobiia; order Spongiisociales; family ZC4RG35; genus JANQRA01. Next base: position 196 of record CAZSOF010000131.1, on the reverse strand, counting down.
TCGCGTATCGGCGCCACTTCTTGCTGCTCCAGTGCTGGCCGTCACCGTCTTCGGCGGCTTGGGCGGCGGAGCAGGCCTCAACTCAAGCTGAAGGGCGGGTATTCGTCGGTGACCAGGAGGGCGACGTAGCCCTGTACCCGAAGGGTCCACCGGGTGACACCGACCACGTAGTCGAAGAGACCTCGTGGGTATCGAC
>CAZSOF010000130.1:0-7194 GCA_964607685.1 uncultured Acidimicrobiaceae bacterium | reverse complement strand
AGACGGTGGAGACCCACGTCTCCTCGGTGTTGCGCAAGCTCCAACTCTCCAACCGACACGAGCTGGCCCGCTGGGCGAGCAAACGCCGCATCGTCTGAGCTCAAGACCGTTCTGTGTCGGAAGACTCGGCGATACCCCCACGTCTTCGACACACGCCGGCGTCACCCCTTGCAGAGCACCCCACTCTTGAAAACGTGCGTCACGTTGGAGGGATCGCCGAGGATGGAGACGTCGCTGGTCGGATCGCCTCTGACACAGATCACGTCGGCGTCCATTGCCTCCGCCAGCTGGCCGCTGTTGGGCGCCTGAGGGCCAAGGGTGGCCGGGCCGTTGGCGGTGGCCGTCTCGATGGCTTGGAGTGGCGTCATGCCACACTCCACCAGAAGGCCCAGCTCCTCTCCGTTCTTCCCCCAGAGCCCGGTGGCGAACATGTCGGTGCCCAGGGCCACCTCGACCCCTTTCTCTATTGCGAGAGCAATGGCATGAGCATGGTTCTCCGCCGCTTCGTGCGCCTTCTTCTTGGCGTACTCGGGCATGCCCCGCTCCTCACCTTCACGCATGAGGAAGTCGACGATCCAGCGAGTGGGGACCAGCATCACGTCATTCTCTTTCATGGCGTCGGCCACCTCCTCGTCGACGAAGGTCCCGTGCTCGATCGTCTTCACGCCGGCCTCGACCGCGGCCATGATCCCCCGTTTGCCGTGGCAGTGGGCGGCGACGGCCCGCTCCATGCGAGTCGCCTCGTCGACGATCGCATCCAACTCCTCCTTGGAGAACTGGGGAAGATGCGGATCGTCCAGCTGGCTCAAGACTCCGCCGGAGGCGTGGATCTTGATCACCCGCGCCCCGAGTCGGAGCATGCGCCGCACCCCGGCTCGGCACTGATCCGGGCCGTCGACCACGTTGTCCTCACCCCAATGGCGCGCAAGGGAATGACGAGCGGTGGTGAGCTCCATGTCATGGATGTCACCGTGTCCGGCCGTCATCGAGAGCATGGAGCCGCTGGCGTAGATGTTGGGACCGGACACCACCCCCTCTGCGATGACCCTCGCGAGGAAGGAGCCATGACCTCCCACCTCCCGCACCGACGTGAAGCCGGCGTCGAGGGCAGCTCTAGCGTCGCCCACCGACCTGATGGCCGACACCTGGGGCCTGGTCACGTGGATCTCGTCCAGGCTTGCCGTGTGGATACCCAGGAAATGCCCGTGACAATCCCACATACCGGGCATGACCGTGTCGGTGATCAGGACAGTGGCATCGGGGGTCTGCGGAGCGGCGTCAGCACCGCCGGCATAGACGATGGTGGATCCTTCGAAGATCACCACACCGTCGTCCACGACGTCGTCACGACCCGGGACGAGCCGCTTGGCCTCGATCCTGGTTGGCATCAGGCCGCGGCTTTGACCGGAGACCTCGTTGTGGCCTGAAGACCACCCAAGAGGACGAATCCCGAGAGGGTGACTGTGGGCACATCCTCATCGGCGGTCGTCCGGGTCTCGTCGGAGAACCCCCCCATGATCACACTTGCCTCATTGCGGACCCGCCAACCCTCGGGCACCACCAGGCTGACCCCGCCCATCATCACCGCCAGGTCGAGATAGATACCGGTGGGAGCTGGTGTGGCCTTCCTCAGATCGAGGAGGGCACCGCCAAACATCGCCATCACCTTTCCCCCGTAGAAGGGTGACGCCACGGAGACGAGCTCCTTACCGTCGAAGATTGAGACCAGGTCGATCTCCTCCGTGGATGGCTCGGCATTCGACTCGAGTAGGAACTTCGCTGCCAGCGCGGTTCCGAGCGCGGCTACGAGTGCGATCCGCAAGAGGTTGAAGATGAATCTGAGCATCGAGCCCACATTACGCGGTCGGAGCCGACGAGAAACCCGGAGACGAGATGTCGCAGGGCTTCTTATTTCCTTGACGCCCAGCAGGCGACTCGGGCATGATGACGGAGTCGAAAGAAGGAGCGCCGTGTTCGTGATGCGTGGACCAGCAACTGACACCACAAACGAGGGATTCTGCACGTGCGCCCGAATTGGCCCTAGAAACGTGCCGGACTCCACGAAACGGCGGCCCCTTGTCATGTGATGGGACTGGAGTCTCATTCTCTCTGGCCGCCGGATCCCGGCGGCTTTTTGTATGCCGCCAACCGCAAACGACCGACGAGGTTCGACATGAATGACTATTTGAAGGAATTGGCACAACAGGGCCGATGTACCGAGGAGGGGAGCCATGAGCTCTTCTTCTCCGACCGTCCCTCCGACCTGGCCCGCGCCCAGGCGATCTGCACCCGGTGCGAGGTCCGGGTGAAGTGTCTCGAAGTTGCCCTGCGCGACAATCTGGAGTGGGGTGTGTGGGGTGGTGTGATCTTCTGGGACGGCCAACCTTTTCATCGTCGTCGTGGCCGGGGTCGCCCCCGCCTTGCCGACGCCCATCTGCCCCTGGAGGCCGACAGGAGGAAACTGCTGGAGTTGGTCGCCTCTGCCTAGTGCAGTCTGCGGTGCTAGCCGACGGCCAGCTCGCGCAACCCGTCGGGCGTGGACGGGTGACGCATCTTGGCCAGGGCCTTGGCCTCGATCTGGCGGATCCGCTCGCGGGTGACGTTGAAATGACGACCCACCTCGTCGAGGGTGGCCGGCTCTCGGTTCCCCAGGCCATATCGCATCTCGATGATGGTGCGCTCGCGATCGTTGAGCCTTTCCAGGACGTGGCGGAGCTGTTCGATGTTGAGCTTGGAGGCGATCAGCTCGAACGGAGCGGCGGCGTCCACGTCCTCGATGAAGTCGCCGAGGGTGGTGTTGTCCTCGCCGACCGGCTCGAATATGGAGATCGGCTCGGGGGCGACTTTCCGTGCCTCGCGGATCTTCTCCACGGTGAGACCCGACTCCTGGGCCAGTTCCTCGTCGGTGGGCTGACGACCGAGTTTCTTGGTGAGGTTCGTCTCGGCGGTTTGCATCTGATTGATCGTGTCCATCATGTGGACGGGCACCCTGATGGTTCTGGACTTGTCGGCGATGGCGCGGGTGATTGCCTGGCGAATCCACCAGGTGGCATAGGTGGAGAACTTGAAGCCCTTGCGGTATTCGAACTTCTCCACGGCCCGGATCAGACCGAGGTTGCCCTCCTGCACCAGATCGAGGAAAGGGAGACGGGCACGGCTGTAGCGCTTGGCGATGGAGACGACGAGACGAAGGTTGGCCCGAATGAAGGTTTGGCGGGCCTCTTCTCCTGCCCTGACCAGCTGGCGGAGCTTCCGGCGCTTCGCAGGGTCCTTCTCGTTCTCGAGGGCGATGTCGGCCTTGCGACCGGTTTCGATCGCCTTGGCCAGGCGAACTTCGTCTTCCGCGGTCAGCAAGTCGAACGTGCCAATGCCATCGAGATACTGCCGGATGGCCTCGTCACTGACTTCCCGTTCAATTGCCCTTTTGCTCATGCCCTCTTACCGCCACGGCCAGCGTAGGTACACGCCGACCCACACTCTGGGATTTGTCAATATCCCAATCGACACTTTTCCACAGCCCTGAATAGGTTCAGCGACCCATGGTTCCATCGACCGGGTTCGGCGTCCGCTGCTGGAGAGGGCCGCCGGTCGCAGAGTGGGTTGATCGGCACCTCTTCCGTAGAATCCCTTTCTTCGGGCGTTTAGCTCAGTTGGCTAGAGCACTGCCCTTACAAGGCAGGGGTCGGCGGTTCGAGTCCGTCAACGCCCACACGGAAAATCGGCTAATCAGTCCGGGTTTAGTGCGCAGATAGTGCGCAAAATGTGTCACAGGCCCGCGGTCAGCTTGTCGGCCGCCGCTTCGTCAACACCGGGGAAGAGGTCCCCGTAGATGGACAAAGTGACCGTGGGCGAGGCGTGGCCTAACCGCTTCTGGACCACCAACACCGGCTCGCCCTGGTCGATTAGCCACGCTGCGCAGGTATGCCGCAAATCGTGAAATCTCAGCCGTGGGGGAGCGAGCCCCGCCGCATCGGTGGCCGGTGTCCACACTCGCCGCTGCCAGTTGGAAGCACGCAACGGGCCACCTTTGGAGTCGGGAAACACCCACCCCCCGCGGGCGTGTGCCTCGATGTGTCGCTCCAAGATCCCGGCCAGGTTGCCCAACGAGATGGTGCGCCGGCTCGCCGCCGTCTTCTGCGTGTCCCGGTAGGGCACGCCGCGGCGTGGCTGCGCCAACGTCGACAAGACTCGCAAGCTTCGTCGCTCCAGGTTCATGTCGCGGGGACTGAGGGCGGCAACCTCGCCCCAACGCAGACCCCCATAGGCGCCGAGGTAGGCCATGGCCCGGTATTGGTCGGGGAGCGCCGCGGCCCTGATTAACGGGTTTCTCACTGGCCGGTATCTGTTCCTGGTCGGCTGGGACGACGTGCAGCTCGTGCTGCCGAAAGGAGATAAAGAGAAATGACCACTGACATTGACCCTGTCCGCTATCGGGAGAACCTGGAGCGGCTGGACGAATTGGACCTACAAATCGCGTCCATAGCCAGTCGGAGGAGGTTGTCTGCCGACGATGAGCGCAAACTCAATGCGCTACGTCTGGCGTACAAGGTGACCGACGAAGAACGTAAGGAGCATGTTCGGGCTTGTTTGCTGGCTCTGGTCGACCCCGATGACGGCGTAACTCCGGTAAATGTGCAATCCGGCCACACTCCCGAAAGAGAACTAGATGACGATTACTAAGTCGCGAAAATCGACGCTATTCTGTTGCTCACAATTTTAGAAGCCGCTCCCTGGCGGCGTCACGGTGGCTGGCCGACAAACAGCACGCCAGGGGGAAGGTGTCGCATAGCGACTGCGTGATGGTGCCGGGAGCCGACAAACCCGGACTGACCCGCTTCGACTCCGCCTAGAAACAAGGAGTGTGAAGCGTGTCTTCACTGAACCGTTTACAGGAAATCGGCAACCAGCTTCGCCAGATTGCCGACAAACGAACCCTCACCGCCGCTGACTCGCAACGCATCGAGGCGTTAAGCGCAGAATTCGAGAAAGCGCACGCCGAGTTCCAAACGCAACGAGCCCGAGAGTTCACCTCAGATCCGATTGGGGAACCTGGTTCGATTCAGTACCGCCGCTACAACGACCCCTGGTCGATCAACCGTGACGAGTCGCTGGCTGCCCGTAATGCGAGCCCGTCTGAGTGGCGTTCGCGGGCCCTGTCTGCCATCGAGCAGATGGACGGGCCCAGTGACGCCGGCCGGGCCAACGCCACCAGGATTATCGAAGAGGACGACGACGCCCATGGCACTCTCGCTCGACTGGCGGTTGTCACGTCCGATCCGACCTGTCTGAGAGCGTGGTCCGAAATGCTGAAATCAGGGGGAGTCAGCCCTCTGCTCAGCGAGCAGGAAGTACAGGCCGTCCGCAAGGTGAAAAGCGAAGCCCGCGCCATGGGTTTGACGGACTCGGCAGGTGGTTTTTTGATCCCCTTCCAGTTGGACCCCGCGGTCATCATCACTTCCGATGGCAGCTTCAACCCGATACGCCGGGTCGCGAAAGTTGTCCAGGCCACCGGAGATACCTACAACCCGGTTTCATCGGGCGCGGTGTCCTGGTCGTGGGATGCTGAAGCCGAGCAAGTCAGCGACGACGCGACCACCTTCGCCCAGCCGAGCATCGCGATTCACAAGGCGCAGGGGTTTGTACCGATCAGCATGGAAGCCCTCGAAGATGCCGCAAACGTGGCGGAAGAGGTCGGCAGACTTTTGGCATTTGGTCGATCCACGCTGACATCTCAGGCGTTCGTGACGGGCAGCGGGACGGGCGAGCCATTCGGCATCATCACCGCCCTGAACACTGTGGCCGGTTCGATTGTCGCCTGTGCCACTAGCGGCACCTTCGGTGCTGTCGACGTGTACTCACTCGATGAGGACTTGCCGGCCCGGTATCGGGAGCAGCGTTCTTTGCCAATAGAGTTATCTGGCATGACGTGGAACAGTTCGAGACCACCAACGGAAGCCAGTTGTTCCCCGCCGCCGCGGGCAACCCCGGTTCACTGTTCGGAGTCCCAACCTATGAGGCCGAGGCCATGGACGGAACCATCAGCACCGCTGACGACTACGTCTTGGTGTACGGGGATTTCACAAATTATGTGATTGCCGATCGCAGCTCGAGCGTGGAATTCATCCCGCACCTGTTCTCAACCGGCGCAGGCCGGCCCACCGGTCAGCGTGGCTTCTTCGCCCACTATCGAGTTGGTGCCGACGCCGTCAACAACGGCGCCTTCCGACTCCTCCACAACACGACCTAATAAAGAGGGTTCCGGGGCGCTCGGGTGGTTCCTTGCTCCCCGGACATTGAGGAGAGACCGGGCTGAGGGAACAATCGGCCCTCCACGTTTAAGGCGACCCTCGGCTATATGAACGCCGCCGATGATCGACTACGGGCCACAGGCTGCTACGGGTGACGTTGGACCATCCCGGCCGATAGGTCTCCGGTCCTGGGGAGTCAGCCGCTCCGAGTGTCCAGGGCTTGGCCGGTCAGCTCAAACGTGAACGACTTGCCATCCCTTTCTCGAATCTGGATGTAGCTCTCATCCATCAGCCACTGCATGTCTGCAAACGACCGAACCTCGTAGTCGGGCTTTAACCCCGGATGCCGGATGAAGCTACGGCGTTCAACCATTTGTTGCTGAGGCCTGGGGGGATTCGGGCAAGATCGGCGGCACGTCTTATCCCATCCGGCCTGCTTTGGAGGCTCTCGACTCGATCAGGTGCTCAGGCCGATCCGCCATTCCGGTGGGGCGAAAGGCTCGCTGAAATACGCGACCTCGCGGGCGATGCCCTCCGGCGAGAGCCAGTACAGAGCGACGCCCTTCCAGGGTTCGACACCGCTGTACAGGGCGTCGAACTCCACGATGACCGACTGGTCGTCTCCCGTGAAGACGTTGCGAAGCACGAAGGTCGGGGGTTCCGGGAACGTCTCCATCATCGATCGGATCCGATCGCGCCCCTCGATGCGTTCTCCGGACTGGGGGTACTCGATCACCGCGTCGGATGAGTAGCTGGCCGCGACCTCGTCCCAGTGTCGATCGTTGATTGCAGCGAACACGTTCTGCACGCGCTTGACATGTTGCTCGTTCACGGCGGGCCTCCTTGGTGGGGTGTGTTCAGCGTCCGCGAAGATGCCAGGAGGACAGGATCGTGCTGTCAGGGTAGCACCAGATCCAGCTCAGAGAGACCAGGCCGTGCTCCCTTT
>CAZSOF010000129.1:0-7219 GCA_964607685.1 uncultured Acidimicrobiaceae bacterium | reverse complement strand
GCTCAACTGCCTTCGGAATCTGACGATGTACTCTCAAGGCATTCTGGAGGATCGACTCTTGCTTGAGGTAGGGAGATCCGCCCTAGGCGGATTCAATGAGTTGGCGGGCAGACACGCAGTGGTGCTCGGTGGCGCCGGGTTTCTCGGCTCTCATGTATGTAGGTGGTTGGTCTATTCGGGAGCCCAGGTCACGTGTCTCGACAACATGATCACCGGGAACGCCTCCAACGTCGCCCATCTCTTGGGAGATCGGAGGTTCAGGCTCATCGACTACGACGTAACCGACTACATCCATGTGTCGGGTGAGGTGGACTACGTGCTCAACTTCGCCTCACCGGCGTCTCCGGTCGACTATCTGAAATGGCCCATCCACACCCTGAAGGTTGGGGCGTTCGGAACCCACAAGGGCCTGGGTCTGGCCCATGAGAAGGGAGCCACGTTCCTCCTGGCCTCGACTTCGGAGGTCTACGGCGACCCACTGGTCAACCCACAGCCCGAGACCTACTGGGGCAACGTGAATCCCATCGGCCCACGGGGGGTCTATGACGAAGCGAAGCGGTTCGCCGAAGCGCTCACTCTCGCCTACAACCGAGAGCACGGTATGCCAACACGAATCGTTCGCATTTTCAATACCTATGGGCCCCACATGAGACCCGACGATGGGAGGGCCGTGCCCGAGTTCTTCAAGGCAGCACTGGAGAATCGTCCGTTGCCCGTCTTTGGGGATGGCCGTCAGACTCGATCGCTGTGCTACGTCGATGACGAAGTTGAGGGAATCCTCCGGCTTCTCCTGTCTGAGGAGACCGAGCCTGTGAACATCGGAAATCCCGAAGAGGTCACAATTCTCGAGCTGGCTGAGACAATTCAGGAGGTGGTGGGGAACCATCCCGGCATCGACTTCCAGCCTCTTCCCACCGACGATCCGAGCGTTCGCAGGCCTGACATCACCAAAGCGGAGGAAATCCTGGGCTGGAAGGCACAGATCTCGCTGCGTTCGGGCTTGGAGCGGACCCTTCCCTGGTTCAAGGAGGTCCTGGGCTACTGAGTGTTGCTGGCAGTCATCACCCTATCCGTGACGTGATGACGCCGCGCATGCAGGTGGCTGATCCCGGGTAGCCGCAAGAGAGGTGCCACCCATAGCCAGGGCACCAAATGCTCGAGAATCCGGGTGTGTGCTGCGGCACCGTGACTGGTGTGGCCGCGGTGGGTGAGAACCAGGTCCCGAGTGTCGAGATCGGCACGTGGCTCGACCACCCGGAGCAGATCGAAGCGTTTGATCCTATCCAGCCACGGTCCGAATGGCGTAGCACCGACCTCCAGCGTCCCCTCCCCGAGGAACAGTGGGTATGTGGCCAACATCTCCAGAGCGAACACCAGAAGCTGGGCCGTGCTCGCCATGAGCAGAATTATGGAGAAGTGGAGCCCTAGTCCAAGGATGAATGCTGCCGGCCGTAGCCTGGCACGCCACAGGAAGATCGCCATGAACAACTCGACGGCGATCACCACCAACGCGAGCACGCCGAGGAATCCGGGAGTCCGCAACGACGCCGGAAACTCGACGAGACCTCCGATCAAACTCCCCGCCAGCACCTCGCCGGACACCCATCCAGAGTTGATCTTGGTCAGAGCCGAGAAGCCGTAGACGATCGACGTCTGCATCATTATGAGGAGGACTGGCCAGCGCACGACGGCGCGATCCACTCGACGAATGTTGAGACCCGCTCCAGCGTCGGCGATGGTGAGTAACAGTACGAGCCATGTCATCAGGTAGAGGTGGTTGGAGTAAGCCTGTTGATCTAAGGCAAGAGTGAACACGATCGAAGCCATCAACGCCGGGCCCGTGAGTCGCACACGCCAGCCGATCGTGAAGAGGATCGCGGAAGTCAGCCACACGACGATGACGCCGATGGACAATGGCAAGGTGGGATCCGGGAGCCAGTCGGCGTACGGAGCACGAAGGGTCTGTTGGTCGGCAAGTTTCGAAAGCACCCCCCATGCGACGAATCCCCGTATGACCGCAGCGCCGCCGATGATGATCCTGGCGAGCCCGAGGGGACGAGAGTCGACGGCATCGGTGAGCCAGGTCAACATGGGTAACTGTCCCATTGCCAGGTCACGCGGATCGCTGCGGGAAACAGGCTGCAGAGATGTGCCGGCATCAAACCCTCGATGTCGACGTCTCCCCGCGCCCCGGCCATGTAGTCGTTCAACGGGATCTCGATGGTCTCGCTTCCCGTCTCGACCACGAAATCGGGCGCCTCACGAACCGTGGAGAACATCTGCCAGGCGAACCTAGGCGCGGCCTCGTTGCTGCCGAAGCGACTGATGGGTATCGCCAGTTGGATCGTAACAAAGGCCACGACCGCAAGTGCGGCCACCACTCTATGTGTGCGCCACGAGCTCACCGGTTTGACGGTAAACCGATCGTTCACACGCATCGACCTTTTCATCGGCGCACATCCGTACCCTCGTGAGCGAATTCGACGCTATTCGCCGCGCGATCCTTGACATTCTCAGCGGTGGTATTGGAATTGCGTGAACGGATGCATCCGCGATGGATGGCTGATAGGGGACTCGAATGGCCGAGAACATGACATCAGAAGCCCCGCCGCGTGCGTTCCCATCCGTCACCGTTGCCATTCCGCTATTCAATGAGGAGCCAGGGATTGAGCAACTTCTCAAACGTACTGCCAGCGTGCTCGACGAGCTCCCCGGCGACCGTGACCACGAGATTCTCTGCGTCGATGACGGCAGTGACGACGGAACGCTTGCGGCACTACTCGAGCTGCGCCCCACATATTCAAATCTGAGAATCATCAGGCTCTCCCGGAACTTCGGTCACCAGGCTGCCCTGTCGGCGGCCTTGGATGCAGCAAGAGGTGATGCCGTCTTCATCATCGATGGCGACCTCCAGGACGACCCCGCCACTCTGCCGCGGTTCATCGACGAGTACATGCAAGGAGCCGATGTCGTCTACGCAACCCGGAAACAGAGGCCGGAGAGCTTGTGGCTGCGAGCGGCATATGCGCTTCACTATCGACTCCTTGCAGCCGTGAGTGACACACCGATTCCCATCGACGCCGGAGACTTCTCACTGCTTTCACGCAGGGCGGTCGACCTGATGAAGGCTTTGCCGGAACGTCAACGCTATCTACGCGGGTTGAGAGCGTGGGTGGGGTTGAATCAAATCGGGATTCCTATAGATCGCCATGAGCGATTCGCCGGAAGGACCAAGTTTTCTGTCTGGGACCGAATCGGCTTCTCGTTCAGTGCGCTGTTCGCCTTTTCGATCGTCCCACTGCGCGTGGCGACCGTGGTCGGAGGGTTGACGGTGCTCGGTGGTTTGGGCTACGGGATCTACGTGGTGATCGACCGCTTCACCGGTGGACCACCGCGCGGTTTCGCCGCTCTCGCCATCATGCAAATCATCTTCGCCGGCATGATCCTGCTCGTCCTGGGTGTGATTGGAGAGTACATAGGCCGCATATACGACGAAGTGAAGCGACGTCCGGTCTATGTCGTGGCTGATGAGTGGGGTCCTGAGGGCTCAGATGGATGAGTGCTTCGTCCGGCAGTATCCCGATCTGGAGACGAGTCACTTTTGGTGGGTTTCCAGGAGGGAGCTGATCCGTGGCCTGATCCAATCCTCGGGGCGGAGCTGGACGTCGGTCTTGGACGTTGGTTGTGGCAGTGGCCAATTGACGAGGGAACTGAGCGCCAGCGGTGCCCTTGTGACCGGAGTCGACATCGTATCCCATCCCCAATGGACTGGGAGTCCAGGCCTCGAGTTTCACGAAGGCGACTACCTCGAGTTGTCACCTCAGCTAGGTCTCTTCGACTTCGTGCTGGCTCTCGATGTTGTAGAACACGTAGACGACGAGTCCGCCATGGTGACGTCCTTGAAACGCAACACACGGATCGGTGGCACGGCCATCGTGACTGTGCCTGCCTACGACTGGCTATGGTCGGAACACGATGTCATCAATCGCCATTTCCGCCGGTACACCAGGACACGCCTGGCGAACGCACTTTCTCACGCCGGTTTCGAAGTGACCAGATGTGGCCATGTCTTCTTCGCCCTGATCGGACCAAAACTGATGGCCAAGGGCCTGGAGAGGATCAGGCACCATGTCGGAGTGGCCCAGCCTGCGCAACTCCTCAACCAGGCGGCGCTCGACTACTTCCGATGGGAGCACCGGTTGGCCGCCCGGCGTCGAAATTTTCTACCTGCGGGTACGTCTGTGCTGGCGGTTTGTCGCCGGGTTGGCTAGTCGCTTCCGCTTGCCCTCGGCACGACCGTCAAGGGCCCCGCACGAAGATGACGGAACTTTCGTCCCGGTATCGCTCCTCCCAGTCCCCGCTCTCCACGAGGACTCCAGCGAGCCCCGAATTCGGCGAGATGAGCGCCCAGTCGATGCCGTACGCTTCGAACACGTCCCGCCAGGCAGGCAACCCTCTGATTGTCTGGTCGTATTCGCTCGTTAGCTCAGGTCCGTAATAGTCCGTCTGGCCGTCGATGAAGACCGGGAGCTGCGGATGACAGCAGTAGACCAAATAGCCACCCCAGACGAATTGGTTGAAGACGTGGTCGCCCGGAGGCGCCTCGCCGACCTGCTCCACGGCTTCTACGGGGAAGAACGGGGAGCCGAAGCTGAAACCGCTTCCTGGTGCTCGAGCCAGCATCAAAACAGTGGCCGCGATCAAGATGACCGAAAGTGACCCTCCCGCCAGGTTCTTCTCGATCGCCGAATACTCCCTCAACCGCTCGGTAAACCTGCTCGAGCGTGTCTCGGGCCGCGCAGACATGACCGCCTCCGCCAGTATCGGGGTGATGATCAAGGCGTAGAGGGGGATATTGCGCAGGGCGTAGAGCCCGAAGGCCGTCGAGGATGCGGCCAGGAGCAAAGTCGTCGGGTTCCAATGGAACGAGAGCAAGACCGAGAACACGATCATCGCCAGGAAAGGCCAGAAGAAGAGGCTGTGAAAGTCAGGGGAGTTGAACTCGGTGGTGAAGTCGAAGAGAAAGTCGTCACCGAGTAGATGGGCAAAGGGATGGATGACCAGTTTGTATCCGGTCGGATTGACGAACGACGCCGCGATCGTGGCCAGGAGAACCTGGAGCAGATGCCTTGCTCTCCCGGCCACTCCCTCCGCATGCCCGCGATAGCGATCGATCACCGCGCCCGCCAGATATGTGCCGAGCAGGTAGAAGCCAACGATGAAGCCGCCATGGGTGTTGACCCACAACACGGCCAATGGGATCAGTATCCATACCTGGTCCCGCTCCCCCCTGCGCAGATCTTCGAGCAGGATCACCCAGATAACCACGAAGATCCAGGTGAAGGCGTGAGGGCGTGCCGCCCAGTGGATCATGGAGGCCGCCGCTCCCAGCAGACAGAGCGCCACCGACAAGCCCACCGCGGTGCCCCGCTTGATCAGCCAGCGGTACATGATGAACCAGGGGAGGGCCGCCAAGACGGCGGCGAGAACCCCAATGCCGTCAAATCCGAACCATCGTTCCGTAGCAGCCAGGCTTGACTGAGCCAGCCACTCGTGGGGAACCATCTCCCCGCCTGTCATGGTGTGTGAATAGGTGTCGACCACCGGTAGCCGCCCTTGGTCGATGATCTCGCCACCCAGGCGAAGGTGCTTGGCGAGATCACCGTCACGATGCGTGAGATTGGCACCCAGTGCGATGGCAAGGGAGAAGATCGTGATAAAGACGACGTCCCCGAAAGAAGGCACCGCAAACCGTCTCCATCCGCTCATCCTGGCAGGGGACGTGGAGACGTTGGAGTCCGGTGGTCGATGGATATCCGTTCCCATTGATCGTCGTGTCGAGCTCACGGGTCAAATGTCATATCGGCTCGCCATGCCTGTCGGTTGATCCGTGGCCGTCTGCGCGCTTCGGCAGACGATTCACCACTACACGCATAATGCGCACGTCACATACTCACACGTTGACGCTCTCGCCAGGGAGCATGTCGATTGTGTACCCAGGTAGCTCCAAAGAGAGCTGGCCCGGGCTCACCTGATCAGATGCGACTCGAGGAGGTTCGGCAGAATGGTCGAATGACGAACTTGTCACCCCTCGACTCGAATCGACGGGTCACGGCCTTCACATCGAGACATGTCACCCAAATGGCCTGAGCTCTCCACGTGGTGGCGAAAGGAGATCGCCAACGATCCCTCGTACGAATCGGTGGTGACTCCATTGCTGCTTGAGATCCTGCGGCCTCGCGAGGGAGGACGATATCTCGATCTGGGATGCGGAGAGGGCCGTATCATGAGGTCGATGGCGGACCTCGGGGCCTCGTCATGGGGCATAGACGCCAACGCTGACATCGTCGTCGGTGTACCGGGCACAATCGTCACCTTCCTGCCAACGATCCCCATCCGGGACCAAACCGTGGATGGCGTATTCGCCGTCCTCACCTTGGAGCACATCCAGGACCATCGGACGCTGTTTGTCGAGTCTGCGCGTGTCACCGTGCCCGATGGCGTGATGGCGGTAGTCATGAACCATCCCTTCTGGACCGCTCCCGGGTCGACCCCGATCACGGATGAGGACGGCGAGGTCCTGTGGAGGCCGGGCGAGTACTTCTCCTCAGGGTCATCTGACATGCCGGCCGGCCACGACACGGTCACATTCCATCATCGCTCGCTGACCGATCTCCTCAACTCAGCGGCCGACGCCGGCTGGAGCCTGGAAAACATGATCGAACAACCGCACCACGAGTTCGAGGACCAGGGAGGCATTCCGCGTCTCCTGGGATGCCGGTGGCGGCTCCTACGCTGAGGGGAATGTTCGAGCGACCACAGACGTCCGAGATCCCGGACCGTCCCGGCGCCTACCGATTCCGGGACCGCAACGGTCGTGTCATCTACGTGGGGAAGGCAAAGTCGCTGCGTGCCAGGGTCTCCTCATACTTCTCCACCGGGCTCCATCCCCGGACTCAGGCGATGGTGGATGCCGCCCGCAGCGTCGACTGGATCATCACCGAGTCGGAAGTCGCCGCCCTCATGCTCGAATACTCCCTGATCAAGGAGCACCGCCCGAGATTCAACATCAAACTGGTCGATGACAAGTCCTATCCCTTCCTGGCGATCACGCGTTCCCATGAGTGGCCGCGGGCCATGGTGATGAGGGGCAAGAAGCAGAAAGGCAACGAGTACTTCGGGCCGTATGCCCACACCTACGCCATTCGCAAGACTCTCG